>NZ_JBHVHX010000004.1:346184-486672 GCF_042799895.1 Nocardia sp. NPDC057663 | reverse complement strand
CCGCGGTGGCCCGGCTGAGCGGCGGGATCGGTCTTGCACAGCAGCGCGATCAGTTTCGAATGCCGCGCGTTGCTGATCCAGGTCTTGGATCCCGTGATCAGGTAGCCGTCACCGTCGGGCACGGCCGTGGTGGTCATGGCCTGCAGGTCGGATCCGCCGCCCGGTTCGGTCAGCGCCATCGTGGCGCGAATCTTGCCGGTGGCCATATCCGGCAGGTAGCGCTGCTTCTGTTCTTCGGTGCCGAAGGTGTGGATGAGTTTGGCGACGACGGTGTGGCCGCCCATGGCGCCGGCCAGGCTCATCCAGCCACGGGCCAGTTCCTCGGTCACGCCGACATAGCAGGGCATCGACACCGGTGCGCCGCCGTAGGACTCGGGAATCGCCAGGCCGTAGATGCCGAGTTGTTTCATCTGTTCGATGAGTTTTTCGGGGTATTCGTTGGCGTGTTCGAGTTCGCGTGCGACGGGGCGGACTTCTCGGTCGACCCAGTCGCGTACCGTCGCCACGATCTGCTGTTCCTCGGCGGACAGTTCGCTCACTGTTGACTCCCTCGTTGGGCTCCTATGATGTGAATGTACTTTAACATAGATTAAAAACAGCACCCGTGGCGCCGTCGGCGGCTCGGCGGTGAGCGACCAGGCGCGCCCTGACGGCGCTACGTGGCCTTCTTGGCTTGGTTTTCCTTCAGCTCTCGCAGTAGGCGGCGGAGGACCCACTCGAGCGCCGCGGGGTTCTCGCCGGAGTCCAGTTCTTGGTATCCGGCAAGGAGGTAGAGCCCCCAGCGGGCATGATTCAGTGCGTCTTCCTCGTCGTCGAAGATCGTCCGGGTGGCTTGCAGGACCACTTCCAGCCGCTGCGCATCTACCGCTTTCTGGATGGCTTGGACCTCGGGGTTGACCTTGCTCCACACGCGAATTGCGGCCTCGGCTCGGTGGGGGAGGTCGAGTGCGAACCGCAGGAGGGCGTCGAGCTGTTCGATCGGGTCGTGGGATTGCTGCGCAACCTCGACGAGCTGGGTGGTGCGCTGGACTTGCCAGTGTTCGAGCAGCTGAGCGGTGAAGTCGTGCCAGTTCTCGAAGTAATGGTAGAAGGATCCGGTCGTCACCCGGAGTCGCTGGCACAATGCCGCTTGCTTCAGCGCGCTGTAGCCCTGTTCGGACAGCAGCTCGAACGCGGTGTCGAAGTAGTCCTGCTTGATAGCCATGGATCCCTGTCGTGGTGTGGTTGTCAGTCGTAGACCGCTTCAGGCTGCAAGTTTGCCTCGGTCTTGCGCGTAAGTCGACTTACGCTCGCGAGAATCGCGGTTCCTGTGAGGCGCGTCACATGGCGTGGCTGCGTCGGCTTGCGCCGATCCTCGGCCGGATGGATCTCCGGCCGCCGGTCGCCGACCGGATGTGCGGCGTTCGAGGGTGCCGAGTATTGACCATGGCGAGTGTTTAATTTATATTCAATTATATGTTGTAGACGAGTGGTGGCCGGAAGGGCTGGATTCGTCTCGAAAATTCATGAAGGAGGCAGTGATGAAGGTCGTCGTCGATCGGAGCAAGTGCACGGGTCTGGGCATCTGCGAGTCGCTTGCGCCGGAGTTCTTCGAGATCGACGACAGCGGCGATCTCATCCAGCTCAAGGAAGGCGTCACGGCCGACGAGCTCGCCGCTGTCGAAGAGTCGGTGCAGGGGTGTCCCACGGAGGCTCTCCGGATTGTGTCCTGACCAGAAGGGTCAGGCCGGTTCGGATCCTGCCTCGCCGTCGTCCGCGCCGCTCGCCGATGATGCCGGTTCGGGTTGATCGGTCGCGAATCCGCTGCGAATCAACGATTGTGCTGTGCGGATGACGGTGTCGATGGGCACCTGGCCAGGTGCCCACCATTCGGCTGTCCAGTTGAGTGACCCCATGATGAGCAGTTGGGTCACATGTAGGTCCATCCCGCGCCGGATCTGTCCTTCGGCGGCGGCGTCTTTGATCAGCTTGCGCCAGATCCTGCCGTAACTTGCTTCCTCTGCGAGCTGGCGGGCGCGAAGATGCTCGGGGACCTGGCCGCTGTTCCTGATCGACGCCGTTGCGTAGTCGGACAGTTCGAGCTCATGGCGCAGATGGGCCTCGACTGCCATCATGATTCTGTCGAGCGGTGAGACCTCGCTCGGTATCTCGTCCAAAACTTCCTGTACGTGCCGGACCATTTCCGCGATCCCGCTCCACATGACCTCCTCGATGAGTTCCTCGCGGGAGGGGAAGTAGTAGTAGATCGCGGGAGCCTGGAGCTCGGCGTACTCGGCGACATCGCTCAGCCGAGTGCCCGCATAACCTTTCACGCTCAACACGTGTGCAGCGGCGTCCAGAATGCGTTCACGTGTCTTGGCCGACTTCGGGCCTTCGGCCTGATCGTCGCCTGCGTTCCGATGCACCTTCGGTTTTCCAGCCACCGGTCAACCATAGGTCCAGCACCACCGAGATCCGCGGGGACACACCCCCTGGTTGCCGCGGCGCGGTCTGTTAGGGATGTGGCCGCTGTCGCTGGTCAGACTGCCGCCAGGCAAGGTGTCGCGCCCGGAACTCCGGCGAGGCTCTCGAGGACGAAGTCGACCATCGACTCCGACACTTCCTGATGTACGGGTTCATGCAGCAGATCGTGTCCCGCGCCGGGGAATTCCCGCATCGTGATGGTGGGGCGGTCGGCGACCCATGACCTGATGGGATGGATCGGCGCCCGTCGATCGTCCTCGCCGTGAAGTACCAAGGTCGGCACTTCGGGGGCCGGAGTGCCGAGCGCCAGCACGCGTTCTGGGGTTCCGGTGAGTACTACGGCCGAAATTTCCTTCACGGCAGTGGAATTCGCTTGCATTGCGATCAGCGCGGTTCCTGCTCCGAGTGAATGCCCGACGAGCGCAAGCGGAAGTTCGGGATTGCCGGATCGAATAATCGCAATCAGTTGCAGTGTGTGAGCGGCGAGATCGTCAATCGCCGGCATACCGTCGACGTCGCCCTCGCTCAGTCCGTGGCCGATGTGGTCGATGCCCCATACGTCGATGTTTCGGCGATTCAGTAGACGGCTGAAGCGATGGTAGTCCGTGCTCTTCTGCCGCAATCCGTGCAACAACACAACACCCATCAGCGGGTGGTCTGCTCGCCAGTGCCGGTAGTTGACCAGCCCGCTCAGTCCGTCGAAAAATGGCACTGTCAGATTATCCCAGAACTTAGCGTAGGCTTACCTGTGTTACTTCTCACGTCGGCATAGCCGGTCTGCCGGTGAGGTTCACGGACGGCGTTGGCTCCCCGGTGTCGTTTCGGGGTGCCAACGCCGATCACGGGACTACGACTTCGCCGCAACCAGTTCGTCCTGCGCCGGATGCTGTTCGGCGAGTACTCGATCGATGTCCCGTCCTTCGATGTCGACGTCGGGCAGTAGGCGCTGGAGTGTGCGTGGCAACCACCAGACGGCCTCACCGAAGATGGACATCACGGCGGGAACCAGGAGCATCCGTACCAGGAACGCGTCGACTACAACGCCTACCGCCAGCGCGAAGCCGAACTGGCGGATCATCGGATCCTCGTTGAAGATGAAGCCCGCGAAAACGGCGGTCATGATGGCCGCGGCGGCGACCACGACACGTGATGCCTGCTCGAAACCGTGGACGATCGCGTCGTCGCCGCGCATCCCGTGTGCGTGCGCCTCTTTCATCGAGGACACGAGAAATACCTCGTAATCCATCGCGAGCCCGTACAGCAATCCGGTGGCGACGATGGGGAGCACTGCCAAAACCGGTGCGGTTGCATCGAATCCCAGCAACGATTGTCCCCAGCCGTTCTCGAAGACCGCGGTGGTGGCGCCGAACGCGGCGGCGACACTGAGAATGAACCCGAGCGTGGCCTTGATCGGAATGACAATGGAGCGGAACACGACGGTCAGCAAGAGGACCGACAAGATCGCCACCACCGCCAGATAGACAGGAAGGGCGTCGGCGAGGCGAGCGGAGACATCGATCCCCAATGCGGTGAAGCCGGTGACGCCGACATCCACCCGTCGCTCGCTCGCGAAAGTAGCCGCCTGGCCTCGGATCGCGTGGACCAGCTGCTCGGTGGCGGAATCGGTGGGTCCTGCGCTCGGGGTGACAGTGAGGACCACGGTCCGCCCGTCGTCGCTGACGCCTCCGAGCGTTACCGCGGCGACGCCGGGTGTGTGCGCCAGATCCCGGTAGAGTCCGGAAATGTCGGCCGCGGCGATCGCCCCTGGCCGCTGGCCGGCATCGGCGACGATGACGAGCGGCCCGTTGTAGCCCGCGCCGAATCGTTCCTTGACGACCTCATAGCTTTCGCGCTGTGGGGTTTCCGGGTTGTAGCTCGCCCCCGAGGGCAGTCCCAGGGTCATCTGCGCAGCGGGAATCGCCACGATCCCAGCGATGAGCAGGGCTGCGATCGTGGCAACGAACCGGTGCCTGGTCACCGTGCGGACCCATATGGTCGCGAGCCTGCGCGGTGCGCGGGCGGGTGTGCGGGTCGCTGTGGCGAAGGCTGCGGCCTGGCGTGCCTTCGGGGAGCAGATCCGTTCACCTACGAGCCCGAGCAGGGCGGGAAGCAGCGTCAGCGCGGTGAGTACGGCGATGACGACGGTGCCCGTCGCGGCGACGCCCATGGTCGTGATCAGGCGGATCTGGACGATGGACAGCGCGCTCAGTGCGATGGCGACCGTGCTACCCGCGAAGATTACGGCGGTGCCCGAGGTCGCGAGTGCGCGACCGATGGCTTCCTCGGCGGTCATGCCGGTATCGAGGATGTATCTGCGCTGCCTGTTGACGATGAACAACGCGTAATCGATACCGACAGCCAACCCGATCATGAGGCCGAGCACCGCACTGAGCGAATGCAGCGAGATCAGATGGGAGACGAGCAGGGTGCCGCCGACGCCCACGCCGATCCCGGTCAACGCGGTCACCAGCGGCAGCCCGGCGGCAACCACCGATCCCAGTGTCGCCAGCAGCACGAGTGCGGCGATGGCGACGCCCACCACCTCGCCGATGCCGACGATAGCGGGTACTTCGACCATCGAAGCGGAGGGCAGGACGGAGATGCCGTGGCCTGCGGTCGCCCGCTCCGCTCGCGCCACCGTGTTGTCGATGGTGTCGGAGGGCAGCTCGAAAGTCTGCTGGTCGAACTGGAATTGGAGCACCGCGGCGGTCTTGTCGGGGGAGATCAGGGCGCCGGGTACGACTTGTCCGTCGATGCTGAGCGGTGTCGCGGCTTCCTCTGGCGGTGCCGCTTGGGCGCCGGACAGGGCGAGTGCGGTCGCTGCTCGAACGGTGGGACTGTTCGCGCCTTTCGCGACCTCCTGCTGCATCGCCTTCCGCGCGTCGATGACGTGGTCGCTCGCGAACACCTCGTCGATGGCCGCGAGCAACGCGGTCCGGTTCTGGCCGGTATCGATGCGGGATCCGTCCTCGGACTCGAAGGCGATGATTCCCTGCCCACCCGACATCAGCGGCATGGACTCCGCCAGATCGTCGATGAGGTTCTGGGCGGGCGTGTCGTCGATCCGGACCTCGCTGCTGAGGTGTGGCGGATAGAGGGCGAGCAGACCTATTGTCGCCGCCAGTAGCAGGGCCCAAGGCGCAATGAAGTGCCAAGGCCGCCGGTAGGCGGTCCTTCCGATCCGGTACAGCAGGGAAGACATCGCGGATTCCTCTCGGAGGCCCGTGGCTGCGGCCGTACTGCTGCGCCGTCGCCAAGGAACTGATAGCCAACTATCAAAACGGTAGTTAGCTATCGGTTTGATGGCAAGGTAGGCTCGATCACAGCCTGGGTGCCATCAATCGAGAAGGAGCGAAGTCCTCGTGGCGTCGAAACCTCTTCGGGCGGATGCTTTTACGAGCATCGCCCGGATCATCGATGCTGCCCGGCGGCTGTTCGCCGCTGAAGGTGGTTCGGCGACTCTCGCGCATATCGCGCGCGAAGCGGGGGTGGGCATCGCGACGTTGTATCGGCACTTTCCCAACCGTGAGGCGTTGGCGCGGGCCGTCTATGAACGGATTCTCACGACAGAAGTCCTGCCGTTGCTGGCAGAACTCGACACTGATGGCCGGCCGCGTTCAGAGCTCCTCGACGTTGTCGAGCGTATTGCCGACATCATGCAGAACGAGCGAGAGCTGGCCACCTCGGTCGGGAACCTGACCGAGGTCACCGCGAAGTTCCTCGCGCAGAGTGAAGAGATCTTCGGTCCTGTGGTCGCGCGGGCGCAGGCGGCGGGAAACCTGCGCCCCGACCTGGAACCCAGGGACGTGCCCTACGTTTTCGCGATGATGATCACCGCGTTCGGTGCCGTCGACCTGGAACACCGTGCGCGGCGCCGGTATCTGAGCTTCTTGCTGGACGCGCTGAACCCGGCCCAGGCGACACCGCTCCCGCCGTTGTGACTGCCGCGTCAGCGGTCACTCAGTGATTCGATCGCCGCACGCAGTCTGGTCGTAGCCTCGGTGGCGACGGGGACGAGGTCGGCTTCGCCCGTGACCTGCACCATGAGGTCGGGGTTCATGGCCTCGATGATGACGGCATCCTCGTTCGCGGGATCTCTGCGGACGACGACGTTGCACGGAAGCAGGAGTCCGATCTGCCGGTCGACGCTGACGGCGCGGTGGGCCAGCGGCGGATTGCAGGCGCCGAGGATGCGGTAGTCCTCGATGTCTGCACCGATCTTGGCCTTCAGTGTGGCTTTCATATCGATATCGGTGAGGACTCCGAACCCTTGGGCGGACAGGGCGGCTCGAGTCAGTTCGACAGCTTCGTCGAAGCTCGTGTGAACGGTGGTGGACAATGCCAGGCTCATGATCGGTAGCGTTTCTGTTTGGTGGATGTTCGTCGTCAGCGACGCGGTGTCGGGCAGCCGGCGGAGGTGGCCGGAACGCCGGCGCGCCGCAGCAGCAATGTCGCGGGGCACCAGCCGACGGCGCTGTAGAACAGCAGATTCGCGCCGACGAAACCGGTGAAGATCAGCCACCACTGCGAAAACGTGACCGCGAGAAGGACGCTGAACAGTACGAAGACGCCTGCGAGTAGCGGCACGAGGCGCTCGATCGACCAGCCCTGGTGTCGGGGGAGATTCGGCATGGGCAATTCATCCAATCATGTTGCTCGCCGGCACAGTGTGTGCTCAGGCGAGGGCGAGGAAGAGCTTTTCCAGCTCGGCTTCGGTCATCGGTTCCGAGCCGTCGGCGGTGTCTCCGGTAAGGCACTCCCGCAAGCCGGTCGCAACGATCTTGAACCCGGCGCGATCGAGGGCGCGCGAAACGGCGGCGAGCTGGGTGACGACATCCTTGCAGTCGCGGCCCTGTTCGATCATCGAGATGACGCCGGCGAGCTGTCCGTTCGCACGGCGAAGACGGTTGAGGACCTGGGCGATAGTCTCTTCGTTGCCGACCATGGTGGTGCCTTTCTGTGTGGTTCACCCAGTATACCCCTGGGGGTATCCACGGGCCCGCCGGCGGCGAGCCCGTGGATGTGATCTCAGTGGTGGGCGAAGCTGATGGAGGGGAGAACCTTGCGCAGCCAAGCGGGGGACCACCACGCGGCGTGGCCGGTCAAGCGCAGCAGCACGGGCAGGAGCACCAGCCGGACCGCGAAGGCGTCGAGCAGCACCGCCACGCCGAGGATGATTCCCATCTCCTTGGGTGGCAGCGGCTCGGCGAGTGCGAAGGTGAAGAACACCGCGACCATGACCGCCGCGGCGGCGAAGATCACGCGGCCGGAATGGGCCATCCCGTCGACCTGCGCGATCTTGGGGTCACCGGAGTGTTCGTAGTGCTCCTTGGCGGTCGCCAGCAGGAACACCGTGTAGTCCATCGCGATGGCGAAGATCATCGCGAAGAAGAACACCGGCCCCCATCCGTCGAGGAACCCTTGCGGAGTGAATCCGAGCAGACCCGCACCGTGGCCGTCCTGGAAGATCAGGCGCGCGACCCCGAACGCCGCGGCGGTCGACAGCAGGCTGACCACGGTCCCCAGCACGGCGATCAGCGGCGCCTGGAGTGCGATCAGCAACAGCGCGAAGCCCAGCACCAGGATGATTCCGACGATGATCGGCAGGTATTTGTCCAGGGCGTCCTGCAGATCCAGGTTCTCGGCTGGAGCGCCGCCTGCCAGCGCGTCGGCCGGCATGGTGTCACGCAGGTCGTCCAGGATGGCGCCCATCCGCTCGTCCGATGGGTCGACGTCGGGCAATGCCTGCATCATGACCAGGCCGCTACCGTCGATCGCGGGCTGGGCGGGGGTGACCATGCTGATGCCGTCGACGGTTCGGGCGGCTTCGGCGACCTGTGTGGCCTCACCTGCCGGGGCGATGATCTGGATCATGCCCGGCGCACCCTTACCCATCTGGGCCTGCACGAGTTCGTAGCCCTGCCGGACCGGCGCGTCATCGGGCACGACCTGGATCGAGGGCATCGCCACCTTCAGGCCGATGACAGGCACCGACAGCGCGATCAACACGAGCAGTGCGCCGATGGCGAACGGCCAGGGCTTGTCGTGCAGCAACTTGCCCCACGCCTCGAATCGCGGTGAGCGGTGCTGCTGGCGCTTGGCGTACGGCAGTGCGCCCGCGTTGACCTTGCTGCCCAGGGCACCCAGTGCCGCAGGCAGCAGCGTCATGGTGGCGAGCAGAACGAATGTAACCGCGAACATGATGCCGACCGCCATGGTGCGCACGGCTGGTGCCGGCACGATCAGCACGGCCGACAGACTGACCAGGACGGTGAGTCCGGACAGCACAACGGCCTTCCCGGCCGTGTCCATGGTCTCGGCGACGGCCGCTCTGGAATTCGGTGCGGTGGTGAGCGCGTCACGGAAACGGGCAACGATGAACAGCGCGTAGTCGATGCCCAGCGCGAGGGCGAACATCATCGCGAAGTTCATCGCCCACACCGAGATCGGGGTGACCTGGTTCAGCAGGACCAATCCGCCCGCGGATGCGATCAGCCCCGCCAGGGTCAGCAGGAGCGGCAGCCCGGCGGCGACCATCGACCCGAAGGCCAGCACCATGATCGCCAATGTGACCGGCCACGAGAACAACTCGGCCTTGATCATGGCGTCATGGTTGGCCTTGTTGAAGTCGCTCCACAGCGCTGAGGCGCCGGTCGGGTAGACGTCGATCCCGTCCCCCGACACCGCGGTGAGAGCTTCCTTGTGTTCGTCGACGGCTTTGACCATGTCGTCGGTGGAGGCGTTGGCGCCGGCGATGAGGATGCCGGTGTGTCCGTCCGGGCTGATGGACATCCCGGGCTGTGGTGCGATCACCTCGCCGAAGCGGGAATCCCCTTCGAACACGGTGCCGATCTCGTCGAGCGCCTGCTGAACTTGTGGACTGTCGACGGTGTAGACGTCGGAATGGACGACGACCTGCACCGCCGCTGAGGAATTGCCTCCGAAGTGCTGCTGTGCCAGCTCGCGCACGCGCACCGATTCCGAACCGTTGGCCTGCCAGCCTGCCCCTGCGAGCGAGTCGAACACACTCGGTGCGGCGGAGCCGAGGGCGACCAACAGCACGAGCCACACGCCGACAACGAGCCTGGACCGGCCCGCCATCGTCGCGCCGAGCCGGCCCAGGATACCGCCGGATATACCCGGCGGTTCCGTGCTTCGACCTGGGGAAACCGTCAGAGATTCGCTCATCATTTTTCCTTTCATACCCCTGGGGGTATATTGGCTGTCGAATCCAAAGATACCCCCAGGGGTATAGAAATCGGAAGAGTGGCATGCGGCACACGCCGTGCCGAGACCGCTGGGAGGCGCGAGATGAGAGTTGTGATCGTTGGTGGGGTTGCTGGGGGGATGTCGGCAGCCACCCGTTTGCGCCGACTGGATGAATCGGCCGAGATCGTCGTTCTCGAGCGTGGCGATCACGTCTCGTTCGCGAACTGCGGTCTGCCCTACTACGTCGGCGGCGTGATCCCGAAGCGCGAATCGCTGCTGCTGCAGACCCCGAAGGCGCTCTCCGCGCGGTTTCGCCTGGACGTGCGAGTGCGGCATGAAGTCGTCGCGGTGGATCCGGTCGCACGGACGGTGATCGTCCATGAGGTGGATACGGCGCGCGAGTATGTCGAATCCTTCGATGAGCTGGTGTTGAGTACCGGTGCGTCAGCGGTTGTGCCGCCCATACCCGGGGTGGGACGCGCGCTGGTGTTACGGGATGTCGAGGATGTCGACCGCATGGCCGAGGAGGTGGCCGACGTGCGGTCGGCGGTGGTCGTCGGTGCCGGCTTCATCGGCGTGGAGCTGGCCGAAAACCTGGTACGGCGGGGAATCGCGACCACGGTGGTAGAACGCGGCACGCAGGTGCTGGCGCCGCTGGATGTCGAGATGGCCGCGCCCGTCGCTGCCGAGATGCGTAAACACGGGATCCGTCTGGAGCTGGGGGCGGAGGTGGCGAGCATCCAAGCCGATACCGTGACGCTGTCCGACGGGCGAGATGTACCGGCGGAGCTGGTCGTGATGGCGATCGGGGTGCGCCCGGAAAGTGGTCTCGCTCGGGAGGCCGGGATCGACATCGGTTCCAGTGGTGGCATCGTGGTCGATGACCACTTGCGTACCTCGGCGCCAGGGATCTACGCGGTCGGCGATGTGGTGGAGAAGAAGGACGCGGTGTCGGGCCGGTCCACGCTGGTGCCGCTGGCCAATGCGGCCAATCGGCAGGGCAGGCTCGTGGCCGATGTCATCGCGGGGTTGCCCGTCGTGGATCCACCAGCCCAGGGCACTGCCATCCTGGGCGTCTTCGATCTCACCGCGGCGATGACCGGCTGGAGCGAGAAGCGGCTGTGGGCTGCCAGCCGCCCGTTCCGGGTTCTGCATACGCACCCGCTCTCGCACGCCGGGTACTATCCGGATGCCCGGGCCATGTCGGTGAAACTGCTGGTGGATCCTGAAACCGACCGAATTCTGGGAGCCCAGGCGGTCGGCGGTGATGGTGTCGACAAGCGCATCGACGTGCTGGCTACCGCGATGGCGGGCGGCATCACAGCATCGCGGCTGATGGACTTGGAGCTGGCGTACGCGCCCGCGTTCGGTTCGGCCAAGGACCCGGTGAACATGCTCGGCTACATGGCCGACAATCTGCGCATCGGAGGACTCCGGACGGCGCAGTGGTACGAAGTCGACGACGCGATCGCCACGGGTTCGCAGGCGGTCGATGTGCGGTCGGCGGAAGAGTTCGCCGCAGGTTCGATCCCGGGTTCGCTCAA
Organism: Nocardia sp. NPDC057663; assembly: GCF_042799895.1. Lineage (NCBI taxonomy): Bacteria > Bacillati > Actinomycetota > Actinomycetes > Mycobacteriales > Nocardiaceae > Nocardia > Nocardia sp. NPDC057663. The sequence goes on along the minus strand of NZ_JBHVHX010000004.1, from coordinate 475,456 downwards.
CATCCCGCTCGATGAACTGCGCGATCGTGCGAAAGAGATCCCTGACGGTCCGGTCCTGGTCTTGTGCCAGGTCGGCCAGCGTGGAAACAGTGCGACGCGGCTGTTGACCCAGCTCGGGCGCGACGCGGTCAATCTCGACGGTGGGTATCGAACCTGGCGCGATGCCACCGCAGAACAACGTCGGTAGATCCGGTCCGAGATCCGCCGACGCCAACCGAAAGGAACGACACATGTGTCAACGAATCACCTGTCGCACATGCGGCAAGCCCAGCTACAGCGGATGCGGTAGCCATGTCGAGCAGGTGCTCGGCAATGTGCCGAAATCGCAACGCTGTTCCTGCGCTGCGGACTCGCCACCGCGGAAGTGGTGGTTCTTCGGGTCCTGACAGCGACGGCACGGCGGTCGGGCTCCCGATCCGACTGGCCGTGCCGCACTTCACGCGTTCGGCTATCTGCAGACCTCGGAGTGGGAGGTGCCGCCGATCTGGCTGAACAGACCGCGCGGGAACAGGACCCCGTAGAGCGAGATGTCCAGGCCACACAGGTAGCCGTTGGCGTGGGTGCCCTCAGAACTCACTCGGCCCAGGTCGGCGAGCATCGACGGCATGTCGATCGCGACCTGGTCGAGCTTGGCGCCGTTGGCCAGCAGCAGGTTCAGCGCCGCGGTGGACGAGTTCTGCGCCGCCGCCAGCTTGGGCTGGATCTTGCCGACCATGCCGACCAGCGAGGTCGTCGCGTCGGCCAGCACGACCGTGGAGGCCTGCAGCGACTGTCCCTGTTCGTAGAGCCCGCCGATCAGCGCCCGGGTCTGGGTAACCAGGGTCTCCAATTCATCCCCTCGCTTGGCCAACCCGGCCATCACACCGGACAGGTTGGTGATCACGTCGGACAGAATCGCGTCCCGACGCTGGAAATCCGAGGCCAGCTGCGCCGCCTGGACGATGAAGGACGACAGCGAGACACCGTCACCCTGCAGCGCCTGGATCAGTGTCTCCGACATGGCGTTGACCTCGGCCGGCTCCAGCGCCTGGAACAGCGGCTGGAAACCGTTGAGCAGCGCGGAGATATCGAACGAGGGCTCGGTGCGTTCGATCGGGATGACCGAACCGCTCTCGAGCGCCTTCGGGCTCGGCGCCTTGCCCGGGGTCAGCGCGACGTAGCGCTGACCGATCAGGTTCTGGTAGCGGACAAGGGCTTTGGTGTCGTCGAAGACCGTCTGGTCGCTCTGCACGATGAACGACACCTTGGCGTTGTACTTTTCGTCGAGTCCGATCTTTTCGACTTTCCCTACACGCACGCCCGCCATGCGGACGTCGTCACCAACGCGTAGGCCCAGGACATCGGTGAAGATCGCGGTGTACTTGCGGGTGTCTCCGTCGACCGTGCGGGCGAGCGTGTTCCACACGACCACGATGACCAGCAGAGAAACGAGCGCGAAGACGCTGAATCCGATCAGTGGCCGATGACGCTTCAACGACGTGCCTCCGCTGCTGTGCGATCGACTGCCATCACAGTCGACGTGGTTTCGATCCCGTGTCACCCGGACGCACGCAGAGCTCATGCCGGTAGCACCGACGAGTGCAACCTTCGCGACGCCTCTGCCTGACGATCACCATTTGTGAACTGATGTAGGTATCAGTCGCCATAGTTTGGTGAGCGTCATAGCTTGATGTCAAGCAGTTCACCTCAAATAAGTGAATGGACATGGTTGTGTATCGGTGATTCCGCTGATGGTGCTCCGGCGTGCAGTCACACGGCTGCAGCGCTTCCGTGCTGGAATAGGGCATGGCAGCGTTCCGGTCGGCCCGTGATGTCGGCCGACAAGGCGAAACGCGCGCTCCGCTAGAGGACTGAGGGGTTGGCATGACGGTGCGGATAGGCGATCCGATGCCAGCGCAGCGCGCCATCCGACCGCGCAACCGACGAGTCCTCATCGTCGACGTCGCGACCAGGCTGTTCTACGAACGCGGCTACGCCGCAGTGGGTATGAGCGATATCGCCGAGGGTGTCGGTATCGGCCCCTCTGCCCTGTACCGGCACTTCTCCGGGAAGCAGGACCTGCTCCGCGAGGTACTCGTTGCCAGCTTGGCGCCGGTACTCGACTCCCTCGCGGCAATCGACCTCGGTCACCGGGACGATGCGATCGCCCAGCTCTGTGCGGTCGCGCTCGACCACCGAGAATTCGGCCTGCTGTGGCAACGAGAAGCCCGTCACCTGGCCGAGATCGACGCGGCGGCCATGCGATCCACGATGCGTGGGATCGGGGACTGTCTGGCTCGGGCGATAGGTGACACGCATCCGGAACTCGAACCTGCGGCGGCCGATATGTCGGCTCGCGTCGTCATCGCGACGCTGACCAGCCCGTCGTTCCACCGGCTGGAACTACCGAGAGCCGACTACCTCGCCCTACTTGCCGAGATGGTCGGTGCTGTGCTGGATACCCCACTGCCCGTCGGGTTGTCGGGAACCAGCGCAGTCGAGCCGAGGCCCCTGCTCATCCCCGCTGCGCGCCGCGAAGCCCTACTGACCCAGGCTATCCGGATGTTTGCCCGCCGAGGGTACTTGTCCGTCGGCTTGGAAGACATCGGGGCCGCGGTGGGGATCGCCGGCACAAGCGTCTACAACCATTTCGACTCCAAGCAGGCCATCTTGGCCACCGCTGTTGCCCGCTGTACGGCGGCGCTTCTGGCCGAGCTCGACCATGTCTACGACAGTGCGACCACGCCTGAGCAAGCACTGTCGATGCTGGTCCGTTCTTATGTCTTGTTCACTCGCCGCCACCACCATGTGGTCGGGTTGATCATTACCGACCATCCTCATCTTCCGCAGGCCGAACGTGACGCCGCTGACCGAGACCGTCGTGAATACCTCGGTGAATGGGCACATCTGATGCTTGCGCACTGTCCGGACCTCGACCCGATTGCCGCGAGGATCCGAATCCAGGCGGTACTGGCGATCGCCAACGACACCGCGCGCAGTGCCCGCTTTCGCACCGATCCTCTGGCCACCGATGCCGTAGTGAGAATCTGCTCACGGCTGCTGCATATTGGTCGCGATTGACCGAGAAGGCCGAAGGCGTGACCGGGTCACTCGCCATGGCCCCCTCGGTCGACTCGATCGCTACCGAGTGCGTGATCCCAGGTAGGAGTCGAAACCGTAGCGTTGGTGCGGGCCGAGAAGGATTTGCTCCAGCGCTCCCAAGCCTGTCTTTCCGCGCCAGGTCGCCCGGACGAGCTGCTGGACGTGAATGTTCTCCGGCATGAGTGGATCGAGCGACTCCTCGGTATAACTTTCGGAGCCGACGGCGATCTCGTCGTGCCAGGCACCGTGGCCCCACTGCGGGTGGCCGTATCCAATTCCCTTCATTTGGAACGTCATCAATGGTTCCAGGACCATGTCGTCGGTGGTGCCGTCGAGCGAGTGGGTGATCAGGGTGGCTCGCTCTGCGCGCCGGGACCCCGGACGCCACTCGATGCGATGCTCGACGCGGGCGAGGCGCGTCGGTTCTGTCCCGGGGCCGACGACAGACGCTCCGAGCTCGATCTTGGGCACCACCAGGCCCTCGTGTGCCCATTGCGACCCGTCGGGATTCTCGAAGGTGAGGTGATGGAAGGCCATGTCGTCGAAGTGGATGGGCGACCACAAGAACAGCACCGCAGGAGGACGCTGGGGTGCTCCGTCTGCGGGGCCTTGCACCCGGCGTGCACCCCACGAACGGTCCTTGGTCGCCGAGATACCGTCTCCTAGCTCGATAGTCGAGCCCTCTACCGCAAGACTTCCGGTCCAAGTCCCCCACTGGGTGGCACGGGTGGAATCCAGGAAAAGCAATGGGCCGTCGTACTTGATCTGGCGGGCCTCCTCGACGGCAGCTGTCGTCGCGGTGAATGTCAGATCAGCCTCCAAGCCGTGCTCGGCCGCGTCGATGATCACACGATTGATCCGCATAGGCTCGACTATCTCGATCCGAACCGGGCCGATTTCCAGGTCCACCGGATCTGGGTTGCTCCGTCCACTCGCGAAGACCGAACGCTGCACGCCGTCATGAACGACCGAGAAGGCCGCGTCCATGATCTGCTTGTTCGGGTACGAGCCGAACGCGAAACCGAAGAACAGATCCTCGCGGAAGCCGTTGAACCAGAAGCGATCGTACTGATGGGGGTTGCCGTGGCCGGGTTGTGCGAGGGGTACTGATGTCTGATGGATCGGGTAGTCGTCGAACGATGTCAGCACGGTGTCTCCTCAGTACCTGGACAGAATGTCGTGGTCGGTGAGCTGTGCCGCGGCGCGTTCCAGCCAGGACGCCCACATGGCATCACCGCGTTCGGTCCGCTCCACCCGCACCGAGGCATGAACGGCCATGAACATCGCGGTGACAGCGTGGTCGAGGTATGCCTGCCAGCATTCCTCCCGGCTCGGACCACGCACCCCGGCATCGGTAAGCGCGTCGTGGTATATGGCGACCAGTTCTCGTTCGTGCGCTCGGCGATCCTCGACCGTCAGGCCGCAGCCGAGGAAGTAGCTGACATCGGCGATGGCAGGACCGTAGGACACCGTCTGCCAGTCGACGACAACCAGCGGGTCCGCTCCGTTGTTCGCATCGAAGAGGAGGTTGTCGGGACGGAAGTCGTGGTGCCACAGGGCATAGCCCGGCGAAGCGAGTCGAATCCAGGACGGCATCGCTTCGACCAAGTCGTCGGCTACCTCGAGCACGGAAGAGTCGATGAGATCGGAGTAGGTGGAGCGGAACTGAGCGTGGAAGCCCGGGAGAGCTTCGACGGTCGCCTGCAGAATCGGCTGGAACGACTGCAGCCACGGCAGGTTCTGCAGTTCATCGCGACCCCATGACGAGGAGTGCAGGGCGGCTGCCTCGCGGATCGCCAGCTCGGCATGTTCGGGGCCGCAACCGTCGAGTTGATCGATGACCTGCGCGGGGGCGACGTCCTCCAGCAGAAGCGCGAACGAGCCGTTCTCGGACGCATCCGCGTGGTAGAGCTGTGGAGTACGCACCGCGAGGCCAGGCGCGAGCTCGCGGTAGAACCCCAATTCGCGTGCGTACAAACCGGTGGCGGCCGCGACCCCCCTGCTGTTGGCGTCGTCTGAGGCGAACTTGCCTATCAGGGAATCCGGCGCATCACCGCGGTCGCCGGTGAACGAGAGGGTCAGCCGGGAGCAGTTCGCGACCTGTCCGGTTCCGAACGGTTGAGCCGTCACTTCGGTGACGTACCCGGGTAGGTCGTGGTGGCGCCTCAGGATCTCGGTTGCTGCCTCCGGTGACAGGGTGCCGAGATCGGTGACGGGTCCAGCGGACAACTGTGGCGACATGGTTCCTCCAAGCGCTCGATCGGGGTGGAGGCCGCCATACGAAAAGCCGTTGGGCATGACGCGCACCACAGGAGAACTTATCGACGATAGTGTCGATAAGTTTCCCGGTCGTGTCAACCCCTGAGCGCTGTCGCGCTACGCGCGGTAGGTGCGAGCGCACTCGTCCTTCCAGGTGACCAGCCTGTTCGCAAACGGGTATCCGTCCGGATCGATGGCCCACCGGTAGGCCATGCCGACCCCGATGTCGATGAGCCTGGCCGCGTGGAAGTCCGGATCGTCGAGCGTGGTGACGGTGTGGTCTTCCATGCCGCGTCGCAGTGCGGCGCTCATTGCGCGGTCGAGAGTCGACAGCGGGCCCGTGACCTGTGCGGCAGGTATCGACGAGGGGCCGACGGCCTCGAAACTCACCACAAGAAATGCGCGTAGGCGGACCGGCTCGGTGCGGACGAACTCGCGCAGTCGCTCGATCATGCTCAACACCGCGGAAAGCCCGTCCTCGGCGGCGTCGACCGCAGTGACCAACTCGTTGATCCAGTGTTCCTCGAACAGGGCGTCGAGCAGGCCGGCCTTGCTTCCGAATCTCGAGTTCACCATCGATCGGGCAAACCCTGCGCGATCGGCGATCGCGCCCATCGTTGTCGCCTCGTAGCCCTGTTCGGCGATGAGCTCGATGGCCGCCGCCATGATGCGTTCAGTCGACTCGGCGACCCTTTCGGCCTGGGTGCGGCGCTTCGGCTTGCTGGACTCCGGCATGGGTCGAATATGGCATGGCGAGTTCGAGCCGGTGTGCCCGACGCCGACGATCAATCGTTTCCCGCCTGCTGTCCGGCTGACGACGGATAGTGGAAGGAGATCGTCTATCAGCCGCCGGCCGAGCCGTGGCGCGGGCTGCCGGTGCCGACAGGTCAGAGGGGTGCGACGGGATGCAGTCGTGGGGTTCGGGTTTCGAGGGCGCGGCGTGGCGGTAGATGCGAGAGCGTCTGGTCGAGCCACGCACGTGTCTGACTGGGCTTGAGCACGACGTCGACGCCGAAGCCTTCGGCCGCTCGAATCGCGGTGAGGCGCTGCTGGAAAGCCTCGATCATCTGTGCCCGGTGAGCGCCGGGATCGGTGGCGTCGGCGATCTCGCTTCGGTACACCAGTTCCACAGCGGTTTCCACGGCCATGACCGCGGTTTCGGCATGCGGCCAGGCGACCACGAGTTCGGGGTGATAGGTGCGTCCGCCGGACATGACGACGTAGCCGCCGCCGTATCCCTTGCGGGCCACGACGGTGAATGTCGGCACTGTAGCAGCGCCCAGCTCGAGGGACAGGTGCGCGCTCGCCCGCGCCAGTCCCTCACGCTCGGCCACGGTGCCGACGGCCAGGCCGGGCAGATCCATGAGGACCAGGATCGGGATGGCGAACGCGTCGCACAGCGAGATCAGATGAGCGGCTTTACGGGCGCCGGGCGCATCCAGCGTTCCTGCCAGGTGTAGCGGCTGGTTGGCCACGATCCCGATCGGCCGGCCTTCGATGCGGGCGAGCGCGGTGATCACATTCGGCGCGTACGCGCTCTTGAGGTCCACGCGGCTTTCCTCATCGACCAGACCAGCGATAACGAGGTCCATGTCGTAGCCAACGCGCAGATTCGCGGGCACGACCGTATCCAGCCGAGTCGCGGCCTCGGGGTCGGGGCCCGTGGGGTGCTCGGTCGGTGGTGGCTGGTCGGCGTTGGCAGGCAGCAATTCGAGGTACCAGCGGAGCGCGTCGAGGGCGTCTTCCTCTGTGTCGACCGCGAGGTCGATCGTGCCGAAGCCGGCTTGGGCGTCGGCGCCGTACAGCGACTCCGCGTCGATCTCCTCACCGGTGGCGGCGCGAACCAACGCGGGCGGTGCCATGCCGAGGCTGGCCGTCCCGCGCACCGCCACAACGTAGTCGCACAGCGATGCTGTCAACGTCGGCTGGCCGAAACCAGGTCCGAGGATGGCCGCGACCATGGGGACCCAACCCGACAAGCGAGTCTGCACTTGCTGGATGTCGAACCCGCCGGCGAAGGTGCGGGCATCGAGGCCCTCTTGAAGGCGATGCCCACCCCCGTCGAACAGCATCACTACCGGGATGCCACGCGCCGCGGCGATCTCCCATGATCGACGCAACTTCTCGTTGCCGACGACGCCGTTGCTTCCGCCGGCGGCAGTGAAGTCGGTGGCGATCACTACCGCGGGTCGACCATCGATCCGGCCTGTACCGGTGACAAGGGCGTCGGCCGGTACGGATTCAGCAGGACCGGGCATCGGATCGGGGACTGCGAGCGCGCCGATCTCGTAGAAACTGTCGGGGTCGACGAGAAGAGCGATGCGTTCGCGGGCGGTGAGCTTGCCGCGGGCATGCTGCTTTGCCACAGCCTCGGGTCGAGCCGCGTCCAGCACATCGTTGTGTCGGCGTTCGTGGGGGTACTCCATCGCGATTGACCGCTCGGCGGGACTCGTTGTCCTAGCGGACTCGGTCCCATCTGGGCGGACACACCTCCTTCGGATGCGTGGCTGAGGCATCGGCTGGTTTAGTTTAGATTAAAATCTAGTACTGTGTGCGAAGCGATCGTGTCGATCCGGGTGGTCGGCCGCGCGAATCGGGGAGGGTGAACGTGCGTACCTCACACGTGGTTGTGGTCGGAGCGGGACCGTCGGGTGCTGCCGCCGCTCGAGTGCTGAGCGATGCCGGTGTCGGTGTCACGGTTCTCGAAAAAGAGGCCGAAGTGGGTGGCCGGACACTGACGGTGCGCGACAGCGGATTCTCTGTCGACTCCGGCGCCATTTTCGTGATGGGGTCCTACGCCCGGACTCTGGCGTTCCTGCGAAAGTCGGGGCGGTCCAAGGATGTTCAGCCCTGGAAGGCAGGAACCGCGCTGTTCGAAAACGGTGAGGCTTACCCGGTGCGATTCGACCGCCCGCTCAGTTTTCTTCGCCTTCCGCAGCTCACCATGTCCGACAAGATCCGGTTCCTCCGCGTCGCTGCAAGGCTCAATCTGCGCCGTGGTCCGGTGCCGTGGGATCTGGCATCTCTCGCAGCGGCCGACAACGGCGAATCCATGGAGGCGTGGTCGCGGCGTTGCCTGGGGGATCGAGTACACGAGTACGTCGTACGCCCACTCATGGAGCCGCTGACCGGCGCCGACCTCTCGACGATCTCTCGCTCATTCCTCATCGGTCTGCTCCGCGAGCCCTCGAAGACTCGCCTCACAGTCCCGACCGAAGGTCTCGATCGAGTGACCGCCTGGCAGTTGAAGGACGTGGAGGTTCGCTGTAACACCTCGGTGACCGCTATTCGCCCGCTGCCTTCCGGTGTGACGGTCGAGACGTCCGGAGGCGAGCTGACGGCTGACGCAGTGGTCGTCGCGACCGATCCCTTCTCTGCTGCGGACCTCTGCCGGGAGGCATTCTCCGCCCAGGCGATCGCGGCGCTGAATTCGGTACAGGCCATCCCGTTGCATCACGTCGCCTTCGGATTCGCGCGGGATCCCTGGCCGAAAGCTCCGCACGATCTCGTGGTGCCGGTCGGGGTCGGGCAACATTCGGACATCGGGGTTCTTCTCGGTGAGCGACGTCGGCCGGGCTCGACGCCCCCTGGTGGCCAGGTCGCCAGCGTCTACTTCGACGGCCCACGATCAGCGCAGCTGACCGAACAGCAGCTACCGGATGCCGCGCTGGAGGTTCTCGGCAAAGTTCACGGCTATGCGGAACCGGACTTCACTCAGGTCTACTACCGGCAGTACGGACTCGCGACAGCGGCACCGGGGCACTACCGGAGGATGCTGGAACTCCTGGCGATGCAGCCCGCGCGTATCCGGATAGCCGGGGACTACCTCACTCAGTCCGGGATCGAATCCGCCTATATCGCAGGTGAGCGGGCAGCGGTCGATGTTCTGAGGTCCTTGCGCGGCGTCGGTGACTGAACCAGGCGGTATGCCGGCCGGTCCGGGTGGGGTTGCTCGCATCGATCGGCAGTCGGTGACACTTGACGGACCATGCCGCTCGGATTAGATTCAAAAATAGATTAAATTGTGGCGCGGTTGAGTGCTGCAGGTGTTGGAGGCTGGGAGCTGATGCACGACAACATGGACGATGCCGAGAGCGCTGGATCCGAAGTCGGCTCGAGTGCGGACAAGGCAACGCGACTCGGGCGGTGGTTGTCCGAGCGCGCCGAGGTGTGCGGTGCGCTGAGCATCAATCGGATCGGATTCGGTCAGTCCAATGTCACCAGTCTGGTTCGGGACGAAGCGGGCGGCTGCTGGGTGCTGCGCGAACCCCCGCCGGGTAGGCACGACCCGAGCGCGCACGACGTTTTGCGCGAGGCGAGGATTCTGGACAGACTCGCCGGAACCGGGATTCCAGTTCCCACGGTGATCGGGACCGACGAGACAGCACCGTTCTACGTCATGACGCAGATGCCAGGTGCGGCGTTGGAATCGGAAGCCGACGCTGAAGCGCTGAGTCCGGACCAACGTTCGGAGCTGGGGCGTGCCGTCATCGAGGTGTTCGCCAGACTGCACTGCTTGGATCCGGCGGAGATCGGACTGGGTGATCTCGGCCCCGCGACCGAATACCTGCCACGTCAGATTCGGCGGGCGGTCCGGAGTTGGTCGCAGTGGGGTGACCGATCGGCGCACGACGCGGCGTGGCAGAACGTTCGTGTTCTGCTCGAACGCGACATCCCGCAACAGCAGCGGCTGGTGCTCGCCCACGGTGACTACCGGCTCTCCAACTTGTTGGTCGCCGACAGCAGGATCACAGCGGTCCTGGATTGGGAACTGGCGACACTCGGCGACCCGCTCGCTGATCTGGCGTGGCTCATCGACGACTGGCGCGGACCGGATGAGCCGCGAATCACCATGCCGAGCCCCACCCGGGCAGGTGGATTCCCCGACCGCGTCGAGCTCATCGAAGCATATTGCAATGCAACTGGTTTCGATGCCAGCGGTATCGGCTATCACCGCGCGTTCACGCACTGGCGAGCAGCGACGCTGCTGCAGGGTGTCCTGCTGAGGCGCCGGTCCGGGGCCATGGGCGACCACGGTGCGGTCGATCTGACAGAGCTCGACGCGACGATCGGGTTCCTGCTCGTCGAGGCAGGCGACCTGGCACGTGGCTGAGCACGACAGCCGCCGATATCGACTTCGACACAGCGAGAGAAGACACGAATGAAGCCCGAGGACGACTACACGCACCCGGTCGGGGACGAACGTAACTTCAACGAATCCATGTACTTCCAGTTCCATGACCCGACCCGCCGAATCGGTGGTTTCGTCCGGCTGGCGAACCGGCCGAATGAGGGTCGCGGCGAACGAACCGTCTGCGTATACCTTCCTGATGGCAGGGTGGCGTTCGGCTTCGCGCGGCCCGAGGTGACCAGCAATGCAAAGATGGCGGGATCAGGGCTCGAGTTCCACGTCGAGGAGCCGCTCACCAGACTGCGCGCGACCTTCGACGGCACGATCAATCTCCTCGACGACCCGGAGATCCTGTCCGATCCGCGGCAACTGGCAGACACGCCCCTGGTCACCTGCACCGCCGCGCTGGTCTTCGAAAGGCTTGCCGATCCGTACGAGCACAGTTTCGACGGTGACGGACCGGCTTTCGCGCCGAATCACTACGAGCAGCCCATGGCCGTCACCGGAGAGATCGTCGTGGACGGCACGGCCTACGAGATCGACGGCGTCGGCCTGCGTGATCACTCCTGGGGTCCACGGTCGTGGCAGGCGCCGTGGTTCTATCGGTGGCTGCACGGGTCCACCCGGACGGCCGGATTCATGGGTGCCTACTTCGGCAGCGAGAACGGCGCTCCGCTGACCGGTGGGTTCGTCTGGGATCACGACGGTGTCCACCACTGCTCGACTATCAAGGTCCGGACCGAACGCGACGAGAAGGCCGTGACGCGCCATATCGCGATCGAACTCATCGCCGACGACCGACGAAGTTGGCGGTTCACCGGCAAAGCTGGTGTGACGGTGCCGTTGCGGCACCGGAAAGTGGAGGCGTCCGGAGCCGAACTGACGACGCGCATTCTCGAGAGCCAGGTCTGCTGGACAGGTGAGGACGGCACCGAGTTGTACGGGATGGGCGAGTATCTCGATCAGATCGTCGCCGGCGAGCCCGTTGGCCTCGATGTCTGATTTCGGGAGCACGATGGCGGCTGTGCAGCTGACGGACCTCAGGGGCCCGGCCGCGTTGCGGACCACCCGGATTCCGGTCCCGGACAGCAGGGACAAAGTGCTCATCGAGGTTCGCGCGGCCGGGGTCAACTTCCCCGACCTGCTCATGACCTACGGGAAGTACCAGATGCGAGTTCCGGCGCCGTTCGTCCCGGGATTCGAGGTATCCGGTGTGGTCTCCTCGGCGCCGGAAGCCAGCGGCATGCAGGTCGGCGACGAGGTTGTGGCCTTCTGCTCGCAGCTCGGTGGCTACGCCGAGTTCGTGGCAGTCGATCCCGTGGCGGTAGCGATCAAGCCTCCCGAGTTGGAGTTCGGAGCCGCCGCCGCTTTGCTCTCGAATTTCCAGACGGTCCACTTCGCGTTGACCCGGCGCGCGAGCCTACGGGTGGGACAGAAGCTCCTCGTGCTCGGCGCCGCGGGCGGCATCGGCACGGCCGCTGTCCAGGTGGGAAAGGCGCTGGGAGCCGAAGTGATCGCAGTGGCCAGGCGGGAAGGGGTGGCCGAGCAATTGATCGCCCTCGGCGCCGACCATGTGGTTCCGCTGACCGACGGCTGGGCCGCGCGGGTACGGGAACTCACCGGCGGCACCGGTGTGGATCATGTGCTCGATCCGATTGGTGGACCGGCCTTCGACGAGGCTGTTCGCGTCTTGGCGCCGGAGGGAACCTTGCTGGTTGTCGGCTTCGCGGCAGGGGGCCAGATCCCGTCGGTGAAGGTCAACAGACTGCTGTTGCGCAACGTGTCGGTCGCCGGGGTCGCTTGGGGTGAGTACATGCGTGTTCACCCTGGGGCTTTCGCGGAGTCGATGACAGAGCTGGGCGGGCTTGTCGCGCAAGGGCTCCGGCCGTTCGTCAGCGCGCGATTCCCGCTGGCCGACGCCGCCGAGGCGCTTACTGCGCTGGAACGCGGACAGATTGTCGGCAAAGCGGTGATGGAGCAGACCGCCTCCGCGTGGTGAGAACGATGCCGGGCCGTCGCCTCTCTCACCGCACCACGGAACAGATGTAAGAACCAGGAAAGTAGGGACCGAAATGGAGATCAAGAACGCAGTCGCGGTGGTAACCGGCGGTGCATCCGGCCTCGGGCTGGCCACCGTTCGCGAGTTGCACAGCCACGGCGCCAAAGTCGTCATCATCGACTTGCCGTCTTCCGCTGGTGAGGCGGTCGCGAAGGAACTGGGCGACGACGTGGTGTTCGCTGCCGCCGATGTCACCGACGAGGAGCAGATCTGTGCCGCGCTGGACGCCGCTGCGGATCTCGGTGATCTGCGTGTTGCAGTGAACTGCGCCGGAATCGGAGTCGCCAACAAGACCGTCGGCAAGACCGGCGCTTTTCCGCTGGCAGACTTCACCCGCGTGATCAACGTCAATCTCGTGGGCACGTTCAACGTCCTTCGACTCGCCGCGGAACGGATCTCGAAGACCGAACCGGTCGGCGAGGAGCGTGGCGTGATCATCAACACCGCGTCTGTTGCCGCCTACGACGGCCAGATCGGGCAGGCCGCCTACTCCGCCTCCAAAGGCGGCATCGTCGGTTTGACCCTGCCGGTCGCGCGCGACCTGGCAAGCTTGAAGATCCGCGTGATGACGATCGCGCCCGGACTGTTCCATACTCCGCTGTTCGATACGCTCTCCGAGGACGCGATCGCATCCCTGGGCGCCCAGGTACCGCACCCGTCTCGGCTGGGTGACCCTGCCGAGTTCGGAGCCATGGCGCGGCATATCGTGGAGAACCCGATGCTCAACGGGGAGACGATTCGGCTCGACGGCGCGATCCGCATGGCGCCGCGCTGAGGCTCCGGCCGCTGCGCCGGTCCACGGGGAACCTGATCGGAAGCGTAGACAGTGCATCGAGTACGTGGTCTATAGCGCTTGATCGGTCTGCCGTCCGATGCGACTCGTCTGGTGATTTGCATCGGACCGCATCAACAGTGTTGAGGGTCCGAGATCGAAATCGGCGGAGCATTGTTCGATCGTGGTCGAGGAGTGATCGCTGACCTTTGTGGTGCAGTTGATCGTCAAGGTCAGCATCAATCGCGGCCCAGGTCTGGCCCGGCCTGTGATCAGCAGAGGTGAGGGGCTCGGCTTTGGCCGAGCCCCTCGATCCAGAGTTGGCTGTTTAGGGGGGCGTCCGGAATGCCGCGGTGCTTGCCCGCCAGGACACCCATCGCGTGGAAGGGCATCCGCAGGCCGATCTCGCTCTTCCAGCCGCTGGTGGTGAGGGGAGTCCGCCACTGAATCGCGGTCAGATGTGTTGTGCATTCCACCAGCATGCGATTTGGATCACAGCCGCGAATCCGGGCGGACACGTAGATCACTACGTAGCTGCGATCCGTCATCGAGCAATGAGATGTTCGAGCAGATGGATCAGCTCGCAGCGAGTTCGACCACGGTCTGCTGCAGAGCCCCTTGTCGACCCGGCCGCCGACTGCGCGTGCCAGGCTGTGCAGCGCGGAGGCTATCGCGGCCAGATGTTCGGCATCGTCGCTGTTCAGGAGCCTATGTGTGCGGCGGCTACGCGGTCTGGGCCTAGCTCACCAGGGACACTGGTTGTCCTCGCTCAGCCTGTCTAGGAACACCAGGACATCCAGGTGCGCGTGGATTTCGGCGATGGTTACTGCCGGCCACTGCACCGCATGAGGACTGAAGGGTCGAGTCGGGAAGGTTGCGAACGAGATCGCGACCTGGCTGCACCGCTCGCCGAGGATGGACATCGCATGACCTACCCAGCCCGGACACACGAACGCGTGAGCAGGTAGCCGGTACGAGGCGACCGGTGGCCACGAAGCCGGCACGCTGGACTCCCAGCCTGTGGTAATCCTGACTACCGGCGGTATCCGCAAGAATCCCGTCATTCGGATCAAGGGCGGCGACAAATATTTCGTCGTCGCATCCAACGGCGGTGCGGCCACCGACCTGGCGTGGTGCCACAATCTCCGAGCACACCCGGAGGTATTGCCTTCCGCGAGGATCAGGCGGACATCGCCGAGTGATTCGGTCAGTGTGCAGAGCTCGGTCTCGGTGAACAGTTCCTGTGTGGGAAGGTTGTTCAGCTCGACCTGCGCGGCGGCTTGTCAGCCCGGGCGGAGTTCAATGCCACCGCCTTGTCGAACTCCTCATCCGAGAGGTCGATCAGCGTGAACTACCCGGGATACTTCTGCGCGAGCCGCTCCGCCTCGGCAAGACCATCCAGATGAGGAGGGTCGCTCGCATGGATGACGTATTCGCTGACTTCCTGAATCCGGTTGGATGCCAGGAGGATCTGTTCCTTCTCGAGCTGTTTGAGCCCTTCTTCGGGATCGACCCGTCCGGCTGTGAATTCGGTGGTCTACCTTGATCGCCTGGGAGTTCGGTGCGACATGGGCGATGTCGTGCCGGGTCTGACGGTCACCCCGGCGATCGACCTGGTCCTGCCAGTCCTTCAGGTACACCATCACGCGGAGGATCGATCCGCGCCGGCAACCCTGGATATCGAGAGCAGGCCCCAATGGTGAGGAGGTAAGGATCGACACCTACACCCATGTCCCTCGGTCCGAACGTGCGCAAGGCGATGCGGCCGATCCCACACTCCATTCGCGCCAACCTCGCCGCGTCCGTACTGCTGAGAGCTGTTGCTCGGTGTGTGAACCTCGTGGTCGTGGTCGTGGTCGTGGCTCTTCGGCACCGGCAAACCGGTCAGGCGACTCCTTCGTAGAAGGTATGCCAAATGATGCTGGTCAGTCCGTCGGTGAAGTCCGGATCGGTGTACTCCGACTGGCTTCGCGTGTCGTGCCCGAGCCATTGGTACAGGCAACGCTCGATCATCCACGTGATCCATGGAGTAACTGACGGGACATCGACATCCGGCCGCACGGCTCCCTGTCGTTGCTTCTCCAGGAAGTGTTCGGAGATGAATTCGATCCTGCGCGCCATCACTTCCCCGTATTGCTCTCTGACGCGAGGATCATATGCTGCGGCTTCGGCGACTGCAGCCAGCATGTGACGATGGGCGAAGTAAGCCTCGACAACTCGTCCTAGCGCATCCTTCAACTCCGCCCGACTCGATTTGGGTGGCAGTTCCAGCCAGGCCAGCGCCGCTTGGCCCATGATCACAGTGACCCGGTCGGTCAGCTCGAGGAGGAGCGCGCCCTTGTCCTCGAAGTACATGTAGAAGGTCGAACGCGCGATCTCCGCCTCGGTGATCAGTTGTTCGACGCTGATCTCTGTGAAGCTCGTCCCGTCTGCGACGAAGCGTTCGGCAGCGGTCAGCAGTCGTTGCGCGATCTGGTCACGTCGTTCCGCTCGGGTGGCACGTGCTCTCCGGACAGTTGGTCGCGCCACTATGCGCGTCCACCCCCTTCGTTCTCGATGTGATCGCTATCGAACACAGTGTACGGCTGTGGTTGTCCGGCGGCTACGAACAACCACAGCCGCGCCGCGATCGACAGTTCACCAATCCGCGGGTTCGGGAATGCGACGGGAACCGGTCGGCCGTGGCGGGCCGGCCGAAGCCGCCGACCTCGCGCGGATCCTGGGAATTACGGGTTGCCGTACGGCGGGTAGTCGGGCGACGGCGGGAAGCAGTGCATCAGGCCAGGATCCATCTCCAGGAGACGCTTCCAGTATTTGCGATAGTGCCGGAAGTTCATGAAGTCCTGGTCTTCGCCGTAGACGACCTGGCCGTCGTACTCCCACTTCACCAACGACCACCAGTTCATGATGTCGCTGTTGACGGGCCACTTGAGCCAATTCATCGACTGGCCGACCGCGTGCAGTTCCCGGCCGAGTTCATCGACACAGTCGATCACCTGAGTGAGAACTCGGCCGTCGCGACCGCGTTCGGCTCGCCGAGTTCCCTCGACCACACGAGCCTTGATTCCGTCGCGAATGTAGAAGCCCGTCGTCACTGTCTCGGTCGTGCCCTCGATGGGATCTTCGTCGAACGAGAGGGTGGTTTGCGGATCATAGAGATGCCACCCGCTCTCGGCCGAAGCGAAAACATACGGCCAGCCGGCGCGGAGCGGGTCCTTGATGTCCGCGTGCCGGGGTCCCCAGCCGCGGTCGCGCAGGGCGCCACAGTCGATGTCGAGTACTTCGCCTTCGACCTCGACTGTCCCGCGGAAGCGGCCCGCCTGCTCATAGTGGCCGACCGAGTACTCGCCGTCCTTGGATACCCAGTTCGCGATGCCGGGGTCCTCTTCGCCGGTCTTGGACAGCTTCATGTAATGCGGCTCGGCCACGGCAGTCCAGGTGAGATCGATCTTGACGCCGTGGCGATCGTACCCGAATCGATACTCGCGCTGTGGCTCGATCATCTTGCAGGTCAGCGAGTTCGACAACTCGAAGTCGAACATCTCGGCGCCTTCGGGGATCGCGAGATGCTGATCCCAGCCATAGTACTTACAGTTGTACACGTCCTCTCCGGTGTGGTCCCAGATCGCTGGACCGGCGACCACGAGATTCATGTTCGGCCGGAAATAGAAATAGATGAAGCCGCAAAGATTTCGCTCCGGCACGGTGAATCCGAGCAGGCTGTTCTCACTCCAGTAGGGGTCGTCGCTGCGCTTGTGGAAGTATTCGTCAGCGGCGTTGATCTCGTCGCTCCAACCCATTCCTGCTCCTATGTATTGATGTGTCATCCGGCGAGAGACGCTGAGGCTGTGAGGAGGCCGACCTGGCCAGGGGGATGGCGTATAGCTCGTTCCCGGTTCTGGCCGGGGGTCTGCTCGCACGCTCCGTCATCGACGGGGTCTCCACCGTAGGCATCGGAGCGGACAGCGGTCAAGAAGAAATTTAAGTTTGGTTCACAACTCTAGGTCGCTGGCGCGCGCCTGAAGGGGTGGCGATCGACCGTCCAATCGCATCCAAGGCGGTGGGAAGGCGCCAGCAGATCATCTGCCGAGTCGCTCGCGGCGGCGTCACGGCTTGTCGGGAGCCTGCGTGGAAGCGACCCGATCGTGGTGTGTAAATACCCTTCTGAACTGGCAAAAGTTAGCCATATAGGCCGTCCCGGGCACCCAGGGGGAGGAGCTCGCTACCGGTGCGCCGACGAGCGTTGATGGCTGCGGCGCATGGATGTGATTGACAACACTCCCATGGGCGTACATACTGTTCGAACACCATATTCGACCAAGCCAATAGGCTCATCGTATCTATTGGTGATTAAAAATCGAGGCCGGTTCTGGCCGGCCACCGTTGCACAGCAGGAGAGAGATACGAATGACGCAGTCCGCTACCCCGGGCATCGTGGCCCGGGAACCCATCGCCGTTGCCACCAGCGCAGCCGATATGACGGTCGATTGGTTCCGGTCCGCGCTGAAGGATCACATCGCACCGGGCTCTCCGGCGATCACGGATGTCGCACTCGAACCTATTGGAAGCGGTCTCCTCGCACGCATGGTGCGGGCAGTGCTGACCTACGCCGACACGACTTCGGCACCAGCATCGGTCGTGGTGAAATTCCCGACCGATGACCCGGGCAGTTCGGGCTTGGCGCAGGCAATGGGACTGTATGAACTCGAGACATCCTTCTATCGCGACATCGCTCCGCAGCTCACCGAGATGAGCTTGCCGAAGTGTTACCACTCGTATTTCGCCCCGGACTCGAACGCCTTCAATCTGATCCTCGAGGATCTCAGTAGTCGAACCAGGCCGGGCGATGTGCTACAGGCGAGCAGTCTCGACGACTGCGCGAGTGTGCTGCATCAACTTGTGAATTTCCAGGCACCCCTCTGGAACTCGCCTGCCCTGCAGGCGCTGGAGTGGATCGCCAATCCGGCGCGAACCTTCGGGATCTTCGACGGTTTGTCGGCTGGACTCGGCCCGTTCCTCGAACGCTTCGGTCACGGCCTCGAACCCGAGCACGTGCAGCTGTTCGAATCGGTATTGCCCCGCGCAGGGGAGTGGGTCCGCAACTGGAAGGCCCCGACGGTTGTGCAGCACGGTGACTTCCGAACCGACAACTTCCTATTCGGGACCGATTCGACTGCCGGTGCGGCGACGGTTATCGATTTCCAGACGGTGCGACTCGGCCCTCCTGGCGTCGATCCCGCGTACTTCCTCGGATCCTCGCTGCCGACTGAATCACGCCGGTCGGCCGAGCGGGACTTGATCGCGGACTATCACCAGCAGCTGGTCGGCGCCGGAGTGACGGGCTTCGATTTCGACGCTTGCTGGTCCTCCTATCGCGAAGGCGCACTCTATGGTGTCTTTCTGTTCGTCGGGTCGGCGAGCCAGGTCGAATCGACCGAGCGTGGTGACCGGCTGATCGTCGATCAGATCCGCCGCTACGCCGACATGGCGCTGGACCTCGATTCGGTCGGTGTCGCGGGCCTGAACTGAACTCTGTTCGCCGAGCGTTCGTCGCCTGCACCCGTTGCCGGCGGACGATCGCCCGATTGGGCAAATCTGCGGGTGTTCGGTCCGCTGATCACCCCGTCACGCGCGCCCTGCGGATCGAAGCGGTCGCGCGACATGGAATGAATCATCTGGAGGAAGAAGTATGACCGAACCGACGGCCGGACCATCGATGATGGAAGCCTTCCGGGGAGTGTGGGACACCTGTCCGATGTTCAAGGAGCTGCGGCACCATGCGCCCGTCCTGCACGTTCCTGAACTCGATGCCTGGATCCTCAGCCGGTACGACGATGTGCTCACCGTGGTGCGCGACTCGGAACGCTTCGGGTCCATGCCCTCCGACCTGGTCGGCGAAGTACCGGATGAGCTGAAGGAGGCGCTTCCGCACGGATACGCCCCGTGGCAGCCGGCTCTGGTCAACACCGACCCGCCCGAGCATGACCGCATCCGTAAACTCGCGGCCAAGCCGCTGACGCCCGTGGCCGTCGCAAAGCGAGAAGGCCAGATCCGCGAAGCGGCGACCAGTCTGATCGAACCACTGATTCCGCTGGGTCGTGTGGACCTCGTCGACCGGTTCGCGACTCCCATGCCTGTGCAGGTGCTGATCAAGATTCTCGGTGTGTCACCGGAGGACCACAAGCAGTTCCATCAGTGGACGCTGGGCATCACCGAATTGTTCGTCCCCACCATCTCCGACGAGCGCCGTCTGGCACTGGCACGTGAACAGGTTGACTTCAGCGAGTACCTCACCGAGGCGATTTCCGCCCGCCGCAAGTCCCCCGGGGACGACCTCATCAGCGGTCTGATCCTGGCGCAGGAACGCAACGAGAAGAGCCTGACCGACCGCGAGGTTCTCGGCGTCGTCGGCCAGCTGGTCATCGCCGGATTCGAGACCAGCGCGGGTGCCATCAGCTTCTCGCTGTACAAGCTGTGCGAGCAGCCGGACCTTCTCGCACGGGTGCGCGATGACCTGACGCTGATTCCGAAGGTCGTCGAAGAGTCGCTGCGGCGGCTGACACCGGCGCGCGGAGTCGTCCGCAGGGTGAAGCAGGATGTCGAATTCCACGGGCAGCGAATTCCTGCGGGGGCGAACATCTTCGCGTTGGTCCAATCGGCAAACAACGATGAATCCAGGTTCGAGTGCCCTGAGAGGTTCGATATCGATCGCACCCCGGCGGAGATGCGAAACAGCATGCACTTCGGCGGAGGCGTACATTCCTGCATCGGTCAGTCCGTCGCACGGTTGGACGCACGGATTGCGATTGAAACGGTTATCACGAGGCTGCCGAACTTGCGAGTGGTACCCGATCAGCAGATCCAGGTGCAAGACGGAATGATCTTCCACCGGCCCGAGAAACTCGAGTTCGAGTGGGATGTCTGATCAACACAATCCGCTGACCCGCCGATCGAACCCATGGTACAAATCATGTCGATAAATGTCAGCGAAGCAAAGGAGCTCGCACCCGTGAATCGTCGATCAGAGGTCATTTGTACCTGGGGTGGCGCGGTCTTTGCGCTGCTGTTCTTCGTCGGATTCGTGTTGTTCGCCGGATTTCTCCCGCCACTCAGTCCCAGTGACAGTGCAGAACAAACGGCGGAATTCTACCGAGAGAATGCGAACGGCGTTCGGACCGGCCTGGCGCTCTGCTATTTCGGTACGATCGGTTATCTCGCATTCGGTGCGGGGATCATCGGGCAGACGCGACGAATCAAGGGTGTTTCGCCGACAGTCATACTCCTCCAGGTCTGCGCGTTTGCCGCGTCCAGTTTGCTCATTATTCTGCCCATTATCATGTGGTTCGCCGCTGCATTCCGTCCGGACACTCAATCGGCGGAGAACATTCAGATCTTCAATGACTTCGGGTGGATTTCATTCGTCGCAGGATTCCCGCCCTTCGTCGCGTGGATAGCTGCCACCGGTGTCGCAATTCTGTCCGACCTGAGCGAAACTCCACTGTTTCCCCGGTGGTCCGGATACTTCAGCTTGCTGATGGCTTTCATTCAGGCGGCGCCGCCGATCGTGTTGGTCTACGTCAAGTCCGGACCATTCGCGTGGAACGGAGTGCTGTCGTGGTGGATACCGATGACGGACTTCTTCCTGTGGTTCCTCGTGATCACGGTGCTGACATTGAAGGCGATCAACCGGACGTATGGCGACGGGGAATCTGTCGGCTCAGTGCCGGTCGCGGTCGCCGGCTAGGTCCCGAATGGTGGCTGATCCGCACAATGCCGGCTAGTCAACCCGATGAACGCAGGCCGGGCGGGCGTATCACGGGTCCGCCCGGTCTGCGCCGGCATCGGGAAGATCAGTGCTGACAACCTCCCCCGATCGCGAAGAGGTCGATCATGCTCACAACGGGAATCAGTAGCGGCGGCATCGGCCGCCGAGAACCATGGAAGTCACCCGAGAAGATTTGGAAAGTGCCCGGCGAAGAAGGCCTGTGGGTATTTCTCATCGGCGACATGGTTATGTTCACCGTCATTTTCGCCACATTCTTGTACTACCGCGGTCAGCAGGCCGATCAATTCGAAATTGCGCGCAGGACTCTAGATCAGAGTCACGGCGTGATCAATACGCTTCTGCTGCTCGTAAGCTCACTCGTGGTGGTGCGTGGTGTTCGTGCGATACGAGCCGGGGACGCAACTGCCGGGACCTGCTTGTTCGCCGGAGCAATTGTGTGCGCACTAGGCTTCATTGCTATGAAGGTCGTCGACTACGTTTCGATAGTCGGCAATGACCTGCTGTCCGTCGGTGGAAACTTCTATCCGTACTATTTTGCGCTGACCGGTCTGCATCTCGTTCACCTCCTCGTGGGTGTCGGCGGACTGTTCTATCTGCTGTATATCGCCCGTCGTTCCGGTCGTCTGGAGGTCAACCATGCGGCTGTAGAAGGTGCAGCCTGCTACTGGCACATGGTCGACCTGCTGTGGATGATAATTCTTCCGTTGCTCTATCTCATCAGGTGAAAACATGGAAACTGCTGCCGTATTCATGCGGGATCGGGTGACGATTATCTGGGGCATCTTGGTCGCCGCGACACTGCTGTCTTTCTGGCTCGGGGCCGACCACGGAATCTCGTCGGACAATATGTGTACGACTGTGATACTCGTTGTGGCTTTCATCAAGGTGCGACTGATCGGCCGCTACTTCATGGAGCTACGTGAGGCGCCACCTGTACTTCGTGGTGCATTCGAAGCGTACTGCCTCGCGGCCTGCATCACGCTCATCGCGTGCACGTGACCTGGAAGATTGGTTGACACCGTTCCGTAGGGATTCGCGACAAATCCATGATCAGCAGCGGGGCGGATTCTCGTATCACCGCCGATTGTTCGATGATCATTCGATCAACCCGTGCCTGGCCTCCCGTTGCCGAACCTCGGGTGAAATCAATATATTAGTAATCGCTGTTCAGTCTGTTGTCGGAAAGGAATTCGCAATGAGGATTGAGTTGGACCGGGCCAAGTGCACTGGGTTGGGAATCTGCGAGTCGTTCGCACCGGATTTTTTCGAGGTCGACGACGACGGCGACCTCATCATGCACAAAGACAGTGTCACCGCGGATGAACTGGCCGCGGTCGAGGAAGCTGTGCACAGTTGCCCTACCGAGGCGTTGCGAATCCTGCGGGAGTCCGAAGTCGCTCGCTCGTAGGTCTGGCTGCAGGGTGCGCGCCAGTGTTCTGCGCTACTGACCCGCCGCGGTGGTCGTCCTGAGCGGCGGGGTCTTTCGTCGTTCCTAGCGGTCGGTTGGCTCCGCGCCCGCGCGCGTCGGTTCGTAGCGGCGAAGGCGTGGGATCGGGTCGAAGGCGGCGAGTGCGCGAGTGTGTCGGCGTACCTGGTTCAGGCTGGCCACGAATTGGGTGTGAACGATATCGCGGAAACCGTGGTGGGTGAACAGTTCCCAGC
Organism: Nocardia sp. NPDC057663; assembly: GCF_042799895.1. Lineage (NCBI taxonomy): Bacteria > Bacillati > Actinomycetota > Actinomycetes > Mycobacteriales > Nocardiaceae > Nocardia > Nocardia sp. NPDC057663. The sequence goes on along the minus strand of NZ_JBHVHX010000004.1, from coordinate 452,706 downwards.
GAAGAACGGACCTCTGGATCCGGGAATCCATGGGCACTGCGCGGTCGGTGACAGGGAAGCTGAGGTATGCCCGGGCGCAGTCGTTCCCGTCCGTGTCGTGGCCACGCGATCCGTGAGGACGACTGGAGACTATGGGCCCTCGGCATCCCCAGCGCGCCGTTGCCGCCGAAAGACCAGAACCCTCCCACCGGGACGGCGCCGCCTGGTGGGACCAGTACCGCAGCTAGGGCGTGTTTCGAAGGTCGGGTCACCGTAGCCACAGGTCGACAACGGCAACGTGGATCGTGGCGACGTAGCGGACGGCGAGTTTGTCGTATCTGGTTGCCAGAGCACGGTATTGCACGCCCACCACCGAGGCGCGGCACCCAGATTGCATCGAGCACGGCGGTGAAATTCGGGCTGTCCCCAGCCTGGCCACCGGTGATGAGCACCGCCAATGGCGCCAAACCCTGCTCGCAGGCCAGATGCAGCTTGGTCGACCATCCACCCCGAGATCGGCCGAACGCGTGATCGGCCGGCTCGACCTCGACCCCACCCGGCGGTTCAGCCTGAGCGCCGCCGTCACGGACCGCTCCGGCGGCGTGCTGATGAGCCCGCATGATGGTCGAGTCCACACTCACTTGCCAGCAGATACCGCCGGTCGCATCGGCCAGGATCTGCAACAGCTTCCAGATCAACGCCCAATCCCCGCACGCTGCCACCGTCGGAACAACCCATGCACCGTCTGCCAGCACCCATACCGATCCGGCACATCCCGCCACGGCGCACCCACCCGGGTGCGCCACCGAATCCCGTCGATGATCTGGCGTCTACTCCACTTCGGCGGGCGACGCGCCTTCTTGCCACGAGGCAGCAACGGTTCCAACCTCGCCCACTGGGCATCGGTCAGATCCGCATGCTCCGCCACCGCTCCCGACCGGAATCCGTAGTCGATGGACATCCCTCGAAGTGCCGCCACCCCGCGCCGTTGCCGCTGAATCAAATCTCGTTGTGTCGACTTAGCATTGAGGTGTGGCGGCCACTCGAGAAATTCACGGTAGGCGGTCGTCAAACCGTCGTCGATCTCGCGCAGCGCGACGAACGGTTCGCTGCCTTGCGGTGCGTGACACAGCGGTGTCGGGCAGATCGGCACACGGCTGCACCGTCGACTCCATGCTGCGACCGATACTCGCGGGCGCATCAATGCGGTGGGTGGTATAGCCCGCCAAAAACTTCGGCGGCTTGGCCTTGCTCAGAAGTGCCCGCTGTCGCAGTGCCATCCGCGCCGAGTGTCGAGACGAGCGTGGCTCGATGGTGTGCCGTCAAACCTTGGAGCTGATGGCTCGCGCGATGCCGCGAAACGCCTGTCGGCGAATGTTTCCCCGAACCTTGTCGAGCAGTGCGGTCGAGGGCTGAGTGGTCGCGGCAGTGCCGAAGCGCGGGAACAACGCCAGCGCATTGGTGCGTTCGATCTCCCGGCGTGAGGCATCGTCTATCCGGTCGTAGGCGTCGAGTCCCGCTGCGAAGTACAGCACTGCCGGGTCCGGCGCGAAGGGCCAGTCGCTGCCGTAGAGGACATGCCCGGGCTGTGCGAATGCCAGCAGAGTGGGCAGCGCGGACGCGCTCGAGGACAGTGCGGTGTCGAAGTAGAAACCGGAGAAGTCATCGAGTAGATCAGCAGGACTGGTTCCGGTCTCGCTGAAGATCGTTGCGGCCAGGCGATGTGCGGCGTAGGGGACGAAGCCGCCGCCGTGGGACAGAATGAAGCGTATGTTCGGGTACTTGCGTCGAATACCGTTACGTACCAACAGGTAGGCGGCGCGCGTCGTGTCGAGAAGAAAGTCTGCGGCGAACGGGGGAACATCGGGTGCGGCGTCGCCGGGCAGATCGGCGGGGTGAACCAGCGCGACTGCCGAGCGATCGTCGAGCACCCGGAACAGCTCGCCCTGGCCTTCGGCGCCGAGATAGTTGCCCGCCGCGTTTCCGAGCAGAACGACGCCATCCGCGTCGAGCGCGTCGAGGGCTCGTTCCGCTTCCCGTGCGGAGGCTGCGACGTCGGGCATGGGCAGGGTGGCCAGGAATCCGAATCGTCCTGGGTGCTCGGCGGCAAGATTCGCGGAGTAGTCGTTGAGTGACTGCGCGAGCTTCGTGGCCTCGGTGGGGTCGGGGATGAATGCCGTTCCCGGAGTTGAAACCGACAAAATAGCGGAGCTGATACCGACCGTGGTCATCAGCTGCTGTGCGAGCTCGGGGGTCCAGTCGGGCAGGGCCCGCCCGCCCGGCGCAGTGATGCCGTGGCTGCGCAAAGCGTCCTGATAGGCGGGGGGTATCAGGTGCTGATGCACGTCGATGCGGTCCACGGACATTGTGGTTCCTTCCACTCGTTGCAGCCGCGACGAGTGTGTTGTGCTCACGTCGCCGCCCCGGAGTTGTATAGATCGCTCCGCGGTCATTAGATGATGATATCATCAGAAACGTTCTGCATCGAGCTTTAGTGATGAGATTGTCAAAAACCTGTCCAAGGTCTCGACGAGCATTGAGGTGTGAGATGTCACCGGCCACACTTGCTACGGCGTCATCCGCTCGGAGAACCCTGACAGCGACCACCTCGTGTACGACGCCGCCATCGAGGGCTCGGGGATCGACACGTTGCCCGAACATATGGTCCGCTTCGATGTGCCCGCCGCCACCTACGCACACTTCACCCACCGGGGCCCGCCACCAACCTGAACCTCACGGTGAACTACATCTACTCCACTTGGTTGACCGGCTCCGAGTACCGTCGCCACACCTACGGCCCGGACCTGGAGATCTACGGCGAGGAATACCGGCCCGCCGGCCCCGACTCGGTCATGAGCTACGCCATCCCTATCAGCTCAGGAAAACGACTCCAGCCTGCCATTGTGGCAACGCCCCCTCGAATCCGCCGGGCACCCAAAGGGGCGGCACAAACAGCGAAAAGCTCAGGAAACGCTCTTCCTCCTCGTGGCGGACGCCGTTGATCGGCGAGTCCTGGCATGCGGCTGGTAGCGGATGTTTCGGCACGCGGAACACAAAGTCAAGTAGTACGCTTGTCCTACAAGATGTGTTCCGGAGGAGGGGATCCGTGATCCACCACGTTCAAATCGCTTGTCCGCCCGGGGCCGAAGATCGTATGCGGGCGTTCTACACCGAAGTTCTCGGGTGGACGGAACTCCCCAAACCTCCGATGCTCGCCGCACGTGGCGGATGCTGGTTCGTGGTCCCGGGCACCGGTGGCCCGGACGGCGAACTCCACGTGGGCATCGAGGATCCCTTTCACCCTGCACGCAAAGCCCACCCTGCCTTCGTCGCCGATGTAGACGCGGTCGCGACCACGGTCATGGCCGCCGGCTACGAAATTCACTGGGCCGATCCAGCCGAAATCCCTGGTCGTCGTCGTTTCCATATGGCAGATCCGGTTGGCAACCGCCTCGAGTTCCTGGCGGGCTGATCGACCTACTACTGCATGCTTGTAGGCGATGCGAGTCGCAGGCATACGGTCTGTTCGCCGGACCGCCCGGGTATTGCAGTTCGGCGGTCACGACCCGAGCGCGCTTGGCATCGCGATACGCGAGGTACACGAGCGCATGCCGAAGAAGAACGAGGAACCGGACCAGTCGCAGTCTGAGACCGGTGTGGAGGTCTAACAGCGCAAGGAGGAGATCGGCAAAATGACGGTGGTCGCGTGATGAATACGGCCTCCGACACCGACGAGCACGGCGATATCGACGACGCAGAAGCGGTGTACCGCGCGGCGGCCGAGGCCGGTGACATCGCCGCGATGACCCAGCTCGCCATGCTCATCGACGAGAACGCGGAGTACGAGGAAGCCGAAATGTGGTATCGCCGCGCCACCGATGCCGGTGACACCACAGCAATGGCCGGGCTCGCCCACATGCTCAGGGCCGCTGAGGATCTCGACGGAGCCGAAAGCTGGTGGCGGCGCGCCGCCGAGCCCGTTCCTGCCGAGTACTACCCGGGCCACATCTCTGCCATGTACCGCCTGGGCGTGCTGCTGGCCGGTCGCGGTGACCTCGACGAAGCCGAAGCCTGGCTCGAGCGGGCAGCCGGACGCGACAACAAGCCTGCGATGGCTCGTCTCGGCGAGTTGCTGCACGACCGTGGCGACTTCGAAGCAGCCGAAACCTGGCGGCGGCGGGCAGCCGGCAATGAATATTTCTGGGCACAATGACCGGCCACCCGACCACAAGGGATGACCAGGGCGAGAGCACCGACCTCGACCCGGTCGTCGCTGAACTCGACCAGCATTTACCTACCCCGCTCGGAATCAACTCAAACCGCAACAGGGAGAACTGAAGTCGATAACACAGCACTGTTGTCATCGATAACCATGGAGACTGATCGCGCGCCTGCCGCCGAGAGGAACCGCGAACGGATCATCGCCGCCGCAGCTCAACTCCTCACTGAAGGTGGACGCGAGGCGGTGTCGACCCGCGCGGTGAGCGCCGCGGCCGGTGTCCAAGCTCCGACCATCTACCGGCTCTTCGTCGACAAGCAAGGCCTGCTCGACGCGGTCGCCGCCTCTGGCTTCGCAGCCCACCTGAGCGAGAAGACCAGCCTCGAACTCATCGACGACCCGGTCGAGGACCTGCGCACCGGCTGGAATCTGAACATGGAATTCGGCTTGACCAACCCCGCTCTCTACACCCTCATGTATGCCGAGCCCCGCCCAGGCGGCACCGCGCCCGCGGCGCTGACCGCACTGGCAGTTCTCGGCGCCCATATCCGCCGGATCGCAGAAGCAGGCCGACTGCGCATCGACGAGGCTCGAGCCACCCAACTGGTCCACGCCGTCGGCGGCGGCACCACCCACGCCCTCATCGCCACTCCTCCGGACCACCGCGACATCACCGTGCCTCATCTGGCGAGGGAAGCCGTCATCGCCACGATCACTACCGACGTTCCCGTCATGGCGGCGTCCGGCCCGCCAGCGCGGCAGTCGCCCTGCGCGCCCTCCTCCCGCAGACCACCGCACTCACCCCCGGCGAGCGCGGCCTGCTCACCGAGTTGCTCGACCGCATCGCATGCAGCCGACGACACAGTGGACCAGAAATTCGTGTTCTGTTGCAAGGGAACCAAACCCGGGTGCGCGGCGTCTAAGTCATCGAAGGGAACTTTCACGTGATCGCGTGAATGGGCATAAGGGGAGAGCAAATGCAGATCGTGAAGTGGACCGCAACCGGTGTCGCCGCAGCAGCTGCAACGGCAATGGTCGTCATGGGCGCACCAGCCGCCGCGAGCCCATGGACGACAGGTACGGGATCGGGACCGAACGCGCGGGGTGATCTGTCGTTCATCGCGCTGTGCAGCAGTGTCGCAAGTTTCACCAACCACGGTCGGGAACAGGCGATATCGCGAGGCATATCCGAAGACATGATGGACCAAGCGATCACGCAAGCCAACAGCAGCGGGAAGCGGTACAAGCGGAAGGGGGCGGACACGATCAAATACGTCGGGGACAAAGTGTGGGTTGTCCTGAACAGCAACTGCGCTGTCGTGTCGACCGGGTGGAACTAGGGTGCCCCCATCGCGAATCAACGACGATAGCGGACAGACGTTGGAACCAACTTGGCAGGAGTTGAGCTTGTGCGGATGACTTACGATTCGGCGGCGAACGCCGCGATGATCTACCTGGCCGATCGCATCGGCCCTGGAGAAGCCGTTCGGCAACAAGCAGTACCACTCAGCGGGGCCGAGATGGTCTTGGATTTCGATGCCGATGGCGTGCTACTCGGTATCGAGGTGATCGGCGCACGCGGAACCATCTCGGCCGAGGTGCTCGACGCGGCTGAACAGATCGGATGATCCCCGCCGGTTCGGGCTACGGGAGCCCGAAATCGCAACCCGAACCGGCGGCTCGATCTGATGGCCGTTTCAATCCCGAGTGAGATGTAGGCACATGACATTGCCGCATTTCCCCAGGTCCAGCTAGTATGAACTAATCAAGTGCTGATCGGGGTGAGCGTCGAGTACTACACGCGCATGGAGCGCGGCAGCCTCAAAGGTGTCTCCGACGGCGTGCTGGACGCGCTGGCCCAGGCACTGCGGCTCGACAGTACCGAGCCATGTACCTCCACGACCTCGCCCGTGCGGCAGGACCGGCGCCCAAGGCCCGGCAGCGGGCGATCCGGCCGACGGTTCGGCCCAGCGTGGCGCGAATCGTCGAAGGCATGCCGGGGCTGCCGGCGTCCGTCATGAACAACCGCCTCGACACGCTGGCCGCCAACCCGCTGGGCCGGGCCCTGTACTCTGAGATGTACGCCGATGCGATGTGCAGGGCAAACGTCGCCCGGGTCGCGTTCCTCAGCCCGCGGCGAGGCGGTTCTACATCGACTGGGAGCGTATGGCCCGCTTCGCCGTTGGCGGCGCGAGATCATGACCAGTGCCTGACTGTGGTGAGCATGTCCTGGGCGAAGCCGATCTCGATTGGGCCGAGTATGGGTTCGGCAAGGGTGTGGTCGTCGACGAGCAGCGGCCACGTCGCGGCACCGACTACGAGTAGCACGACGGCCACGCCGACGAGTCCGGCTGCGGTCACCCAGCGTCGGGCGCTCATGAGCCGATAGTTGTCTGCTGATCGGCGGGTGGACTGTAGACCGCAGGGTCGAGCGCCAGCGTGGAGTAGGTGTTGTCGTTGCAACTGACCCACAGCTGGTTTCCGCGCCAGTGCGGTGGGGAGGTGCACCAGTCGCTGGACATGTCACCGAAGACGAGCTGGCCGGAGCGTGAGCTCAGTGCCTGTTCGGGGTCGAACACGCCGCTGGTGATGGCCTGCATCAGTGCGTTCGCGCCGAGGATGGGTGCGCCGATGACCGACATCGTCTTGTGGGCGGAGTTGACGATCTGGTCGGCGTCGTGCTTGCGCGCGGGCGGATTGTAGTAGCCGATCTCTTTGACCTGGAACGGATCTCGGACATCGAAGACGCGAATACCGGAGCCGAACCACGCGCAGGCCAGCGCGGTCGGATCTGCGGGGCGATCGGCCGTGCAGTAGTGCGGGTCGTAGGAGAAGATGGAGCCGCCCATGCTCGAGGCCAATGCTGTGTCGAAGTTCTCGGGGAGGTTGATCTCGAGTTTGATCGAGTTGACCACCCGCGGGCGCGTCTCGTCGGAGATATCGATGAGTTTTACTCCGCCGCTGCCTGCTTCGTCGGGGGCGAACAGATACGGTGTGCCGCCGTAGGTCACCGGGATGGCGTGCTGGGTGGCCCAACCGTCGGTCCAGGTGGTCTCCGACAGAACGGGGACCACCGGGTCGGGATCGCGGCGCTGCACCGCGGAGACGTCCATGATGGTGACTCCGCCCATGTTGTTGGTGAGGTAGAGGCGGTTGCCGTCGGGGCTGAACCCCATACCGTGCATGGAGAGGCCGGGCAGGCCCTGCCAGATGACTTTCGGTTGGGTGGGGTCGCGCAGATCGACGGCGCTGACCAGTCCGGGGGCGACACCGGAGGACCAGTAGGTGTTGCCGTCGGGCGCGAATCCGCCTTCGTGGCCGGTGATCGGCAGGGGTATGGACAGGTTGCTGCCGGCACCGGGATTCAGCAGCCGTGGGTGGCGGCAGTCGGAGATGTCGTACACCGACATCAGCCCCGCCCCGGTCAGGAATGGTGCGCCGGTGGCGGCGAGGAGTTTGCGGGTGGTGTTGACCTTGAGCGATTCCCAGGTGCCCGCCAACATCGCGGGTTCGGTGAGCGCGCCGATCAGCACCGGATTGGCGGGGTCGGCGACATCGAGCACCTGAACGCCGACAGCGGGGCCGTCGAAGCTTCCAGGTATGAAACTGCCAATGTACACGCAGGTGTCGAAGGCTGCCGACACCACGCCACCGCCGTATCCGCCGTAACTCCCGACCCGGGTGATGTTGCAGGTATAGCCGTGGGTGCTTCGGCCGTTGTCGCGGTCGGCGGCCGGGACGTCGCCTTGCAGGCCGGATTCGGGTGTCGAACCGGGTCCGCACGTCGCACGGGCGGCGGTCGACCGGGCGATATCGTGCAGCACCTGCACCTCGGCGGCGGCCGGGTCTGACGGACCGAGCACGGTCATTGCGGGGAACAGGATTACTGCGATGCCGAGAGTTGCTACTCGTCGGACTCGAGTGGGAAGTGAGGTCATGGTCTCCCTCGCCGATGAGGGACCCTTCCTGATGCGGCACCGTCGGCCTACCGCCGTCGGTATGAGTCGTATCCACCGATCCGGTCGATGCCAGGACCGACATACCTGACGGTAGAGCCGCCGGGCCCTGTCCGCTGGGACATATCGTTGTGGCGATGAATCAGCGCATTCGATGTGAATAGTGTCACCCGAGCGGCAGTTCGTGATGCAGCTCGCGTTCCGTCAGGCGGAACGCGAGCTGACCCGGAAGCGTCCCGGTACTGAGCGAGTGCGCGGGACCGTTTTCGCGCGAGTGCTTGCGCGGCCGCACAAGCTGCGGCAGATACGGCAAGCTCCGCGCCTCACCCGGTCTTGCCTATGGAGCTGGATTCGCGGGATTCACCAGTGGTGCGTTAGATTTGTTGGGGCGCAACACCTTCCGTGGTGCAATCCCAGGCGGGATCGGTGGAGTAGCCGTTGTTGCGGATCGGGGAAGTTTTCGCCGGGTACACATCGAGGGATTTTTGGCAGCGGAGGTATGGGTTCGGTATACCTCGCCCGCCAACCACAGCTACCCAGCCACGTCGCCCTCGGGCTACTCGATCAGGGCGTCTCCGCGGACGCGGAGCTGGTTCGCCGTTTCGAGCAGGAGGCCGATGTTGTTGCCCGGCTGGAACAACCCGAACATCGTCGTGGTGCACGATCGTGGCAGCACCGATCACTTCCTGTGGATCGCCATGCAGTTCGTCGAGGGAACCGACGCTGGCCGGGCCGACCGCCGGGAGATGACTGTCGACCGCGCGCTGCAGATCCCGGTCCGACACCCCGGCTCGCGAGTCTCACCGGATGGCGGCATAGGGCTCCACCTTGGACTGACGAGGCGGCGGCAACGACGGCTCCAACGAGACAGGTTCCGGGCCTCGGGCAGAGCACACAGAACGTTGCGGCGCAACCTACCACTATCACGACCAGGTGATATCGAAATCCGTCTGTACCAACATCTTCGGACCACCAGTGACGGCCAGATCCACCTGTAAGTGGTGTCGTAGATGGCCCGAAGAACCACTCGCCGGCTACAAGGAGATCGCCATGGCGAAATCAACCAAGTGAGACACGGTTTAAGTGCTGTGGCGGACTTTTGCTCTGTCCGCGCGATGGCCCTGGTCACTACCTACGCAATATGAATGCTTAGAAGCAAGCCTTAATATAGATTCGCGAGAATCCCCCGCCCTGTGAAGTCAACCCGGCCAGCCTCTGCGCGACCTGATGAGTGGCAAAATCCACCGTGAACTGACTCTTAGGATCGGTCTGTGCAGGGATGTTCGCCTTGATCCGCCGCGACCACGACTCGGTGTCACCGCTCTGTTCGTTGACGGCGTTCAGGAGCTGGCACACGCTTTTTTTCACAAGCTTCTCACCGTCTTCTCCCTCAGTGAAGCGCATGATCAACTGCGCAACCGAGTCCTCCGGTGGTGTCAAAATCGTCGGGTCCACGGGCACCGGACGAACCGGGGGACGAACCGGGGGGCGGACCTCGTGTTGCGCCGCGCGAGCGGCGTCGTCACCACTCCTGGCGATATCGTCTGCCGTCGAACAGCCGGCAACAGTCATGCCCAGCACGAGTAATGGAGTTGCAAGAATGCGTTTCGACCACATCGGAACTCCTATGAATCTAATATGCGGTTTGTGGATTCCCCCAGCCTTCGCCGTCATCGCGGACAAAGCGCGAGTAGTGCTCTACTCGATCTCTTAGATCGTGTCTCATGTCGCGGATCGAGCCTTGGTCAGCTTCTTGAAGCAGGTGAGGGCGGCAGCGAGGGTCAGGAATCCCAGGAAGTGTTCAGCTTTGCCGTCGTAGCGCAGGTTGAGCCGGTGGTAGCCGGTCAGCCAGGAGAAGCTGCGTTCCACGACCCACCGATGTCGCCCAAGGCGGTCACTGCGCTCGACGCCCTTTCGGGCGATACGAACTCCGATACCCGGTCAGCGACGCAGGTCGACGATGACGTAGGCCTTATCAGCATGCAGTTTCGCAGGCTTGCGCCGACGCGGCCCGCGCCGCGACCGCATCGCCGGGACAGCCCGCACCAGCGGGCGCAGTGCCTCGGCGTCGTTGGTGTTGGCCGCCGAAACAGCGACAGCCAGCGGGATTCCTGCACGATCGGTGAGGATGTGCAGCTTGGAGCCGGGCTTGCCACGATCGACCGGGCTCGGCCCGGTCATCGGATCCCCCTTTTTTTCGCGCGTACCGACGCCCCGTCGATCACCGCCCGTGACCAGTCGATCGAGCCCGAACCGCCGAGTTCGTCGAGGACGGCCCGGTGCAGGCGCCGCCACACCCCGGCACGGGTCCACACCGTGAACCGGCGATGCGCAGTAGGAACACTGACACCGAACGACGGCGGCAACAATCGCCACGCGCAACCGCTGGTCAACGCGAGCACCACCGCGGTGAACACCTCCCGCTGATCCACCGGCGCGGTACCACCACCCTGGATACGTGCCGGGAACCCCCTTGACGATCGGCGCGACGCGCCTTCACCAATCCACGTGATCATCGTGTGGATGTTTCACGGCATCGGGTGTGCACGTGCCGCAGCTCGGGCATCGGCAGCAGTGTCCGCGAACGATGCCGCGCGCCATGCGGCATGACAGTGCGTTGACTGCGGCCACCGCTCATCGAGGAGGGCCGAGACCTGTCCTCGATGAGCGGCGTCCTGGCCGACGGCGCTATTGTCTGCCGCTGGCCTGACGGGCCGGTCTCACTTCAGGTGCCGGGCGAAGAACCGGTTCGCCTCCTCTCCCGCGTGCTGCGGGACGCCGGTGTGTCCGCCCATGTTGGCGTTGAGCGTCTTGTCCTGGGAGCCGAAGGCGTCGAACAGGTCCAGGGCCATGTGCCGGTCGTTTCCTTCGTCGTCCCACTGCAGCAGGACGTGCAGGGGAATGGTGACCTGCCGGGCCTCCTCGATGATGGTGCGTGGCACGTAACTTCCCGCGAACAGAACGGCGGCCGCGATGCGCGGCTCGACCACCGCTAGTCGTGTGCCGATGGAGATCACCCCTCCCGAATACCCAACCGGGCCCCCGATCTCGGGCAGCGCGAGCAGGGCGTCCAGAGCTGTCTGCCATTCCGAGACCGCTGGGTCGAGCAGAGGGAGGATGAGCCGGTCGACGATGTCGTCGGTGACCGGCTCGCCGGCGGCAAGCGCCCGGTGCAGGTCGGCGCGGGCTTGATCGACGGCAGCGGAACGGGGCCGCTCACCGCTGCCGGGGAGTTCGATGGAGGCTGCAGCGTAGCCCTCCGCCACGGCGTATCGGGCCCTGTCCAGCAATCGCGGGTACATCTTCTGCAGTCCGATGGGGGAGTGGCCGAGCAGGATCAGCGGCACCGGTGTGGATGTGGATGCGGGTGTCCACAGGATGCCGGGGATCTCGCCGAGGGTGAATGAGCGCTCGAGGACGCTGTCGTCGTCGAGGCGCTGTTCGGAAATGAATTGCACGGTAGTGCCTTTCGGGAGTGCTGTGAAACGGCGCTCCCGGACGACCTATCGCCCGACCGTGACCCCATCAGAGGGGAGCACCCATGTCGATACTGCGTTCACGGGTACCACCTCCTCGGTCTCTTGCACGGCCTCCGGAAAGGTAGCAGCGGCTGCCGTGGTCCGCCAACAGGTTTTCCGGTGGTGGTTCCGTGGCTGGAAGCACTCAACTCGGCATTGTGGGATGTTCAAACACCCTGCGGCCCAGGGCCAGAGACCTAGTTCGACATCGGTCAGGTGGCGGACGAGCCCGAGCAGTGACAACCCTGACGGCACCACAGCCTGCAGGCGAAGCTGGTCGGCGGTGTCGACTCCACTCGTTCATGATGCCGGGTCGGGCCGTCACGATTGCGTAGCTGTCCCGCAGAACCGCGGTTCTGCGGGACGGGAGTGCAATATGGTTGTGGATTCCGTGGCCGAACGAGGTACGGGGTGGTGCGATATGGACGATGGACGTCGCGCTTCTGGCGACATCAGCTCGATCGAGCGGGTCGACCCACTGGTACCGACAGACGGCGGGTCGATCGTGACACGCGGCAATGTCGAACACATCGCGTCGGTGTTGGCCGACCCCGGCCAGGCCTGGCGGATCGAACCGGTCGGCCGCAAGGTGGCAGCGGCGAATCTTCGTGGCATCGTCATCCCGGACAACGCCGATGACGAGATGATCGACGGTCGGTTAGAGCAGATGATGGGCGATGACGACATGGTGCCCGGATTGTGGCTCAAGCGGGCAGCCGCGGCCGCGGATTCGGTCGCGCTGATCAAGACGCCCCGCGGGCCGGCGACCGGCTTCCTGGTGTCGGACGAGCTGCTACTCACCAACTGGCACGTGTTCCCGACGTTGGAATCGGCGCAAGATCCTCGGGTCCGCGCGGTCTTCCGATTCGAGGAGAACGAAGCCGGCCAGATCCGTTCCTCGGTCAGCTTGACGTTGGATCCGGACCGGTTCTTCGTCACGGGCGACCGGGAACTCGACTTCGCGCTGGTGGCAGTCTCCGCACTGCCCAACGGGAAGGCGGCGGCGACGAGATTCGGCCGTATCCGATTGAATCCGGTCATAGGGAAGGTCCTGCTCGGCAAACCTCTCAACATCGTGCAACATCCGGGCGGGAATCCGCGCAAGCTGGCGTTCCGGCAGAACCTGTTGCTGAAGGTCGATCCGACGCGGCTGATCTATCAGACCGACACCATGCCCGGGTCGTCGGGCTCGCCGGTGTTCAACGATGAGTGGGAGCTGGTCGGGCTGCACTATCGAGCCGAACAGGCTCAGGATTCCCAGGGCAGGCAGATCGACATCAACGGCAATCTCGTCACATCACGGACACCCGATCACCTGCGCAACTGGATCGCCAACGCGGGCATACGTGTATCGAGCATCGTCGCTCGCCTCGAGACGCTGAACTTGCCGACGGACCAGGCCGCATTACTCACCAAAGTTCTGCAAGAAGACTAGGGGCAGGTCCATGTCGACAACGCTGCTGTTCATCCATGGTCGCAGCCAGGAGAGCGACGACCAGATCGCCCGCGATCCTGACCGGCTCGCGGCCTACGTCCTGAGTATGAAGCGGAAATGGGTCGGGGGACTGGCCAAGGGTTTGATCGCCGCTGGACGCGGTCCTGTCGACGAATCACACGTGGTGTTTCCGTTCTACGGCAACGTCTTCGCTGATGCCATCAAGGATTTCGAGGCCGGCGGTGGTCGGCGGCCGGAGCTCGAGATGCTCGACACCGTTCCCGATGCCGACGAAGCGAAGCTGGTGCAGACGAAGGTGGCTCTGCTTCTGGATGCCGCGGCTGCGATCAGCTATGACCCGGTCAAAGAACTCGGCTATACCGATCCCGGGGTCGGGCTCACCGAACATGACGTGGCGCAGGAGATCGGGTTCGGAGATGCGCTCAAGCTGCCGGTGGTGCGTGGCGCTCTGCAATTCCTGAGCCGCAAGACGGGGGCGCCCGCTCTGATCATCGAACGCTTCCTCGACGACGTCGCCTACTACCTGGAAATGACGGAGATGCGAGAGCGAGTCCTCGCCCTCGTCGAGCGGGACCTGCGGGCGACAGTGGGATCCGGTGGTGATGTCGTGATCGTCGGGCACAGTCTGGGCAGCATCGTCGCCTACGATCTGCTCACTCGGCTCCCGGCGACATACAAGGTCAGGCAGCTGGTGACCGCCGGCAGCCCGCTGGGGTTCCCGATTGTGCAGAAGAACCTCCTGGGCAAGGTCGCCGGGCGGCGACCCGCCGTCCCGGCGAACGTCCCGACGCGCTCAGCTGCGTGGTTGAACGCCTACGACGTGCTGGACATCGTCGCCCTCGTCCACCCGCTGGCGGGAGCATTCGACGAGTCGTTCGCCGGACAACTTGCCGACGAGCGGACATTCAATCCGACTGGCCCCCATGCCATCGAAGATTATCTTGCAGACCCGGACGTCGCGGTGCCGATCTCTCGTGCGATGGAACGGTGACCCACCCCCAGCTCATCCTGGTCTACGGATCCGACGAAGCGGGATGACGTGGCGCGCCTGCCGCCCGATCGGCGGCTCGTATGAGATCTGCCGGCCTATGGCGGTTACCTCGAGTGGTCACGGGCAGTGCGCGTAAGGCGGTGGGCCGAATTCGGTGGTGCGCAGCTGTAGTGCCAATCGGAAGCGAGCGAGGTCCGTGTTCGTCTGCGTGTAGCTCGGATCGGTGCTTCCCCCGTAGAAGTCCGATGCGTCGGTGGCGGTCAGGGTAGCGTTCGGATCGTTCTGCACGCCTTTCCATGTCGCTTCGGTCACTGGTTCCGTGAAGATCGCGGGATCTATCACCATGATGTGTACCTGGGGGAAACTCGTCCCCCGCACGCGCAGTGTCGGGGCGACGTGCCACGCCCAGCCGACGAAACAGTCGGGGCTGTTTCTCGTATCGACCGACAACTGGCCTTGGATCCATACTTTGCGGGGGTGTAGCCCGGCGCCGATCATCAGCCTGCACATTTCGTGGGCGCGGGCCCAGCAGCCGTCGTCGGGATACATGAACGGGATGCACGGCGCTGCGATGGTGGCTGGATCGCAGCTTGTCGCCGCGACCTCGTCGAAAATCTGCTGTGCCCGGCTTCGCGACAGCGCGCTGAACCACAACAGCAGTTGAATCAGCCGTAGTCGTCGCAGCCGCTCGAGGATCAGGGCGACCAGATCGGGCTGCGGTATCACCGGTTTGGGAAAGGGAGGTGGCGGAGGCGCATTCGGGTCTGGGATGTAGGCGCGAACATCGATGATCTCGTGCGCGTCGTTCTCGGTGACGATCACGGGGGTGCCGCTGTTCGCCGCGTCGCGGAGCAGGTCGATCATGTCGGTGAATCCGGATGCGTTCCGCTGCAATACGTGCTGCGCGTGGGAGCGCTGCAGTTCGACGCGGAAAACGTCGGCGGTGAGGGGCCGGAGGCTGTCGATTCGGGTGACCTGCGGGATGAGTAGCCGCGTGATCGCCGATGTTGCCGGGTCGATCTCGAGATACGCGAACATCCGCTGAGTCCGCAGCCCGTCGAGTACACGGGCGTATCCGCCCGATCGCGGATCGTGCGGATCGAGGTGAACGCGGCGTCCCTCCGTCAACTCCACATCGATCGTGGGCGTCGGTTCTTTGGGAGAGATCCGATCCACCGGGGGCTCGATCCGAATGATCATCGCGACAACCACATCTGGATTCGTCATCGCCGTCCTCCACCGACTGGGGCCTGATCGTCCGCCGTAGTCTACGTCCGGCGACTCATAGCGAACAAGCATTAAGCCCTTTCTGGTGGGTCGAGCAGAATGTCAAGGATGTGCGCTTCCTGCTCCGGAGTGAGATCGAACGCCCTGCGCTCACGTCGTGCAGCCGAGGACGTCGGCGAATTGCATCGCTACGCTCGCCGGGCTGGGGTCGACGTCGCGGCAGCACCGGCGTGAGGGATTTCGACATCGAGCAGGCCGCCAGGAATGCCTGTGTCACAGTAGGAATCACGAAACCGCATCTGATTCCGATCAAGGTTGCCGAGAACGGGATCTTCCGGCTGCCTGACCAGCAGCTCGTGGTGCGCGTCGCCCGAGCCGGACAAATCGACGCCGCGCGCCGGGAACTCGAGATCGCCCGGTGGCTCCAGGTCAACGACGTCGGAGCCGTCGAGCCTGGAGGTACCCGCGCCGATTTCGTCGTCGTCGACGGGCGTCCGGTCACGTTCTGGCGTGAGCTGCCCGCTCACCGGCCGGGCACGGAACAGGAAATCGCCGAGGCTTTGCGCGCCCTGCACAGCCTGTCGGCGCCGGATTTCCTCTATGAAGTGCAGCCGTTTGTGCGACTCGAGGAGCGCATCGACGCCGCGTCAACCGTCCTGCCGCAGGACCGACAGTGGCTGCGTGGTCGGCTGTCCGACCTACGCGCGGCCTGGGCAGAGCTGGTGCCGGGCCGATCTTGGGGACCGATCCACGGTGACGCATGGGAAGGCAACGTCGTCACTACCGACGCCGGGGTGACGACGTTCCTCGACCTGGAGCGTGCGTCAGTCGGACCACCCGAATGGGATCTGACCTCCACGGCGATAAAGCACAGCTCATTCGGCTGGATCTCGATGCAGCGATATGAGAGCTATTGGCGTGCATATGGTTACGACGTGACGACGTGGTCCGGGTTCCTGGTGTTGCGTGACATCCGCGAATTGCGGATGACATGTATGGCCGCCCAAGCCGCCGGGTCGAAACCCGCGCATGCTGCCCAAGCCCAGCACCGCGTCGATTGCCTGCGCGGCCGATTCGGCGCGCGGCCGTGGAGCGGCTGGGAACCGATTCCCTAGCGCCGCAAGCTCTCGGAAGCTGAGATCGATATGGTGCGCTATTCACGTCGTCAGCGCAGAAATTGCCGGAGCACGACAGCGACGGCCTGCGGTGACTCGACATGCGGGGAATGTCCGGCGTCCTCGATGATCGCGGTGCGCGCACCCGCGGCAGAGTACCGCGCGATCGACGGAGCGCAGGTGTACATCTGGTCCCGGCGTCCGTGGATTGCCAGTACCGGCACATCGAGTCGCTGGATCCGCGCGTCGAGTGGGTCATCGGCCAATTCCCGGGGGCGCTCGACCGGGGCGATAAGAATGGACTACACCCCATCGATAGGTAGGTAGTCCATGGCGCCGATGACCGCAGTAGCGACGAATTGGATACCGCGATCGGTGATTACGAGCGGTGTGGTGGCGGGCGGAGCGGCGCCGGACGTGTGATCGCGACACACCCATGTCGGTGGCATCTGCTGAAGTAGCGGCATGACAACAACTTCCGTCATCGAGTTCAGCGTCGTCGCCGACACCGGCAGTGGGTGGGTTGCGCTGTGGGATGCCGCTTCCTTCGTCCACGTGACCGATCAGGGGATCTGGGAGGAGGAACTGATCGATGTGGATGAGACGGGTCACGTGGCCGACGGGCATCTTGTTCCGCTGAACATCCTGTCCGACGGCCGTTACGGCGTGCGTGTGCGTTTCTCGGCGGAGGCCGCGCCGGTGCTGGACGAGCGGGAAGCTGCGTACCGGGAGTTGGAGTCGGATCCGTACTTGTTCCGGTCGAACGGGACCGTGCATGTGACAGGCGTGGAGTACATCGGTCAGTACGAGGACGAGGAGCCACCGCAGGCGTTCACCCTGCCGACGGGTGAGTACTCCGCGACAGTGCACATGCTGAACTGGGAGCAGGAGCCCGGCATGTTGCTGTCTGACGGCACAGCGGCACCGGATGCACTGCCGGACTTCGTCGTTCTCATCGGTCCGATCAGCGACCAGAGTTTCCGTCGAGACGAGGTCACCTTCGACGACATCTGACCGAACAGACTCGGCGCCCCAGCCCAGCCGGCAAGGAGCGATTCAACGCTCCCGACGATGTCGTTGCTGCGATGGCCGGATTCGTCACGGCGATGGCGCCATGATCGGTCGCTACCGGCTGTCGTCCGGGGTCGGGTGGTGATGATTCGGCGGCGGCGAGAGATCGTCGACCACCACCAGGTTCCCGCCGGATTTTTTGGCCCGGTACATCGCCGCGTCGGCGGATTGCAGCAGCCGGTCCGGAGTCGGGCGTGGACACTGCGGACAGATCATCGCGTCGAAGACGGCCACGCCGACGCTGGCGGTGACAACCACGGCGGTCTCCGGCGGTTCGGCGACGACCTGGCACAAGCGTTCGGCCTCGCTCTGCGCGCCGGCTGCGGCGATCGGGGCGGCCACCACGAATTCCTCCCCGCCGGTGCGCGCCACCACGGCCGTCTCCCCGGCGGCATCGCGCAACCGGCGCGCGGTCCGGACCAGGACGGTATCGCCGATGCTGTGACCCCAGGTGTCGTTGACGCTTTTGAACCGGTCGAGATCGAAGCAGATGACACAGATCGTGGGACTGCGGTCCATCAGCTGCGGCAGTCGGTTCTCGAGGCCCCGGCGGTTGAGCAGCTCGGTCAGCGGGTCCGACAGCGACTCGGTGCGCAGCAGCCAATAGAGGAGCTGGTACGCGGGCATCGCGCCGGCCACCGACGCGAGCAGTAGCGCGACCGCGAGTGCCAGGTGGACATCGCCGCCGCCGGTGGCGATGCGCACCGACAACACCAGCACCGACAGCACCGACCAGGCCGAATGCACGGCCAGCGCCCGCGCGTTGTGGAAGAAGCTCAGATAGCTGCCGGTGACCAGGAGAAGTACCGTGCCCATCGCCCCGAACAGCCGATCCTGCAGCTGGAGGAATTCGACCGTGAACAGCACGTCGGCACAGGCGATCAGCAACAGCGACTCGGTCTTGGTCGGCCACGGCAGCAGCCACCAGCGCGCTGCCCACAGCATTCCGGACAGCACTCCGATCATCGAAGCGATGCCGGGATCGCCGGGCGGCCCCACCGGGGTTCCCGCGATCACCGCGCCCATCACCGCGATCACCGCGCCCGCGCTGCCGATCAGTATCTTGAGCGGTGCCAGCGCTGATCGAGCCGCCAGGGTGCCTACCAGCCATCGGTAGTCGACCGGGTCCCGCCACCAGGCGCGCAGCGTGTTGCCGTCCTTCATCGCCCCGCCCTTGATTCTCGACCGCGTTGCCCACTGTCGCTCGCGCCGAGTGTGAGAAATCCGGAAATCCCACCAGCTCATCGGCAGTAGTCTAGGTCGGACCCGTTCATGCCCGACGCGTGCGTGTGTGTCGCAGCCCACTGCGGACGTGTCGGACGGATCGCCGCGCTGCCGCGCTGGGCGTCGCGTCGCCGGCGTGAAGGTCCGCCGGCCGGATCTCGCGGCCGACAGACGGTTCCCGGTCGACGAGCTCGGCTTCCGGCCGCCGGACTACGGCGCAGGAAGGAGCTCGTCGCCGTAGATCTCGAGGCAGCGCAGGGCCAGCTCGATGTGGACGCGTCGGCGCTCGATCGGATGACCCATGCGGCGCTCGGCCTGCTGGAGTCGGTAGCGGATGGTGTTCGGGTGCACGCCCAACAGGTTCGCGGTCGCGTTGATGCTGCCTCTGGCGTAAAGGAATTCGCGCACGGTATCGCGAAGCCGGGCGACCGGCTCGCTCCGGTCGGCGAGCCGGCCGAGCTCGCGCTCGACGAGCGCGCGCACGGAGTCGATATTCCCGTCGCCGGTGAGCAGGCAGACCAGGTCGACGTCCTGGTAGGCGGTGACCGTGGCGGCGTGGCAGGCGCTGGTCGCGATCCGCTGTGCGGCGCGTGCTTCCAGATGGCTGCGCCGGAAGCCGTCCACGCCCGGACAGGGGATGCCGACCGCGACATGGGTGTGGGTGGTCGGTGGTGCAGGCAGGTCGGCGGTTTCCGGGCGATGCGGCGTTCCCACCCAGGCCCACATGCCGTGGGCGCCGCTGCTGACCAGCAGCGGAGGTGGCGCTCCGAGCGAGTTGGCGATGTGCGTCGCGTGTTCGCGAAGCAACTGGGTTGCCTGCCGGGCGGGCACCTCGCGGTCGGTCCAGAGAACCAGAGCTGTCTGGAATTCGTCCATCGGGTGTCCGAGGTCGTCGGGCGAATCGGCGGTCGGCGCGGGCTCGCCGTGCAGGATGGCCTGCACGGTCGCCGTGCGGTGGGCATCGGAGTCGTGGGTGTGGTGTTCGCGCTCGTTCATGTACGCGGCGACGATGTCGTCGAGACAGTTGTCGAGCCATAGCGTGCTGCGTTCCCAGAAGGTGATCAGGACGACCCCGCGCAGCTCGGCATCGGGAATCTGCTGATTCAGCACCTGGGTGATGTACCGCCACAACCCTCGCTGTGCGGCCCGGTACGTCTTGAGCAGCATGTCCACGCCGTAGCCTCGGCGCGCCACTGTCCGCGCACCGTCGACGGCCTCGGTGGGCGGGCGTGGCTCGAACCGCGTGCGCCCGACCACGGCGAGGAAACTCAGCCAGTGCGCCCTGGTGGCCGCGCGGACCTCCCGATGGAGTTCGGCGTCTGCGAGGAACTGCGGAAACGTCTCCTGGATCGCGGAGTCGACAGCGGACAGGACCAGCTCGCTCGCAGACTCGGACCGCATCCGCAGTGCGAACGCGGTCAGCCATTCGAGGGCCGATGCCTTGTCCACGGCAGCGGGTATCGATTCCTCCGCACTGGGGTGTGCTGTCCTCACTGCGCCGCGGTGTGGTCGAACCGGGGTGCCTGCCCGGTGGGCGTGGATGTGCTGTCGGGAGTAGCGGATGCCGGCATCACTGCACCCTAGCCCAACCGGACTCCCTTGTCCGGATGTTTCGGATGTTCGGTGTACCGGTGGGGCCGGCATTGTGTGGATGCATCAGTTGTGCGTCCATATTTGGAGGAGTAGACAATTTCACGACGCATGGTTGGTGCGGCTGCGTGTCGCTGCTACATTCGAAGCGGTCGACGTCGGGCGGCGTATGTCTCCGGACGGCGTGGTACCGGAAAGCTGCCCGGCGTCCGACGCGACTTGCTGAAATCCGGGAAACAGTGAATTCGGTACTCGGTCGTCGATAATGTCCGAACGGGGGAAATGGTCGGCGCGCTATTCGATATAGCCGGGTGGGGAAGAGCCGATCGATTCGTTCCGCCAGCATGCGTGCGTGCTGTGAACGCGGGTTGCCCGCGGGTTCGTCGCGGTTTGTGACCGGATCGGATCGGCCTATGGGTAGCGTTGTCCGGATGAGCTCGTCACGCCGTGTCAACAGGGGACCTGCCGCCGCCGCCGAGAATCGCGTCGCCCTCCTTGCCGCGGCGAAGGCCACGTTTGCCGAACACGGCCTGGACGCGCCGCTGAACCTGATCGCGCGCACGGCGGGAGTCGGGCAGGGCAGCCTCTACCGGCATTTTCCGAGTCGTGAGGCGATCATCCTCGCGGTCTTCGACGAGAACCTCGGAGAGCTGGAGGCGATGGTCGCGAAGACCGACTCGACGCTCGACGAGCTGCTCGCGGAGATCTTCGACCAGATCGTCGAGGTAGCGGTCCTGTTCGACCTGTTCCGGCTCGCCGACAGCAGCGACCCTCGGCTGGCGGACATCATCAGCCGCCTGTACGCCCTGCTCGACGACAAACTCGCCGACGACAGCCGGCGAGGCAGCGTCCGCCGGGGTGTCACGGCAGAGGAGATCTTCCTGGCTGTGGGAATGCTGGGCGCGCTGCTGAACAAGACGCCGGAACAGGAACGGGTATCGGTGGCGGGCAAATGCTGGGGACTGTTGCTGCGCGCACTGTGTGAGTGACGCCCGGCACACTTGACGGTTCTGGGTGATCCCATTCACAATGTGTCTCGGCAACCGGATATTCATGTCCGGTTGTGGTCGGGGATTCGTATCGGCGGACTCGCTGGTGCGTCGGCGGGGACAATTCGAGGCATTGTGTCGATCCCGCGCTCGGCCCGGTTGGAATGACTGCCGGATTCATCCGGTGTCAGGTATCGGATTGCAGGGGAAATTCTTGAAGAAAGCACGTACAGTCGCCCCGATGATGTCGGCGATTGCTGCGCTCTCGGTGGCGTTCGCATCGGCAACAGTGTTCGCGCCACCGGCACACTCGGTGTCGGACTCGTTCTACAGCTACCGCGGCGAGATGTCGCTGGCCGATGTCGAACCCGGAACTGTCCTCGATACGCGGACCACGACGTACCACCTGGTCGGCATCCCTACGCCGATCACCGCGGTGCAGTTGCTGTACCGGACGACGGATGCCCGGTATCAGCCCAGTGCCAACGTCACCTCCATCCTGCTCCCGCCCGGTGGTGTGGATCCGGCGCGGGCGGTGGCCTACCAGTCCTTCTACGACTCGCTCGACCCGGAACACGGTCCGTCGCGCTCGATCGCCGGTGACGTCAGCTTCGGTGGCATGGTGCTCACCTCGGAGGCCGCGGTGATCGCCGACATCCTCGCCCGCGGCTACACGGTGATCATCGCCGATACCGAAGGGCAACAGGCGAACTTCGCGGCGGGGCCCGAGTACGGCATGAACACCCTCGACTCGATCCGGGCGGCGGTCCGCTCGGCGGCCACCGGGCTCACGACGCAGACGCGAATCGGGCTGGTCGGCTACTCCGGCGGCGCGATCGCGACCGGCTGGGCAGCCGCGCTCGCGCCGGACTACGCGCCCGAGGTGAACGCGAAGCTCGTCGGCGCGACCCAGGGCGGCCTGCTGGTGAATCCCGCGCACAATCTCCGCTATGTCAGCGGCAGCGTCGGTTGGTCCGGGGTCGCTGCCATGGCGATCATCGGTGTGGCCCGGTCGTACGACATCGACTTCTCGCCGTATCTGAGCGCCTACGGCACACGGGTCACCGCCGCGCTCCGGTCCGCGTCGATCGCCAACGTGTTGTTCCAGTACCCCGGCCTGACCTGGCAGCAACTGGTCAAGCCCGAGTATGCCGATCCGAATTCCGTTGCGCCCCTGGTCGAAGCAGTGGACAAGGTCAACCTGGGGTACGCGCCGACGCCGACCATCCCGCTCCACATCGCTCAGGGTGCCAACGGAGGCCTGGAGGGGACCGACGGCAGCAAGCCGACGGTCGGCGCCGGTGACGGTGTCATGGTCGCCGGGGACGTCCGCGGCCTCGCCCGGCACTATTGCGCGGACGGGAACGCCTTCGTCGAATACCGGCAATACGACGAACTCAGCCACATCCCGACCTTGGCGATGTGGAGTGCGGGTGCTGTTTCGTGGATCGATGCGCGCTTCGCGGGCGTGCCCGCCGGGTCGAGTTGCGGTGCCATTCCGGACGGCAACCCGATGACATCGGATCTGTGAGGCCGGGCCGCCATCCCGGTTCCGTGTGACGGGGGTGGCGGCCCCAAGCCGACACCCCCGGCCGCCCCCGTGGCTACGGCGAATGCCGAAGTCGCCGTGGTGGATCAGCTCCGAACCGGGATCGCGCCGTCGGCGCGCTGGTGGGGGTCGATCGCGGCGGCGCGGGCGAGTGTCGCCCTGGCCATCTTGATGTGCGCGGCGTCGACGAGCACGCCGTCGACGCCGACAGCGCCACGGCCCGCCGCCTCGGCCGCGCGATAGGCGGCGATATTGCGTTCCGCCAGCGCGATTTCCGCCGGGGTGGGGGAGTAGACGGCATTGGCGATCGGCACCTGGTTCGGGTGGATCGCCCACTTGCCGGTGTAGCCGAGCAGCGAGGCACGATGCGCGTCGCGCTCGTAGCCGGCGAGGTTGCCGTAGTCGGGGAACGGTGCGTCGATGGCGTCGATGCCCGCGATGCGGGCCGCGACCAGCACCTTGTTGCGGGCGTAGTGCCAGAAATCGCCGGGGTAGTCGCCGAGCGGTTCGAAATTGGTGTCCACCCGGGCGCCCTGGGAGAGCGAGAAGTCGCCGACGCCGAAGATCAGTGTGTCCACCCGGGGACTGGCGACGGCGATCGCCTCGGCGTTGGCGAGTCCTTCGACTTCTTCGATCAGCACTTCGAGGCGGATCCGGTGATCCAGGCCGAGCTTGTCTTCCAGTTGGGTCAGCAGCACATCGACCCACCACACGTCGCGGGCGGTGCGCGCCTTGGGCACCACGATCGTGTGCAGGTGGGCGCCGGCGCGGCTGACCACTTCGATGATGTCGTCATGGCACCAGCGGGTGTCGAGGGCGTTGATCCGGATCGCGGGAACCGTACGGCCCCAATCGAGCTCGGTCAGCGCCGTGATCGCCTTCTCCCGCGCCTGCTCCTTGAGTGCTTCCGGGGTGGCGTCCTCGAGATCGAGGAACACCAGATCCGCGCCGCTGGCCAGGGCCTTGGCGAACATGTGGTCGTTGCAGGCAGGCAGCGCGAGCTCGGAGCGCCGTATCAGCAGGGTCATCGTGGAATCCTTTGTCGTGGTGGGAAACTCACAGCACGCCGCGGCTGTGCAGGTCATCGATGTCGTGGTCGCTGAGACCGAGCAGCCCGCCGTAGACCTCGGCGTTGTGCTCGCCCAGGCGTGGGCCGAGGTGGGCGACGCGGCCCACGGCCTCGGAGAAGCGCGGCACCGGCGCCTGCACGGTCATCGTGCCGAGCTCGTCGTCGGCGACGGGGACGAAGACCGCACGGTGGCGCAGCTGCTCGTCGCGCAGGAGATCGGTGACGTCGTAGACGGGCGCCGCGGCCACCTGTTCGGCGTCGAAGATCGTCATCGCGTCCGCGAGGGTCTGCCGCGACACCCAGTCCGCGACGATGTCGTCGACCTCGCGGGCTCGGGCGAGGCGGCGCTGCGGATCGGCGAAGTCCACGTCGTCGACCAGGTCAGCGCGGCCGATCGCGTGGAATACCCGCAGTGCCAGTGCGGGTGAACTGCCCGACATCGCCAGCCACTTGCCGTCGGCGGTGCGATAGGTGTTGCGCGGGGCCGAGATGTCCCACCGGTTGCCCGCGCGCTGGGCCACGGTGCCGAGCTGGTCGTAGCTGAGCAGCGTCTGTTCCAGTAGCCGGGTGAGCGGGTCGACCAGGTTGATATCGATCAACTGGCCGGGACCGCCGTGCACATCGCGGTGGTAGAGCGCCATCAGAACGGCGTAGGCGGCGTTGAGCGAGGCGACGCCGTCGGCCAGCATGAACGGCGGCAGCGTCGGTGGGCCCTGCGCCTCGCCGGTGATGTGCGCGAAACCGCTCATCGCCTCGCCCAGGGTGCCGAAGCCGGGGCGCTCGCTCTTGGGGCCGGTCAACCCGAAGCCGGTGATATGCAGCATCACCATGCGCTCGTTGACCGCGCGCAGACTCGCGTAGTCCAGGCCCCACTTGCGCAGGGTCTGCGGCCGGGTGTTGGTGACCACGACATCGGCGGTCGCGACCAGCTTGCGCAGCAGTTCCTGACCTTCGGCGACACGCAGGTCCAAGGTGATCGAACGTTTGTTGCGCGACACCGACTTCCACATCAGGCCGACATCGTTGCGCTGCGCGCCCCAGGTCCGGATCGGGTCACCGCCGGTGGGCTGCTCGATTTTGATCACCTCGGCGCCGAATTCACCGAGGTAGGTGGCGGCCAGTGGCGCCGCCGCGAGCGTGGCGAGATCGAGCACCCGCACGCCGTCGAGCATCGCTTGGCTCATCTCACACCACGGTGCTCGTGGGCCGGGCGGGCGCGGGCCGGGACAGGCCGAGATGCTCGCGCAGGGTCGTGCCCTCATAGGCGGTGCGGAACAGGCCGCGCTGCTGCAACCGGGGCACCACCATCCGCACGACGTCCTCGAAGGAACCCGGCATGTGCGTGGCCGCCAGCACGAACCCGTCGCAGGCCTCGCCGTGGAACCACTCGGCCATCTGGTCGGCGACCTGTTCGCCGGTGCCGACGAACCGCGGCCCCTGCAACAGCGTGGCGCGGTGGCCCGCCAGATCCCGCACGGTGACGGTGCCACCGATGTGGGTGCGCAGATTCTGCACCAGACCCCGGATACCCGAGACCGAGGCGATCAGCTCGTCGGTGACGGGGTCGTCCAGATCGTGTTGCGCGAAGTCGTAGTTCATCAGCTCCGAGAGCAACGTCAGCGACGCCATCGGATGCACCAGGTCCTCGAGCAGCATCGCCTCACGTTCCCTGGCGTGCTGCTCGGATTCGCCGACCACCGCGTAGGCCATCGGGCAGATGCGCACCGAGGCCGGATCGCGGCCCGCGTCGGCGATCCGGGCCTTCTGGTCGGCGTAGTGATTGCGGGCCACCTCCAGGCCGGGATCGCCGGTGAAGATCAATTCGGCCCAGCGTGAGGCGAATTCGCGGCCGCGGCCCGACGAGCCGGCCTGGATGATCACCGGTCTGCCCTGGGGCGTGCGTGGGACGGTCAGCGGTCCGCGCGCGGAGAAGAAGCGGCCGGCGTGCCGCAATTCGTGCACCTTGGCGGGATCGGCGAAGTAGCCGGCCGCGCGGTCGTGCACGATCGCGCCGTCGTCCCAGGTGTCCCACAGGCCGGCGACCACCTCGAGGAATTCGTCGGCGCGGTCGTAGCGCTCGTCGTGCCCGAGGTGGGCGTCCATGCCGAAGTTCTGTGCCTCGCTGTCGTTGACCGAGGTCACCACGTTCCACGCGGCCCGGCCCGCGGAGAGGTGATCGAGGGTCGCGAAGGTGCGCGCGACGTGGAAGGGCGCGTAGTAGGTCGTGGAATACGTTGCGCCCAAGCCGATGTGGGAGGTGCTCTGCGCCAGCACGCCCAGGACCACGCCCAGATCGAGCTTCACCGGGCGCGCGCCGGTGCGCACCGCCTCCTCGACCGAGCCGCCGTAGATGCCGGGCATGGCCAGCCGGTCGTCGAAGAACATCAGGTCGAAGCAGCCCTCTTCCAGCTGCCGCCCGACTTTCGCGTAGTACGACGCGTCCAGATAGCCGTGCTCGGTGGCCGGGTGCCGCCAGGAACCCGAGTAGACCGAGGTGTTGCCCGCCTGCATGAACGCGACCAACGTCATCCGGTCGCCGTGCCTCATCGCCATAGTTGGAATGTAACATCTGACATATCAGATTTCAAACCTGGTACCTCTGGCCTGTTAAACTTCGCGGATGGCAACCGACATCGCAGGGACCGTTCGTGAACGGGCGGCTCGTGAGCTGCGCGATCGCATCCTCACCGGGGCTCTGCCCGCGGGCACGCGGATCGACCTGGACGCCATCACCGACGAATTCGCCACCAGCCGTACGCCGGTGCGTGAGGCGCTGCTGGAGCTGTCCTACGAAGGTCTGGTCCGCGTCGCGCCGCGCAGTGGGATCACGGTGATCGGGATCAGCCCGGCCGACATCATGGACAGCTTCACCATCCTGGGCGTCCTCACCGGACAGGCGGCGGCCTGGGCTGCGCAGCGCGCGAGCACCCCCGAACTGGCGCATCTGCGCGAACTCGCCGCCGACGTCGCGTCCCGCTCCGGTGACGACTCCATCGGCGAAGCCAACTGGCGGTTCCACCAGGAAGTTCACCGGGCCGCGCACTCACCGCGCCTGCTGACCCAGATCAAACAGGCTGTGCGGGTGGTCCCGTCGAACTTCCTGCGGTTGTTCCCCGAGCATGAACAGCACTCGCTCGACGATCACGATCAGCTCATCGACGCGCTCGGCGAGCGTGATGCGGTGCGGGCCAGGGCGATCGCCGAACGGCATGTGCTGGACGCGGGCCGGTCGCTCACCGAGTGGCTGGAGCAGAACGCCGGCGAGGCTGGGAAGTAGGCGACGAGTCCCACCTCGAACGTCCCGCGCCGAAAGGGTTGGTCAGCGTACCGAGGGGATGCCCGCAGCGCCCCGCGAGGCCGCGAGCGAGGCGGCGTTGCTGCGGAATCCCTCGATCACCGGCACGGTGCCGGTCTCGGTGTCGGTCGCGGCCAGCGCGCGTTGCTTGAATGCCCGCGCGGCGGTGCTGAGGCGATGGCTCATCACGTCGACGCGGCTCTCGAACTCCGCGGGCAGTGGGCCCCACAGCACGATTTCGATCAGATCGTGTTCCAGGCAGTTCAGGACGCCGTCGCGCACCCGGCTGTCGGACCGGAGCAGATCCGGTGCGACGGCCAGCGCGTCGGGCCAGGTGTGGTGCACCGGAACAGCAAGGGGCCCTTCGAGTTCGAGCACGCTCGCGCCGAGGATCTGCAGCGGCAGCAGGTCGGTGACATCGGTGAGAACGGCGTTCACGTCCCAGCCGGCCATGGAGCGGTCGAACAGCCATCCACCGGCGTGGGTGACCACTTCGCGGGCGTCGGTCGCCAGCACCGCCAGCCGATACCGCAGCGTGTGTCGGTGCGCGTAGGCCCACCAGTCGACGATCGGTCCTGCGTCCTGGGCAACATCCACGAACAGTCCATTCCGAGAGATCGAAGCGCTTATCAGCAGTCGTACTACAACTCCACCGGCCCTGAGGCGGAAAATCGGGAAGCTGTACGAACGGACAAATCTGGACGGGCGACCTGGTATGCGCCATGCGGAGTGGCCGCCCCACTCATCGAGAATCTGATTTCCGAAAAGTAGAACGAAACTCTTGACCATGGTTTCGCTCCGGTGCTAAGCCTGTCTTCGAGACATGTGCCACGAGGGCTGTGACGCCGAAGGGGATGCGCGATGACGCTGCGATCGGTTCTGGACGAAATACGTGAGCGACCCGGAAAAGGCGAGGTCATCCCGATCATCGACCCGGTGACCGAGGAGCAGATCACCGAGTTCACCGACTGTGGGCCCGAGGCGGTGGACGAGGCTGTGGCCCGCGCCAGGACCTCGTTCGAGGCCGGGGTCTGGCAGGGGCTGCCAGGGCGTGAGCGGGCCAAGATCATGTGGCGGATCGCCGACCTCATGGACGCCCACGCGCAGGAGCTCGCGGAGCTGGACTCGCTCAATACGGGAATGCCACTTGCTCAGGCTCAGATGATCGTTCCCACCTGTGCCGAGTTCTTCCGCTACTACGCGGGCTGGTGTACCAAACTCAATGGCTCGGCGTATGAGGTGCAGATGACCGGTGGCGTGTCCGGCGCCTACGCCGACATGCACGCCTACACCCTCAAAGAGCCCTACGGCGTGGTCGGGCTGATCTTCCCGTGGAACGGGCCGGTGTTCAACGCCTGCGCGAAGCTGGCGCCCGCACTCGCCGCCGGTTGCAGCAGTGTGGTGAAACCTGCCGAGGAGACGCCGCTTTCGGCGCTGCTGCTGGATCGGCTCATCGCCGAGGCCGGGGTGCCCGAGGGGGTGGTCAACCTGCTGACGGGCTACGGGCACACCGCGGGCGCCGCGATCACGGCGCACCCCGACGTCGAGAAGGTGGCCTTCACCGGCTCCACCGAAGTCGGCAAGCAGATCGTGCAGGCCTCGGTGGGCAACCTCAAGAAGGTGATGCTCGAGCTCGGCGGCAAGTCGCCGGTGCTGATCTTCGACGACGCCGACCTGGACATGGCGGTGCTGATGGCGGCGATGGGCATCTTCGTGCACTCGGGCCAGGGCTGTGTCTGCGGTTCCCGGATCTTCGTGCAGCGCGGGGTGTACGAGCGCGTCGTGGAGGGCATCGCGACCGTCGCGAACAACCTCAAGCTGGGCGGCCCGAAGGAAGAGGGCAGCATGATCGGGCCGCTGATCAGCGCCAAGCAGCTGGACCGCGTCATGGGCTATATCGACGAGGGCAAGTCCGATGGTGTCGAGGTGGTCACCGGCGGGCACCGCCTCGACCGCAGTGGCTATTTCGTCCATCCCACCGTGCTCGCCAATGTCGATCCCGCGACGAGCAGGCTCTACCGCGAGGAGATCTTCGGCCCGGTGGTGACGGTGCTCCCGTTCGACGACGAGGACGAGGCGGTCGCGCTGGCCAACGACACCTCCTACGGCCTGGCCGCTACCGCCTGGACCACCAACCTCAGCCGTGCCCATCGGCTCGCCAAGCGGCTGCAGGCCGGCACCGTGTCGCTGAACTGCCAGTTGGTGTTCGACCACGGGGTGCCCTTCGGCGGCTACAAGCAGTCCGGCTGGGGACACGAATTCGGGCGCGAAGGCGTCGAGTCCTACATGAAGACGAAGTCGGTCTGGGCTCAGCTCTGAAACGGTAGCGAGAAGCGGCGGCGGGTATCCCGGCCGCCGCTTCTCGCGTCACGGGGGTCAGTCGACGAACAGGTCGCGCGTCGGGTGCTCGCCACCGCCGTAGCGGGACAGGTCGTCGATCCCCGCGAGCTGTGTGACCGCCTCCGCGTCGAGGAAGCACCGGCCGGTGACGACGCGCGCGGGCTGGGCGGTGATCGCCATGGCGGCGTCGGCCATGATCCGGGGGCTGCGTGCCGACGCGAGCTGCTCGGCGCCGTTCTCGAGCGCCGCGACGGCCGAGGTGGCGATGAACGTCTGCGGCCACAGGCAGTTGAATCCGATTCCGGCATCACCGAATTCGGCCGCCCAGCCCTGGCTGAGCAGCGTCATGGCGTACTTGGACTGGGTGTAGGCCGGGTGCGCGCCGAGCCAGTGCGGGGCGAGGTTGACCGGCGGCGAGATGCTCAGCACGTGCGGGTTCGGCGACGTGCGCAGGTAGGGCAGGCAGGCCTTGGTGAGCAGGAACGTGCCGCGCACGTTGATGTCGTGCAGCAGATCGAAACGCTTGACCGTGAGCGCCTCGGTGCGCTCGGTGGCGATGGCGCCCGCGTTGTTCACGCACACGTCGATGCCGCCGAACCGCTCGATCGCGGTCGCCACGGCGCGGGCGACATCGTCTTCCCGGCGGACATCGCCGACGACGGCGGCGGCCCGGCCACCGGCGGCCTCGACCTCGGCCGCGGCGGTGTGCACGGTGCCGGGCAGCCGGGGATGCGGTGCGTCGGTCTTGGCCAGCAGGACGACATTGGCGCCCTGCTCGGCGGCGGCCACGGCGATCGCCGCGCCGATGCCCCGGCTGGCGCCGGAAATGAGGACGGTGCGATCGCGCAGCGGGTGATCCTGGTCAGGCATCTCGTTCTCCAAATATGGTATTGGTGTTCTCATTCTATGCAAGTAGCATATTCACTCACAGCGACCCACTTGGAGGAACCGTGCGTATCGGCGTGATGATCGGCCCGGAAAGAGGTGACTCCGGGCGCAAGCTCGAGCGCATGCTGCGCGATATCGCCTGGGCGGAGTCGGCGGGACTCGACACCGCCTGGATCCCCCAGATACCCACCGACTTCGACGCGCTCATCACCGTCGCGGCCATGGGGCTGGCCACCTCGCGGATCGAACTGGGCACGGCCGTGGTCCCGTTGCAGGCGCAGCATCCGGTCGCCCTGGCCCGCCAGGCACTCTCGGCGCACGCGGCGGCGGGCGGCAGGCTCGCTCTCGGGGTCGGGCCGTCGCACCACTGGATCGTGCGTGACATGCTCGGCCTGCCCTACGAGAAGCCGGCGGCCTACACCCGCGACTATCTCGAAGTGCTGTCCGCCGGTCTCACCGGCAGCGGGTCGGTGGACGTCGAGAACGACACCTTCACGGTGCACAATCCGCTCGATCTCGGCCCGGTCGCCCCGGTGCCGGTGCTGGTCGCCGCGCTGGGGCCGGTGATGTTGCGGATCGCGGGGGAGCGGGCCGACGGCACGGTCCTCTGGATGGCCGACGAACGCGCGATCGCCGAGCACGTGGTCCCGCGGATCACCAAGGCCGCCGCCGACGCGGGCAGACCCGCGCCGCGGGTGGTCGCCGGATTACCGGTGTGCCTGTGCGCGCCGGGGCAGGTCGACGAGGCGCGCGAGCGGGCGAACCGGATTCTCGGCGAGGCCGAGGTCTCGCCCAACTATCAGCGGCTGCTCGAGCAAGGCGATGCGAGCTCCATCGGTGATCTGTGCCTGGCCGGCGACGAGGACGCCATCGCGGCGGGTCTGCGCCGCTATGCCGAGGCGGGCGCGACCGACATCTCGGTGCGGCTGCTGCCGATCGGCGACGACCGCGACGCGCTGATCGCCTCCAAGCAGCGGACCAGGGCGATGATCGCCGAGCTGGCCCAGCAGCTGCGCGGATGACGGCCCCGGTGGCGCCCGGAGATGTTGCCCTGGGCGCCACCGGAACTCACTCGTAGTCGACGGTGAGGTCGGCGGAGTCGGGCACCGCCTGGCAGGTCAGGACGTAGCCGTCGGCGACCTCGTCGTCGGCCAGCGCGTTGTTCTGCCGCATGGTCGCCCGGCCCGCGGTCACCTTGGCGATGCAGGTCGCGCAGTTGCCCTGTTCGCAGGAGAACGGCGGGGTGAGGCCGCCGCGGCGGGCGCTCTCCAGCAGCGTCTCCCCGTCCTTGCGGGGCACCGATCGTTTCTTGCCGTTCAGGATCACCGTGACGGTGCCACCCGAATCTGCCACTGCCGCAGTGTCTTCCATCGGGGGTTTGGGTCCGTCGGCGACGGGTGTGCCGAATCGCTCGCTGAACACCGCGCCCGGTCCGGGGAGTGCGCGCTCCACCAGTTCCATGAAGGCCTCGGGCCCGCAGATGTAGTGGTCGCCGGGCGCGTCCGCGCCGACGAAGGCGCGGACGGTCGCGGCGTCGAGGAATCCGCGCTCGCTGTCGAGGTGCCGGACCACCTCGAGCCGGTCCGGATAGCGGGCGACCAAGTCGGTGAGCGCGTCCGCGAACAGCATCGATGCCCGGTCGCGGTCCGCGCACAGGAGCCGGACCCGGCGCGTGGTGCTCGCCAGCGCCGCCTTGGTGAGCGACAGGATCGGGGTGATTCCGCTGCCGCCGCTGAAGCCGAGCAGTGCGACATCGGTGTCGCGCAGGCAGAACCGGCCCGCGGCCCTGGACAACTCCACTTCGTCGCCCTCGGCGAGGGTGTCGAGCAGCCAATTCGACACAGCGCCGCCGGGCACGCGTTTGACCGTGGTCATCAGCTCGGTATCGGTCTCCGGCGCGCTCGACATCGAGTACGAGCGGAACAGTTCGGCGCCGTCCACGGTGACCCGGAACGTGCAGAACTGCCCCGCCCGGTAGCTCAGCGGCCCGTCGTGCGGGGCGAGCACGAAGGTCCGCGCGTCCGGGCTCTCGGCCACCACCCGGGTCACGGTCGCTCGCAGATATGAAGAGAGTGTCGCCATGGACCGCGTCCTCCTGGTATGAAGATTCTATCGAAATGAGAATAGTATTCTCTCTCATGAGACGGGAACCTTCCAAGATGGCCGATACCGTGCCCAGCGCGCTCGTATTCGAGGATCGGGCCTACACCGCAGACGAACTCGGCGCCCTCGCGGCCGGGCTGGGCGGAGAGCTCACGGCCCGGGGTGTCCGGGTGGGAGACCGGGTGGCGCTGATGTCGTCGAACCGGCCCGAATTCGTCGTCGCGGTGCTGGCCGTGTGGCGGATCGGCGCCTGCGTCGTCCTGATCAGCCCGGCCTGGAAACAGGACGAGGTCGCGCACGCCGTGGCGCTCACCGCACCGGTCGCCGCGCTCGGCGACAGTCCGGTGCTGGGTGACCTGTTGCCGATGCGTCACCTCGACGACCCGATCGTCGCGTCGGAAGACCTTGCGGCCGAACCGGATCCGGCCGCGGACGCCGTCCTGGTGTTCAGCTCCGGCACGACCGGGATGCCGAAAGCGGTGCGGCACACATACGGTTCGCTCGCGGTGGCGGTGCGGCAGTGGACCGAGGTCCTCGGCCTCACCGGTGCCGACCGGATCCAGATCGCCACCCCGCCCTCACACATCCTGGGCCTGCTCAATATCGTCACCGCGCTGCGGGCCGGTGTGTGGATGCGGCTGCACCGGCGCTTCGACCTGAACACCATGCTGTCCTGCATCCAGCGCGACCGCATCACCATCGAGATGGCCGTCGCGCCGATCGCGATCGCCCTCGCCGCCCACCCCGAACTCGAACGCTACGACCTGAGTTCGCTGCGCTACATCATGTGGGGCGCCACCCCGGTGACGGCGAGCATCGCCGAAACGGTGACCGTGCGCACCGGGGTGCCGTGGCTGCCCGCCTACGGCGCCAGCGAACTGCCGGTCATCGCATGCAACCCGCTCGCGGGCGCGCGGCTGGACTCGGTCGGCAAGGCCGCGCCGGGCGTCGAGATCCGAGTGGTGGACCTCGACACCGGAAAACCGGTGGCGGCGGGGGAGACCGGCGAGATCCAGTGCCGGTCGACCTCGACGATGGCGGGCTACCTGCCTGCCGAGGCGACCGCGGACGCCTTCGACGGCCCGTGGTACCGCACCGGCGATGTCGGGCACGTCGACTCCGACGGCTGGATCCGGATCACCGACCGGGCCAAGGAGATGATCAAGGTGCGCGGCTTCCAGGTCGCGCCCGCCGAGATCGAGGCGGTGCTGCACGACCATCCGCTGGTCGCCGACTGCGCGGTGTTCGGCACGCCCGATCCCCACGACGGGGAGGCGGTGGTGGCCGCGGTCGCCGTGCTCGACACCGTCGCCGCCGACGAGCTGATCACGCTGGTCGGTGACCGCCTGGCCTCCTACAAGCGGCCCCGGCGCGTCGTTTTCGTACCCGAGATCCCGCGCCTGCCCTCGGGCAAGGTGCTCCGCCGAGTCCTCGAGGAGCGTCATGGACGTCCGACTGACCAGTGAGCAGCGTCAGCTGCGTGATGCCGCCGCCCGGCTGGCCGACGACCTCGGGCCCGGCTCGGTCGCCGATCTCGACGACGCGAACCGGCGGGAGCGACTCGAGAAGGCGGTCGATGTCGCGGGGTGGCGCTCCTTGCGCTCCGATGGCGCCTCCGGCGTCGAAGTCGCCTTGGTCGCTGAGGAATTCGCGCGGGGACTCGTCGACGTCGCGTTCCTGGGGCCGGTCCTGGCCGATGACCTGCGCGGGGCTGCCGAGGGGCGATGGACGATCGGCGTCGACGGCCGTGCGGTCGATGCGGCGGGCCGCGACCGGGTGCTGCTGCTCGACGACCGGCAGCTCTACGCCGCCGAGGTCGGTGCCCGGCTGTCCGGCGCCGACCTCACCCGGACGGCCGCGGACACCGGCAGTGCGCGGGAACTGCTCGGCGAGCTGTCGCCGGAACAACTCGTCCAGTGGCGGGCACTGGCCGTCACCACGACCACCGCGGATCTGCTCGGCGCGGCACGCGGCACACACCGGCTGGCGGTGGATTACGCGAAAGTTCGCGCGCAGTACGGCCACCCCATCGGCACCTATCAGGCGGTGGCGCACCTGCTCGCCGAAAGCCTGGCGCTGATCGAGGGTTCGATCAGCGTGCTGCGCTACGCGGCCTGGTCGGTGGACGAGCTGGCGCCCGCCGAGGCATTGCGCGCGGCCCGGATCGCCAAGGTCTACACCGCACGAGCCGCCCGCACGGTGTGCGAGACCTCGATTCAGGTGCACGGCGGCATCGGCAACACCTGGGAATGCCTGGCGCACGTCTACCTGCGCCGGGTGCTGACCTCGACCGAACTGTTCGCAACACGTCTGGAGGACATCGACCGTGGACTATCGTGATTCGCCGGACGAAGCCGCCTTCCGCGCCCGGTTGCGGGACTGGCTGGCCGGCGCGGCCGCGTCCTTCCCCTCCTCCGGCGACGAGTACTGGGCCCGCGCGGGGGACTGGCATCGGGCCCTGTACGGCGCGGGCTTCTTCGGCCTGTCCTGGCCGAAGGAGTTCGGTGGACACGCGCTGGCACCGGTCTACGACGTCATCCTGGACGAAGAGCTGACCAGGGCCGGTGCGCCCGCCCGCCCCAGCCTCGGCTATCTGGTCCACGGGCTGGGCAGGCACGCGAGTCCCGCACTGCAACAATGCTTTCTGCCCGGCATGATCGACGGCTCGCAGCGGTGGTGTCAGGGCTTCAGCGAGCCGGACGCGGGTTCGGATCTGGCCTCCCTCCGCACGACGGCCACCCGCGACGGCGACGACTACGTGCTGCACGGCCACAAGATCTGGACCAGCTACTCCGATGTCGCCGATTGGTGCCTGCTGCTCGCCCGCACAGACCCGGACGCCCCACGGCACAAAGGCATTTCGGGATTCATCGTCTCGATGCACCAGCCGGGGGTCGAGCAGCGGCCACTGCGGATGATCAGCGGGGTCACCCGCGAGTTCGGGCAGGTCCGGTTCGACGGCGCCCGGGTCCCCGCCGACCGGATGGTGGGCGCTCCCGGCGACGGCTGGAAGCTCGCCATGACGGTGGTCGGGCACGAACGCGAACCGGCCACACTGGGTTTCGCGGCCCGCTACGCGAAGACGGTACGGCAGCTCGAGTCCCGGGTCGACGGCCGGATTCCCGACGAACTCGCCTGGGCGGCAGTCGAATCGGAGATGCTGCGGCTGCATGTGCGACGCCGGCTCTCCGAGCAGCTCGACGGGCTCGTGCACGGCCCGGACGGTTCCCTCGACAAGCTGCTGATGACCTGGGTGGAGCAATCGGTCGGCCACGCGGCGCTCGCGGTGGCTGGCACCGCCGACGACGACATGTTCGGCAGCTACCTCTACAGCCGCGCCCAGAGCGTGATGGGCGGAACGTCGCAGATCCAGAAGAACATCATCGCCACCCGAATCCTCGAGCTAGGAGCCTGACATGTACGACCTGCCCCCCGAGATCCTCGTCGAGGCCGACGGCCCGCTGCGGATCATCACGCTCAACCGGCCCGACGCGCTCAACGCCGTCGACGACGCGCTGCACTCCGGCCTGGCCGCGCTGTGGCCCAGGCTCGCCGCCGACCGCTCGGCCAGGGCCGCGGTGCTCAC
Source organism: Nocardia sp. NPDC057663 (assembly GCF_042799895.1). Lineage (NCBI taxonomy): Bacteria > Bacillati > Actinomycetota > Actinomycetes > Mycobacteriales > Nocardiaceae > Nocardia > Nocardia sp. NPDC057663. The sequence goes on along the minus strand of NZ_JBHVHX010000004.1, from coordinate 416,541 downwards.
CGGGGCGGGCTCGGCGTTCTCCGCCGGCGGGGACTTCGCCTACCTGGCCGAACTCGCCCACGATGCCGAGCTGCGCGCGAAGACCATCGCGCACGGCCGCGAGATCGTGCTCGGCATGGTGCGGTGCCGGGTGCCGGTGATCGCCGCGGTCAACGGTCCCGCCGTCGGGCTCGGCTGCAGCCTGGTGGCTTTGAGCGATATCGCCTACATCGCCGAGGACGCCTATCTCAAGGACCCGCATGTGCAGGTCGGCCTGGTGGCCGCCGACGGTGGTCCGCTCAGCTGGCCGCTGCACACCAGTCTGCTGCTGGCCAAGGAGTACGCCCTGACCGGCGCCAAGATCACGGCCGAACGGGCGCGCGAGATGGGGCTGGTGAATCATGTGGTGGCCGATCCGCTCGCCGAGGCGATGGCCTGTGCCAAGCGGGTCGCCGAACTGCCCCAGCAGGCCGCGGAAAGCACCAAGCGGCTGCTGAATCTGCATCTCGAGCGGGCCGTGCTGGCCACTCTCGACTACGCGACCACCGCGGAGGACCTCTCGTTCCAGACCGAAGCCTTCCGCACGGTGATCACCCGCCTCACCGCCGGGAAGTAGCGGGGCTCAGCACGCATCGGCATCAACAGCGAGGGGGACCCGGAACCATCCGGGTCCCTTCGCTGCCGTGTGCCGCTAGCGCGGCGGGAAACGCAGCGCACCGTCGAGGCGGATGACTTCGCCGTTGAGATAGTCGTTCTCGACGATCGCGGTGGCCAGTTTGGCGTATTCGTCGGAGCGTCCCATCCGCTTGGGGAACGGCACCTGCGGACCCCAGTACCCCTCGAGCTGGTCGGCCGCCTTGCCGTAGGCGGGGGTGTTGACGGTGCCGGGCGCGATGGTGACCACCCGGATGCCCAGGGGGGAGAGGTCGCGGGCGGCGACGAGGGTCATCGCGGCGACGCCGCCCTTGGCGGCGGCGTAGGGGAGCTGCCCGATCTGGCCTTCGAACGCGGCGATGGAGGACGTGTTCACGATGACGCCGCGCGCGCCCTCGTCCAGCGGTTCGGTGGTCGCCATCGCCTCGGCGGACAGGCGCAGCACGTTGAACACGGCGGTCAGATAGAACTCGATGGTGGTGCGGAAGCCGGCCAGCTCCAGTGGCGAGCCGTCCTTGCCGATGAGCCTGCCGCCCGTCGCGGGGCCGCCGTGGGTGTCGACCGAGATCCGCAGCGGTCCCAGCGATTGCGCCTCCGCGACCGCCGCGCGCACCGAATCCTCCTGGGTGGCATCGGTATGCACGTAGCGGATGCCGAGTTCGTCGACCAGCTCCTTGCCCTTGTCGTCGGCGACGTCGGCGACGACGACCTTCGCGCCCGCGGCGTGCAGCCGCCGCACGGTCGCCTCGCCGAGGCCGCCGGTGCCGCCGACGACGAGTGCGGAACTTCCACTGATCTGCATAGCGCGATCCCTCCTTGTGAATACCAATCTCAATGAGAGAGAATACTATTCTCATCAGGACACGTCAGCCCATTGCGGGCAATCCACCGAGGAGGCCCTCATGCCCGAAGCCGTCATCGTTTCCGCCCTGCGAACGCCGATCGGCACCGCCCGCAAGGGCACCTTGCGCGACACCACCGCCTTCGACCTCGCCCACCACGTGGTCAGCGCGGTCGCCGGGGAACTCGACACCGACCGGATCGATGACGTGATCCTCGGTGAGGGCCGTTACGGCGGCGGTGTTCTCGCGCGACATGCCGCCGTCACCGCCGGCCTGACCGCGGTGCCGGGCCTGGCCCAGAACCGGCACTGTGCCGCGGGGATGGCCGCCGTGCAGTCGGCGGCGGCGAGCATCAGGTCGGGGATGGACGAGCTGGTGATCGCCGGTGGCGTGAACAGTGATTCGACCGCACCGCGCGCGCGGTTCAAGGTCGGCGCGGACGAATGGATCGACCCGTGGGTCTCGCCCAGTCACCCCGACCGCCCGGACGCCCCGGCCCTCGACATGTCGATCACCGTCGGCTGGAATACCGCGGTGCGGGCCGGGCTCACCCGGGACGACCTGGACCGGTGGGCCTTCCGCTCCCATCGCAACGCGATCACCGCCATCGACGAAAGTCTGTTCAAGGACGAGATCCTCCCCGTCGAGACCCCGCACGGGCTCTTCGACGTCGACGAGCACCCACGCCGCGACACCAGCCTGGAGCGGCTGGCCTCGCTGAAGGTGCTGCACCCCGAGATCGACGGCTTCTCGATCACCGCGGGCAACGCGTCCGGCGCCAACGACGGCGCCGCGGCGCTGGCGATCGCCTCCGATCGGCTCGGGCTGCCCGCGCTCGGCTACATCCGGGGCTGGGCGTCAGTCGGCGTCGACCCGGCCGACACCGGGCTGGCGCCGATCGAGGCGATCACGAAAGCCGCGCGCCGGGCCGGGATTTCGCTCGGCTCGGTGCGGCTGATCGAGATCAACGAGGCGTTCACCTCGGTGCCGCTCGCGGCGATCCGGGCGCTGGACCTGAACCCGGAGATCGTGAACTACAGCGGCAGTGGCTGCTCGCTCGGCCATCCGGTGGCGGCGACCGGGGCCAGGATGATCGTCACCATGGTCCACGAATTGCGCCGTCGCGGCGGCGGATTCGGCATCGCCGCGCTGTGTGCCGGTGGCGGGATGGGATCGGCGACGGTGATCGAGGTGCCTACCGTCTGAGCGGTGCCGAGAAAAGGGGAACCGGCAGGTCGGTGGTGACCTGCCGGTTCTCGTGGTGTGTTCGAGGGGGCAACGCGGCCGCGGAGGGCCGGAGACTCAGGCGCGAGCGAACCCGTGCGCGCAGAAGTTCCAGACCTCGGTGGCCGTGATCGGATGCTGGGTCTCCTCGTCGACCGCGCCGGTGGACTGCGCGGTGAACATGACGGTTTGCATCACCATGGCCGCGGCACGGCGGGTGTTCATGTCGGCGGTGATCTCGCCCGCTTCCTTGGCGAGGTCCATCAGCTCGGTGAACAGTGCCAGCACCGGTGCGTGCGCGACCTTGACGTGCCCGGGATGGGACACGAGCAGTTGCGGCGCGAAATCGGTGAACAGCGGGCGCTGGGCCGCGGGATCAGGACGACACAGCTCGAACAGCAATTCGACGGTGACCTGGAGCTTGTCCATCGGGTCGGTCTGCCCGTCCGCGGCCGCGCGCAACTGTTCGGAGGTGCGCGACAGCGCGTCCTCGAACAGAGCGAGCAGCAGTTCGTGCTTGCCGTCGAACTGCAGGTAGAAGCTGCGCAGCGACTGGCGGGAGCGGTCGACGACCTCCTGCACGGTGAAGTCGGTGCTGCCCTTTTCCGTGATGATGGCCTGCGCGGCGTCGAGGAATCGCTGTACCCGCTCCTCGGCGCGCAGGGTCGCCGTGCGTAGCGATCGTTCGACCGCGCGCTGTTTCCAGGCCGGCTTCTCGCTCGGGCTGGTCACGGGCACCTCGATCCCCGGTCATGCGAAGAGAACATGAATGCACTGTACCGGAGAACCTCGTTTAACTGTGTAGCCATGTGCGGCATGTCGCAACAGTCGAGAGACTGTTACTTCCAATCATGAGAATGCTATTCTCGTCAGATCGCATCCCGCCCGGCAAGGAGCATCGATTTGTACATCCGCTACGAAGTCGCCGATCGCATCGCGACGATCACCCTCGACCGGCCGGACGCCGCCAATGCACAGAACGGTGAGCTGCTCGACGAGCTGGACGCCGCCTGGATGCGCGCCGCCGGATCGGCCGACGTCGCGGTCATCGTGCTCAGGGCCGAGGGCAAGCACTTCTCGGCCGGGCACGACCTGAAGGACAGGTCGTGGCCGGATCCGAGCTCGATCACCCTGGACCGGATCTACGAGCTGGAATCGCGCCGCTACCTGGAGTATTCGCTGCGGTGGCGCAATGTGCCCAAGCCGTCCATCGCGGCGGTGCAGGGCCGGTGTATCGCGGGCGGGCTGCTGCTGTGCTGGCCGTGCGATCTGATCGTCGCCGCCGAGGACGCCCTCTTCTCCGATCCGGTGGTCCTGATGGGCATCGGCGGCGTCGAATACCACGGCCACACCTGGGAACTCGGTGCGCGCAAGGCCAAGGAAATCCTGTTCACCGGACGCCCGGTGACGGCCGAGGAGGCCCAGCAGGTGGGCATGGTGAACACGGTCGTCCCGCGCGCCGAACTCGACGAGCACACCCGGCAGCTGGCCGCCCGGATCGCGGCGATGCCGGCGTTCGGTCTGCGGCAGGCCAAGCGGGCGGTCAACCAGACCCTGGATGTGCAGGGCTTCTACGCGGCCATCCAGTCGGTCTTCGACATCCATCAGACGGGACACGGAAACGCGTTGAGCGTCAACGGATATCCGATCCTGATCGACATGGACGAAATGAAAGCGAACATCAAGTGAGACAAGGAAGTTTCATGCGCACATCCCTGTTCCGCACCACCGCGGTCTGTTGCGGTGTCGTCCTCGCCACCGCACTCACCGGCTGTGGCTCCGACGACGAGGCCGACGCGGCAGCGTCCACGTCCGCCGCCGCGACCAGCAGCACTGCCCCGGCGACGGCCGACGCCGCCACCACGCAGGCCATCACCCGGACCTACACGACCTTCTTCGACGGCTCCAAGCCGGCGACCGAGCGGGCCGCGCTGGTGGAGAGCGGTGACGCCTTCCTGGCGATCCTGCAGGCCCAGGCCCAGAATCCACAGTCCGCGGGTACCTCGGTCACCGTGGCCACGGTGAAGGTCACCGGCGCAGGCACCGCCGACGTCGGCTACACGCTACTGATGGGCGGTAACCCGGTGCTGCCGGATCAGACCGGGCAGGCGGTGAAGCAGGGCGACACCTGGAAGGTCGCCGCGACCACGTTCTGCGCGCTGCTGGCCATCCAGGGCGGGACCTCGACGGCCTGCTGAGCGCGCGCGATCGCCCGGTACCGCATCGGTACCGGGCGATCGTCGTGTCGTGGCGCGGGTCAGAGGTCGGCGAGCCGGGTGGCCGTGCCGGACAGCCGGATCGCCGCGCCCGCCTCGCGGGTGAGTTCACGCGCGCTGCCGAGCAGGCCGTCCAGGACCAGGGACCGGCGGACATGCCGGTGCAGCGCGTGCTCGGCGGTGAAACCGATGCCGCCCAGCACCTGCTGACAGTGCCGGGCGGCGGTGCGGGCCGCCTGTCCGGCGGCCGCTTTGGCCAGCAGGGCGGCCGGGGCGCGGTGCTCGGCGCGGGTGGGGTCGAGGGCGGCCTCGTCGGCGACGGTCAGTGCCGCCTCGGCGCCGTCGAGCGCCACCAGGGTCTCGGCGAGGCGATGCCGCACCGCCTGGAACGCGGCGAGTGGGCGGCCGAACTGGGCCCGGTCCAGTGCGTGCGTGCGGGCCAGCGTCAGCATGGCGTGCCCGGTGCCCAGCAACCACCAGCCCAGCACGCGCCTGCCCTCGGCGAGGGGGTGCGCGGCCGGCGGGACACCTGGCGCCGCGCGGTAGAGCGGGAGCTCGTCGTCGACCGAATCACCGTGTGGCGCAATCGAATGCGGATCGTGTCGGGCCCACCGTACCCAGCGCCCGCCCGCGAAGGGCAGGACCGCGGTGTCCGCCCCGGCGTGGGCGAGCACGTCGAGTACCAGTGGCGCGTGCGCGCCGGTCTCACCGAGCAGCCGGAACAGGACCGGACCGGTGAGTTCGGGTGCCGCCGTGAGGATCTCGGGCCAGCCGAGTTCGGCCAGCGCGGTGTCCAGCGCGTGGCCGGTGCGGCCGGACATGGCATGGCGGAGCGAGCCGGTGAGCAGGGCGCGCTCGGCCGGGTCGAGTCCTGGGTGTTCGGGCACGGTCATTCCTTCCCGAGATCGAGGAGCCTGCGAGCGATGATGTTGCGCTGGATCTCGGCGGTGCCGCCGTAGATCGTCGCCGCCCGGGAGTAGAGGAACTCGGTGCGCCACGGGCCGTCGTCGAGCTCGACCGCACCCGGCAGGAGATCGCGCGCGAGGTCGAACAATTGCTGTTCGGCGCCGGCGAGCAGCACCTTGTCGATCGAGGTCTCCGGGCCGAGCCGGGCGCCCTCGGCGAGGCGGCGCTGGGTGCCCAGCGACCGGCAGCGCGCGGTGTGCAGGGCGACGTAGGCCGCGCCGAGTGCGTCGTCGTCCTGATCATCGACCTGCGCGAGGACCCGGTCGAGGCGGGTGAACAGGTAGGCGATCCGGTGCCAGAAGCAGGTGGACCGTTCGTGTGGCAGCAGATCCATCGCGATCCGCCAGCCGTCGCCGGGCGTGCCCAGCATCCGGTCGTCGGGAACCACCACATCGTCGAAGAACACCTCGGCGAACTCGTCCACGCCGTGCATGGTCCTCAACGGGCGCACCGTGATTCCCGGGGTGTCCATGTCGACGAAGAACGCGGTGATCCCGTCGTGGCCCGGCCCGGTCCGGGTGAGCAGGACACAGCGGGCCGCGTACTGCGCGAGACTGGTCCACACCTTCTGGCCGGAGATCACCCAGTCCCGGCCGCGCGGTGTCGCCGTGGTGCTGAGTGAGGCGAGATCGCTGCCGGAGCCGGGCTCGGAGAACCCCTGGCACCACTGCTCACGGCCGGAGAGCAGCGGCGGCACCATCTGCGCGGCCAGCGCGGGCGACGCGTAGGAGATCATCGTCGGCGCCAGGACCTCGATCATCGACCAGATACCCGGCTCGGCCAGATCGCGGGTCGCGACCTCCTCACCCAGGACGGCGCGCAGCGCGGCGGGCCCGCCGAGACCACCGATCCGGGCGGGCCAGCCGTAGCGCATCCAGTCCGCGTCGAACAGCGCCCGCCGCACCCGCAGCAGCTGGGCGACGTGGCCGTCCAGGGATTCGTCGCGTGCCGGCGTCAGGTCGTTGACGTCGAGCCATGCGCGCAGACGGTTCCGGAACTCGGAGATCTCATGCAGGACAGGCACTTCCGGGCCGGTGTCGACCCTCATGGCCGGGAACGCTCGAACGCGTGCGGGATGCCGGAATCGTGGTCGCCGTTGCGGCGGATGAACGTCATCCGCCGGGTTCGCAGCCGCCAGCCGTCGTCGGTGCGCACAAGCGTGTCGGTGTAGTAGCCGATGCGCAAGTCGTGGGTGCTGTGGTCGACGAAGCACAGCGGCTGCGTGCCGGTCGCGTTGTCACCGTCGATCTCCAGCGCTGGTGTGCCGGTGAGGAACAGCCCTTTCGGTGCGGCGGCGACGAGGTCGGGGAACAGGTCGAGGGTGTAGGTGTCGCCGAAGGCGCTGTAGGTGCCGTCGGGGGTGAACACCGCGAGCACCCCGTCGATGTCGCCCTGGGTGATGGTCACCGCGTAGCGGGCGAGCACCTGCTGGATCTCGAGCAGGTCGTCACTTCTGGACATGAATTCTTCCGCCTTTCATCACGAATCGCACGTCCCTGGTGCAGGTGATGTCCGCCAGGGGATCACCGGGGACGGCGATGACATCGGCCAGCAGCCCGGGCGCCAGCCGGCCGCGGTCGGTGACGCCGATCAGCTCCGCGGCCCGCACGGTGGCCGCGCGGACCACGTCGATCGGTGCCAGGCCCCGCTCGACCAGGGCGACGAGTTCGTCGGCGTTGCGGCCGTGCGGAATCGCGGGCGCGTCGGTGCCCACCGCGATCCGGACGCCGGCCCGGTAGGCGGCCAGCACCGAGGTGCGGGCCTTGGGGAACATCTCGGCCGCCTTGGCCTGCAAGGCCGGATCGGCCTTGGAGACGTCCATGGCATCGGCCAGCCGGGTCGTGGGCACCAGCCAGGTGCCGTGCTCGACCATCAGCGCGATGGCCTCGTCGTCGATGAGGAAACCGTGCTCGATGCAGTCGATCCCGGCGGCCACCGCGTGCTTGACCGCGTCGGCCCCGTGCGTGTGCGCGGCGACCCGCAGCCCGCGACGATGGGCCTCGTCCACGATCGCGCGCAGTTCCTCGTCCGAATAGTGTTGTGCGCCGGGCGCTCCGGTGAGCGACATGACCCCGCCGGAGACACAGATCTTGATCAGCTGCGCACCGTGCTTGATCTGGTAGCGCACCGCCTTGCGGACCTCGTCGACGCCGTTGGCGATCCCTTCCTCGATCGTCAGCTGCAGCACATCCGGGGCGAAGGCCGCGAACATGGTCGGGTCGAGGTGTCCGCCGGTCGGGGTGATCGCATGGCCCGCAGGCACGATGCGGGGTCCCTCGATCCAGCCCTCATCGATCGCCTTGCCCAGCGCGACATCGAGCAGATACCCGCCGGTCTTGACGAACAGGCCGAGGTTGCGGACGGTGGTGAACCCGGCCCGCAGGGTGCGGCGGGCATTGCCCACCGCACGCAACACCCGCAGGGCCGGATCGTCTTTCACGCTGGAGGCGAGCCCGGTCTCCCCGCGCCCGCCCATCAGCAGATTGACTTCCATGTCCATCAGTCCGGGCAGCAGGACGAGGTCGCCGAGTTCGACGACCTCGCCCTCGACCTCACCGCCGACACCGGTGATCCGGTCGTCCTCGACCCGCAGGATGCCCGGCCGGACGATCTCGCCGGTGTCGACATCGAGGAGACCGGCGGCTCGCAGCGTGCGCGTCGTCATCGGCTACACCACCGGTTCGCGCACGACATCCAGGTAGGCCGCACCCGAATCGGGCACCCGCGCCTGCTTCCAGACCTCGATCGGGAACGACACCATCACCAGCGACTGCAGCAGATGGAAAAGGTGACGTCCCTCCTCCGGCAGATCGTGCCACTCGTACTTGCCGTCGATGAAGTCCAGCGCGGGCTGCATGCGCGGGAACACCGCGTCGTAGAGCTCCTGCATCTGTTCCATCGTCGAGGCCAGCCGCTTGGCGTAGCGCTCGGGTTCGGTCGCCAGGATCCAGTCGCCGAAGCGCTCCAGGTCGGCGAACTCGGCGGGCAGCGCCTTGGTCGAATCAGTGCTTGCCATCGCGGTACTCCTTGACGATCTTCTGGGCGGTGGTGTGCAGGTGGCGGAGCAGGATCTCCTGATCGTTGAGCGGGAAGTCGGTGACCTCGCGGGTGGCGATCATGGTCTGGGTGGCCTCGAGGGTGTTCGCGTCCTGGAGCGCGTACTCCTTGAAGGTGACCGCGGCCAGCTCCTGGGCGAGGCGCTCGCGCGCGTTCTTCGCGGGCACGAAGTACAGGTTCGCCTCGAAGATGTGGCGGTCCACCGCGGTCGGCCAGTAGTGGTAGGTCAGGAACCAGCCCGGCGCCCAGAACAGCAGGGAGAAGTTCGGGAAGATCTCGAATTCGTCCACGCCCCAGGCCTTGTGGCCTGCCGGGTTGAGGCCGGGCGGCAGCGGATCGAGGCCCTCGATGTCGGGGCGGTCCCACGGCCCGAACAGACCGCTGCGCAGTTCGCGCTCGAGGGGCTTGACCATCATCGGGTCCTTCGGCGGCGCCATGCCGCCCCAGGAGGACACCATCGAGTGCGGGGCGTCGATCTCGTAGTGCAGTGCCTCGAAGCCGGTGCCGATGAGCTTGTCTGCCTCGTCCTTGACCGCCTGCTTCTGGTGCAGCACCGGCGCGTGGTAGAACTCGGCGAAGGCGTCGATGAACAGCTTCCAGTTCGAGCCGATCTCGGCCTTGTAGCTGTAGACCTCGCTCATCTCCGCGAACGGATAGCCTTCCAGGCCCTTCATCATCGGGCCCAGATACTCGGTCAGGGGCGCCGCGGCCTCGTCGAGGTTGACGAAGACGAAGCCTTCCCAGATCTCGCAGCGCACCGGCTTGAGCCCGAACTCGCTCTTGTCCAGGTCGAAGAACTCGCCTTCCTGCTGGACGAAGGTCAGCTCGCCGTCGAGGCCGTAGCGCCAGGCGTGGTACTTGCAGGTGAACTGCCGGCAGGTACCGGCGGTCTCCTGGTTGGGGTAGTCGTCCCAGACCAGCTTGTTGCCGCGGTGACGGCAGATGTTGTGGAAGGCGCGGACCACGCCCTCCTTGTCCTTGACGATGATCAGCGACGTGCCCACGCAGGCGAGCTCTTTGGTGAAGTAGCTGCCGACTTTGGGCAGCTTGTCGACCCGGCCGACATTGAGCCAGGTCTTGCGGAAGATCGCCTGGCGCTCGTCCTCGTAGAAGGCGGGGTCGATCGAATCCGTGTAGTCCACCGGGGCGGTGCCCAGCTCGGGATAGTTCTGCGTCCAGCTCCCTGCCGCCGGCTTGGTGAAGTGTGCCAAGGGACTCCCTCTCGTGAGAATATGATTCTCCAAAACTGACTACCAGATTTCCATGCAGGTCGGGCGCTGTCAAACGCGACTTCGGCCGCCCGGTGCGAGCGTCGAGTCGGCCGCCCCGGCCGACCTGGAAGATTCATACTCTCCGGAAACTCGATATTGATTATCCGATTCTGAGAAGATAGTTTCCGTTGCAGCGGGCGCCATGCCGCCGCTGCTCACGGAGGAGGAATACGGTGAAACCACAGCGAACAGTCATCGCCCTGATGGCGGTCGCTCTCCTGGTGGCGGGGTGCGGCCGGGAGAGCGGAGCGCGCGAAGACGGTGCGGGCGGTCCGGCGCCTGCCGCGTCCGGCGACTTCGGCACGCTCAGCGATGTCTGCACGCCGGGCACGCCGGGCAGCGCGCAGGCCCAGGGCGTGACAGCGACCGAGATCGAGGTCGGTGTCTTCTCCGACATCGGCTTCACCAAGAATCCCGACTTCGTCGACGCGGCCAAGGTTTTCACGTCGTGGTGCAACGCGGCGGGTGGAATCAACGGCCGCAAGATCGTCACCAACCTGCGCGACACCAAACTCATGGAGGTCCGCCAGCGCATGCTCGAGGCCTGCCGGGAGGACTTCGTCCTGGTCGGCGGCAGCGCCGCGCTCGACGGTCTCGGCGTCAAGGACCGGCTCGAATGTCTGCTGCCGGAGTTCCCGGCGCAGGTCTCCCAGACCGCCAACACCGGTTCGGACCTGCAGCTGGGCGCGGGCTCGTCGATGTCGGAGAACGTGAATCCCTATACGGGATTCCAGGATTGGCTGATCAACGAGGCCTTCCCCGGGTCCAAGAGCGCCATCGGCATGATCAACGGCGACTCGCCGATCACCAAGGTCATGGGCGACAAGCTCACCGAGTCGCTCACCGCGGCAGGAGCGAAGATCGCCTACAGCGACCTGTACCCGATCTCGGGTGTCTCGGACTGGACGCCCTACGCCCAGGCCATCAAGGCGGCCGGGGTGAAAGGCCTGATCTTCTACGGTGACTTCCGCTACCTGGCGAAGCTCCAGGATGTGCTGACCAGCATGAACTACAAGCTGGACTGGATCGACGCCAACGCCAACTCCTACAACCAGGTGTTCCTGGACTCGGCGAAGAGCTCACTCGGACAGCAGAACAACGTGCTCGACATGAGCGGCACCGCCCCGCTGGACGCGGCCGACCGGGTGCCCGCGGTGCAGCAGGTGAAGGACCTCTTCCAGCAGTACGCCCCCGGCAGTGCCATCACCTTCCAGGTGCTGCGCGCCTTTCAGTCCTGGCTGTTGTTCGCGAAGTCGGCCACCGCCTGTGGTGCCGATCTGACTCGCGCCTGCGTCTACAAGACCGCGGCCGCCGAGACCGCCTGGACCGCAGGCGGTTTGCAGGCGCCGGTCGACCTGTCCAAGCCGCTGGCCGATCAGACCCGCTGCTTCAACGTGCAGCAGGCGGGTCCGGGCGGGTGGAAGTCCGCGCAGTTCTCGCCGAACACCGACGGGCTCTACCGCTGCGGCTTCACCCCGTACCGGTACAAGGCGGACTTCGGTCAGCCGATGACCCTGGCCTGGGTGAACAAGAGTCTCGCGGATCTGAAGTGACGGAGCGCGTCCGCTGATGGAGCAATTCCTCGCCTTCGGCATCGTCGGCCTCAGTACCGCCGCGATCTACGCCGTGATCGGCAGCGGCCTGGTACTCACCTACACCACCACCGGGGTGTTCAACTTCGCGCACGGTGCCGCGGGCATGGTCTCGGCCTTCGTCTACTGGCAGTTGTCGGTGGGCTGGGGCTGGCCGGTTCCGCTCGCGCTGGCCGCGGTGCTGCTCGTCTTCGCCCCGGCCTTCGGTCTGTTCTTCGGCTGGACCCTCGCTCCCACCCAGGGTTTGGGCGACGCCGAGAAATTGGTGATGACCATCGCGCTGCTCAGCGGGTTGATCGTGCTGGCGCGCTGGATCTGGAATCCGAACGAGTCGCGGTCGCTGCCGCGCTTCTTCCCCGACCAGCCGTCGCTCGATCTGGGCGTGGTGACGTTGACCTGGCACCAGGCCCTGACCATCGCGGTCGCGATCGCGGTGGCGGTCGCGCTGCGAATCCTGCTGTACCGCACTCGAACCGGGGTGGAGATGCGGGCCACGGTCGACGACCGCGCCCTGGTGGGGCTCACCGGCGCCGACCCGCAGCGGGCCAACCGGATCGCCTGGATCCTCGGCATCGAGCTGGCCGCGATCGGCGGCATCCTGATCGCGCCGATGGTCACGCTGGACGCGGCGCAACTGTCGCTGCTGATCGTGAGTGCCTACACCGCGGCCATTTTCGGGCGGCTGCGCAATCTGCCGATGGTGTTCGCCGGCGCGGTGGTCGTCGGCCTGCTGGAGAGCTACCTGACCGGGTACCTGCCGCAGAACGAATACCTGCCGGGGCTGCGGCTCGCCGCGCCCGCGCTGCTGCTGTTCGTCGCGCTGCTGCTGTTCCCGCACGGCCGGTTACGCGGGCGCGACCGGCGGGTGGGCGCGGTGCCGCTGCCCACCCTCGGCGGCTCGGCGGTCTTCGCGGCGGTGATCATCACGCTGGGGTTGATGCTGGCGACGATGCTCAGTGAGCCGGATCTGATCACCTACGGCGCCATGTTCGCCTGGGGCGTCATCGCGCTGTCGTATGTGCCGCTGCTCGGGTTCGCGGGACAGATCTCGCTGTGCCAGCTCGGTCTGGCTGGTATCGGCGCGGTGGCCTACGGGCATCTGGGACCGGACGGTCAGTGGTGGGCGCTGCTCGCGGCCATGGGTATCGCGGGACTGGTCGGTGCGGTGATCGCGATTCCGGCACTGCGGCTTTCGGGTGTCTACCTGGCGCTGGCCACCGCGGCCTTCGCGGTCGTGCTCGACCGCTGGATCTTCACACTGCCCGCCTTCGAGGTGTTCGGCGTGCGGATCGCGCTGTTCGATCAGGGCTCGGTGTCGATCGCCGGACCGGACCTGTTCGGGCTGAAGGTGGAGACCACCGCCGGGATCACCGTGTTCGCCGCGGTCTGCCTCGCACTGGCCGGTCTCGGCGTCGCGCTGTTGCGGCGCAGCAGGTTCGGCAGGCGGCTGATCGCCCTGCGCGACAGCGAGGCCGCCTACGCGACCCTCGGCGGCAGCCTGCTGCTGGCGCGGGTGGCGGTGTTCGCGCTCTCGGCGGCCATCGCCGGGCTGGGCGGCGCGCTGTACGGGATGCAGGTGCAGGCCGTGGCGCCGGACCAGTTCAACCTGGTGGCCGGGCTGCCGATCTTCCTGATCGTCACCATCGCCGGGCTCGGCGCGGTCGGGGCCGGCATGTTCACCGGCTTGGTGTTCGCGGGTCCGCTGAACGTGATTCCGGTGCTGTGGCCCGGCCTGCTGAATCTCTCGCAGGTGCTGCCCTCGCTGGGCGGCATCCTCTTCGGCGGGGGCGTGCTGAAGGACGGCGCGATCACACCGTTGCGCCGCGAGTGGTTCCCGATGCTGCGCGACCGGGTGGTGGCGCCACTGCTGGTGGGCGTCGTGCTCGCGCTGTGGGGCCTGCGGCTGCTCGCGGCGATCGACGGCTGGGCCTTCACCGGCGGTGTCGTCGTCGCGATCGTGGCAGCCCGGATCTGGAGCTCGGTGCGGAACCGGCCCGCGGCCGATCCGTCGGTGGTGCCGGTCGAATGGTGGGGCATCCGGCGGCCCTGGACACCCGAGGACGAGGAGGTGCTCGACCGTGCCGTCACTACTGGAAGTTGACGATGTCACCGTCGTGTTCGGCGGAAACCGGGCACTGGACGCCGCCACGCTGCGCGCCGAAGCCGGCGCGATCACCGGCTTGATCGGCCCCAACGGCGCGGGCAAGAGCACGCTGTTCGACGTGATCTGCGGGCTGCGCACTCCGGTGCGCGGACGGGTGCGCCTCGGCGGTCGCGACATCACCCGTGCCGGACCCGCCCGCCGGGCCAGGCACGGCATGGCACGCACCTTCCAGCGGCTCGAACTGTTCGGCCGGCTCAGCGTGCGCGACAACCTCCTGGTAGCCGCCGAACTCGGGCCGGACCGGCGCCGGGCCGGACAGGTCGTCGACGACATCATCGACCGGTTCGGCCTGTCCACGGTCGCGGATGCCTGCGCCGACGAATTGCCCACCGGCACCGGACGACTGGTCGAAGTGGGCCGGGCGGTCGCCGCCCGGCCGAGCGTGATCCTGCTCGACGAACCCGCCGCCGGCCAGGACCACACCGAAACCGAGCGCTTCGGAGAACTGCTGCGCTCGCTCGCCGAGCAGGGCACCGCGGTGCTGCTGGTGGAACACGACATGGGCCTGGTGATGAACGTGTGCGACGCGGTGTACGTCCTCGACCTCGGCCGGGTGATCGCCTCCGGTCCGCCCGCGACGATCCGCTCGGACGAGGCCGTCCTGGCTGCCTACCTGGGGGACCTGTGACCACCGTGCATCCGGCCACCGCGGTGGTCCCGGCCGAGACCACCGGCCCGGCGCCCCTGCTGGCGCTGCGGGGCGTCCGCGCCGCCTACGGCGCCATCACCGTGTTGCACGGCGTGGATCTCGAGGTCGCGGCCGGCCGGGTCGTCGCGCTGCTCGGGCCCAACGGCGCGGGCAAGACGACGGCACTGAACGTGGTGGCGGGCACCCATCCGGTGACGGCGGGCAGCCTGGAGCTGGGCGGACGCGACGTCACCGGCGCGATGGCCCGCGATCTGGCGGGCGCCGGGGTCTGCCTGATCCCGGAAGGCCGCGGCGTGTTCCCCAATCTCACTGTGCGCGAGAACCTGTGGATGATGACCTGCACCGGCCGCACCCGCGCACAGATCGAGGAGATCGCCTTCGACCGGTTCCCGATCCTGCGCACCCGCGCCGGCCAGGTGGCAGGCACCATGTCCGGCGGCGAACAGCAGATGCTGGCGCTGGCCAGGGGACTGGCCACCGACCCGGCGGTGCTGCTGCTCGACGAATTGTCCATGGGCCTGGCGCCGCTGGTGGTCGAGCGGCTCTACGAGCAGGTCGCCGAGATCGCCCGCCAGGGCGTGGCGGTGCTCGTGGTCGAGCAATTCGCCGCCGCCGTCCTCGACATCGCCGATCACGCGGCCGTCCTGGTGCGCGGACGCATCGTGCGCCAAGGACATCCGGACAGCGGACTCCGCAACGAATTGGCCGCCCTCTATCTAGGAAGTGACCCATCATGACCGAATCCCGTGCGGACCGTTTCGCCCGAGACCTGCGAGAACTCAAGATTCCCGACCCGTCGGCCGGCCGTTCCGGACTGTGGCTGCGCACCGGCGTGGTGCTCATGGTGGCCGGGCCGGTGCTCGCCGCGCTGGCCTACCTGATCTCCCACGGCACCACCGATCCGCTGGCCCAGCGCGACGCCATCGTGCTGGCACTGGGCGGGGTGGCCGCCGCCGTCACCGGTGCCGCGGTGTTCCTGCGCTATTCGCTGACCAACTTCCTGCGGTTCTGGCTGGCCCGGCAGGCCTACGAGCTGGACGGGCTCGCCGACCGGGCGATCCGGGAGCCGGTCCCGTCCGGATCGTCCGACTGAGGAGAGCGGAGACCGAACAATGCCCGAAGGCATGCATTTCGACCTGTCCGAGGACCAGGAGCTGATCCGCTCCTCGGTCGCCCAGCTGTGCCGCAAATTCGACGACCAGTACTGGCTCGAACACGACCGGGACCACGAATTCCCCACCGAGTTCTACCGGGCGATCGCGAGCGGCGGCTGGCTCGGCATCACCATCCCCGAGGAATACGGCGGGCACGGCCTCGGCATCACCGAGGCCACCCTGCTGGCCGAGGAGGTGTCGCGCTCCGGCGGCGGGATGAACGCCGCGAGCTCGATCCACATGTCCATCTTCGGGATGCAGCCGGTGGTGGTGCACGGCTCCGAGGAACTCAAGCAGCGCACCCTGCCGCGCATCGCCGCCGGTGACCTGCACGTGTGCTTCGGCGTCACCGAACCCGGTGCGGGACTGGACACTCCGCGCATCACCACCTCGGCCCGCCGCGACGGCGACCACTACGTGGTGAACGGCCGCAAGGTGTGGATCTCCAAGGCGCTCGAGTCGGAGAAGATCCTGCTGCTGACCCGGACCACGCCCTACGACGAGGTCGAGAAGAAGACCGACGGCATGACCCTGTTCCTGACGGACCTGGACCGCGCCCACGTCGACATCCGCCCGATCGCCAAGATGGGCCGCAACGCGGTGAGCTCGAACGAGCTGTTCATCGACGATCTGCGGGTGCCGGTCGAGGACCGGGTCGGCGAGGAAGGACAGGGCTTCCGCTACCTGCTGGACGGACTCAACCCCGAACGCATGCTGATCGCGGCCGAGGCGCTGGGCCTGGGCCGGGTGGCCCTGGACCGGGCAGTGCGCTACGCCAAGGAACGCGTCGTCTTCGACCGCCCGATCGGCAGCAATCAGGGCATCCAGTTCCCCCTGGCCGACTCGCTGGCTCGTCTCGACGCGGCCGAGCTGGTCCTGCGCAAGGCGACCTGGCGCTACGACAACGGGAAATCCTGTGGGCGCGAGGCGAACACGGCCAAGTACCTGTGCGCCGACGCCGGCTTCACCGCGGCCGATCGCGCCCTGCAGACCCACGGCGGGATGGGATACGCGGAGGAGTACCACGTCTCGCGCTACTTCCGGGAGTCACGGGTGATGCGGATCGCGCCGGTCAGCCAGGAAATGATCTTGAACTTTCTGGGCACACACGCCCTGGGACTGCCGAGGAGTTACTGATGGCACCGCAGACACTGTTCGACCTTACCGGGCGTTCCGCGCTGGTGACCGGGGCGGCGGGTGGCATCGGTGCCGCAGTCGCCCATGCCCTCGCCACGGCGGGCGCCGCAGTGCTGGTGACCGATCTGGACGGTGCGGCCGCGGCCGCCGTCGCGGAGAAGATCACCGGAAATGGCGGCACCGCCGCGAGTTTCGCCTTCGATGTCACCGACGCCGACGCGGCGGCCGAAGCCGCCGAGCGGGCGGCCGCCCTGGCCGGCGGCGCGCTGCACATCCTGGTCAACAATGCCGGGGTGACCGCACCGGCGATGCTGAACAAGACCACCGGGGAGTCGGTGCGGCGCCTGTTCGACATCCACGCCCTCGGGGCGATCCAGTGTGTCCAGGCGGCACTGGAGTACCTGCCCACCGACGGCACCGGGCGGATCATCAATGTCACCTCCGCGGCCGGGATTGTCGGCACGCTCGGCCAGGTGAACTACTCCGCGGCCAAAGCCGCGGTCGTCGGCATCACCAAGTCGATGGCGAAAGAGCTGGCGCGCAAGCAGATCCTGGTCAACGCGGTGGCCCCGCTGGCCGCGACCACGATGACGCACGCCATCCGCACCGACGACCGGTTCGCGCCACAGATGCTGGACCGGATCCTGTTGCGCCGCTGGGCCGAACCGGACGAGGTGGCGGGCGCGTTCGTCTTCCTGGCCTCCGATGCCGCCTCCTTCGTCACCGGGCAGGTGCTGCCGGTGGACGGCGGCACGGTGATCTGATGACACCGGTCGACCCACCCGCGGCCGCGCCGCTGGCCGGGATCACCGTGATCGCGCTGGAACAGGCCGTCTCGGCGCCCATGTGTACGAGGGTGCTAGCTGATTTCGGTGCGCGGGTGATCAAAGTCGAGAACCCGGTGGGCGGTGATTTCGCCCGGCATTACGACGATGTCGTGCTCGGACAGGCCGCGCATTTCGTCTGGGTGAACCGGGGCAAGGAATCGGTCGCCATTGATCTGAAAACGGTTGGGGGGCTGGATATTCTGCATCGGTTGCTGAGCAGCGCCGATGTGCTGGTGTCCAATCTGGCGCCGGGCGCCACCGCCCGGCTCGGTCTGTCACCCGAGGAGCTCGCCGCACGGTATCCCTCGCTCGTGGCCGTCGAGATCGACGGGTTCGGCCGGGACGGGCCGTTGTCACACAAACGCGCCTACGACCTGCTGGCGCAGGCCGAGGCTGGGGTCTGCGCGGTCACCGGGACCGCCGGGTCGCCCGCCAAACCCGGTCCGCCGGTGGCGGATGCGACCACCGGGCTCTACGCCGCACTCTCGATCGTCACCGCCCTGTACCGCCGCGACGTCACGCGCGGCGTCGAGAAGGCCGGCGCGAGTATCGGTCTCAGCCTGTTCGACACGATGGCTGAGCTGATGGGCTACCACCTCACCTACGCCCGGCACGCCGGGGTGGATCAGGAACCGCTCGGCATGAGCTCACCCGCGGTCGCCCCGTACGGCGCCTACCCGACCGCCGACGGCCACACCGTCGTCCTCGGCACCACCAACGACCGCGAATGGCAGCGCCTGGCGACGACCATCCTGCAACGCCCCGACCTGGCCGCCGACAACCGATTTCGCACCAACACCGGCCGCACCCGCCACCGCGCCGAACTCGACGCCGCCATCACCGCCTGGTGCACCCGCCACGACCTGGCCGACATCCAGCGCATCGCCGACGAGGCGGGCATCGGCAACGCCCGCTACAACCGCCCCAGCGAAGTCGTCGCCCACCCGCAACTGTCACAGCGCGACCGCTGGCGCGACATCGACACCCCCGCAGGCCCCATCCCGTCGCTGCTGCCACCCGCGGTGATCGCCGACTACGAGCCACCGATGGGCCCGGTGCCCGCCCTCGGCGCCGATACCGACCGCCTGCTCAGCGAAATAGGCTGCACCGCAGGGGAAATCGAACTGTGGCGCAGCACAGCTGTGATCGGCGGCCCGGTCCCCACCGAGGCCGTGACATGACCGCCGAAGCAATCCCGGGGCGGCGCCGACACCGCAGCTCTGGGAGTGTCGCCCCGATCGGGCGAGGTGCTGGTGCCTGTGCGCTGGTCGGGTCGCAGCGTGGCACGGGGGCATCATGACCGATGCCAACTCCGCCGCCCCCGTTCTCCTGGTCGCCGACCGCGACGGCGTACGCACGCTGACCCTGAACCGTCCGCATCGGCGCAATGCCATCGACGCCGAACTCTTCGGTGCACTGGCCGAGGCGTTGCGTGCGGTCGCGACCGATCGCGGTGTGCGGGCTCTGGTCCTCACCGGGGCGGGCAGCGCGTTCTGTTCCGGCGCCGATATCTCGGTGCCCGACAATGCGCATCCGATCTATCGCATGCGTCCGCTCGCCGAGGTGGCGACGTTGCTGCACGAACTGCCGCTGCCGACGGTCGCCAAGGTCACCGGGCCCGCGATCGGTGCCGGGTGGAATCTGGCGCTCGGCTGCGATCTGGTGGTCGCGACCCCGGAATCGACCTTCGCGCAGGTGTTCACGGCCCGTGGGCTCACTCTCGACCTGGGCGGTTCGTGGCTGCTGCCCCGGCTGGTGGGGATGCAGCAGGCCAAGCGGCTGACGCTACTGGCCGACACCATCTCTGCGGGTGAAGCACACGAACTGGGGTTGGTCACCTGGGTACGCCTCGCGGACGAGATCGACGCGTTCACCGACGATCTCGCCGACCGGCTGGCCGCGGGCCCGCCGGTCGCGCTGGCCCAGACCAAAGCGCTGCTGCACGAAGGCGCCGACATCACCCTGCGCCAAGCGCTCGCCGCCGAGTCCCGTGCGCAGGGGCTGAACTTCGCCACCGCCGACGCGCCGGAAGCCTTCTCCGCGTTCGCCGCACGGCGCGAGCCACGCTTCACCGGGCGGTGGACGGTGCAACGTCCACCGATCCGTCCCACGAGCTCCGAGAACGGGAGATAGGCATGCCCGAGGTAGTCATCGCCGGCGCGGTCCGCACCGCGGTCGGCAAACGCAACGGCGGTCTGGCCGGGGTGCACCCGGCGGACCTGTCCGCCCGCGTGCTCACCGCTCTGGCCGAACGCACCGGCCTCGATCCGGTTGTCGTCGACGACGTGGTGTGGGGCTGTGTCTCCCAGGTGGGCGACCAGTCGAGCAATATCGGCCGGTACGCGGTCCTGGCCGCGGGCTGGCCGGAGAGCGTGCCCGGCACGACGGTGAACCGCGCCTGCGGTTCCAGTCAGCAGGCCGTCGACTTCGCAGCCCAGGCGGTCATGTCGGGGATGGCCGAGGTCGTGGTGGCAGGCGGGGTCGAGGTGATGAGTCGGGTGCCGCTGGGTGCCGCCAAAGCCGGTGGCGCGCCGTACGGTCCGCAGGCGCTGGCCCGCTACGACGGCTTCTCCTTCAACCAGGGCGTCTCGGCCGAACTCATCGCCGAGAAGTGGGGCCTGGACCGTACCCGCCTTGACGAGTTCTCGGTGCTTTCCCACGAACGCGCTGCCGCCGCCCAGGATACGGGCGCTTTCACCGAGCAGATCGTGCCCGTGGCCACCGACGACGGTGTGATCGAGGTCGACGAGGGCATCCGGCGGGGGAGCAGCGTGGCGAAGCTGGCGAAGCTGAAGCCGGCCTTCCGTGACGACGGAGTCATCCACGCGGGCAACTCTTCCCAGATCTCCGACGGCGCCGCCGCGCTGGTGCTCACCACCCCGGCGAAGGCGCGCGAACTGGGACTCACCCCACTGGCCCGCTATCTGGCGGGCGCGGTGGCCGGTTCGGACCCGGTCCTCATGCTGACCGGCCCGATCCCGGCCACCGAGAAGGTACTGCGCCGCGCCGGGCTCGCGCTGTCCGAGATCGGGGTGTACGAGGTGAACGAGGCCTTCGCGCCGGTGCCGCTGGCCTGGCTGGCCGAGACCGGCGCCGACCCTGCCCGGCTCAACCCGCTGGGCGGGGCGATCGCGCTCGGACACCCGCTCGGCGGATCGGGCGTGGTCCTGCTGACCCGCATGCTGCATCACATGCGCGACAACGGGATTCGCTACGGCCTGCAAACCATGTGCGAAGGCGGCGGCACCGCCAACGCCACCGTCGTCGAGCTCGTCTGAGACCGGGAGATCACGTGCGTCGCGAAATGTTCACGCCCGATCACGAGGCGTTTCGGGAACTGGTGCGAGGTTTCGTCGAGAAACGCATTGTGCCGAACTACGCGGATTGGGAACGCGCCGGGCGGATGCCGCGCGAGATCTTCACCGAGATGGGCGAACTCGGCCTGCTCGGCATCGCGCTGCCCGAGGAGTACGGCGGTGCGGGTCTGCGCGACTACCGCTACAACGTGGTCCTGCAGGAGGAGGCGGCCCGCGCCCTGGTGACGCTCGGGACCGTCCGCACCCAGCTCGACGTCATCCTGCCCTACTTCCTCGAGTATGCGAATGCGGCGCAACGCGAGCGCTGGTTCCCCGGCCTGGCCGACGGATCACTGCTCACCGCCATCGCCATGACCGAGCCCGGTACCGGCTCCGACCTGGCCGGGATGCGCACCAGCGCGGTCCGCGACGGCGACCACTACATCCTCAACGGAGCCAAGACCTTCATCACCGGTGGATTGCTCGCCGATCTGGTGATCGTCGTCGCGCGCACCGCCACCGACCCCGAAAACCGCAGGGCCGGACTCACGCTGCTGGTCGTCGAGGACGGGATGCCCGGCTTCGAGCGCGGCCGGGAACTGGAGAAGATGGGCTGCAAGGTGCAGGACACCATGGAGCTGTCGTTCACCGATGTGCGGGTGTCGGTGGCCAACCGGCTGGGCAAGGAGGGCGCGGCCTTCGGCTATCTGGGCCACAACCTGCCCCAGGAACGGCTCACCGTCGCCGTCGGCTCGGTCGCGCATGCCCGTGCGGCGATCGGCGCGACCGTCGAATACACCAGGGAGCGTAAGGCTTTCGGTACGCCGGTCGCCTCGTTCCAGAACACCAAGTTCGAGCTGGCGGCGCTGTCCACCGAAGTCGAGGCCGCGCAGACCATGATCGACCGGGCCGTGGCGGACCTGGTCGACGGCGTGCTCTCCGGCGCCGACGCCGCCCGGGTGAAACTGTTCTGCACCGAGGTACAGGCCCGCACCGTCGACCGCTGCCTGCAACTGTTCGGCGGCTACGGCTACATGATGGAATACCCGATCGCCCGCCTCTACGCCGATGCACGCGTGGCCCGCATCTACGCCGGGACCAGCGAGGTGATGAAGATGATCGTCGCCAGGGACCTCGGCCTGTCCTGACTGCACACGAAAGCGCCGGAATCGCTGTTCGGAGCTCCTGACAGGTTCTGTCGGGTACCGACGAGTCCCGTTGTAGCGCAGCGTATTTCCCCGTGCCGGTGCCATAGATCGTGGCGGCGGCAATCCCGGCGACCCGTCGCGCCGGGGGTGTCGCAGTAGAGCGCGACCGCGTCCTGCCGTTGCGGCATCAGCTGTGAGGCACGCGGATCTTCCGGTACCGTCTAGAACGAGGGTGAGCAGGGGGGTTTGTGGGATCACAATCCGGCCACCCCGGAACAAATCGACCCCGACCATCGAATCGAGCTGACCGAGAACGGGTTGCGCGCGGAGATGGGTGCGCCACATCGTGAACATTACTGATACGCGACCGGTGGGAAGAAGGTTCGGTTCCAGCGGGCGGGCCTGGTCGGTGATTGCCCTCTGCGCAATGCTGCTCGTCGCTTGTGGCGCCACGGTGAATACCGTCGACCAGCTAGCTGGTGGGGCCACGATTCCAGTCGGGGTGATGTTCGACGCCGATGTGACGATCGCGCGCGCGGACGTCACGGTTAGCTGGCGTGTGGACAATCAAAGTACCAAGGAATTGATAGTCCCAATACTGGTCTCGCATAAGGGCATGGCGCCTGAGGGGAACGCCTATGTTGTCCCGGCAGGCGACTTCATCGAAATCGCAGAGCGGCTCTTCGGCTGGCCTGACGAAGTCGAGGAAATGGCAGTTGCGCCGTCCGTGGGTGTACTGCGCGTCCGCCCCGGCACCACAGAATCGCGAACCATCCGGGTGCCTCGTCCGTTCAAGCCCTACCACCCTTTCGGGGGCGGCTTCGACGACGGTCCACCCACATTGCCGTCCCGCCCGGCGGGCGTCGTCTTCTGTCTCGGCGTCGTGCCAGAGCCATACCCGCCTCCCCTGAAACTCGACACGGCGAAGGGCGTCGAGTTTGTGGCCCATGGGTGGGACGCACAGCAGCACCGCTTCTGCACGGACCCGGCGGCTCTCGGGTGATCACCGCGATGTGATCTTCGGTCCCACCCGGAGCCGACCGGATGTAGCGCTTGAGGAAAGGGCTCACTGTTTGCGAACCATCCGGCGCTTTCGAGTTACCTCAGGCGGTTGGGGCGTACCCGAGGATGCCCTTGATCTCGACGTAGTCGTCGAAACCGAAGGCACCCCATTCGCGGCCGTTGCCGCTCTTGCGGAAACCACCGAACGGGCAGTGGAAATCGAACCCGTCGTTGATCGAGACATACCCGGCCCGGATGCGGTGCGCCACCGCGCGCGCCTGCTCGAGGTCGGCGCCGGCGACATTGCCCGCCAGCCCGTACTCGGTGTCGTTGGCGATCTCCACCGCGTGGTCGATGCTGTCGTAGGCCAGGATCGTCAGCACCGGACCGAAGATCTCCTCGCGCGCGATCGTCATGTCGTTGGTGACGTTCGCGAATACCGTCGGCTTGACGTAGTAGCCCTTCGTCAGCCCGTCCGGGCGGCCGGTGCCGCCGACGACCAGGGTCGCGCCCTCGTCGATACCGCGCTGGATGAGCCCCTGGACCTTGTCGAACTGCGCCTTCGACACCACCGGGCCGAGGGCGACCTCGGTGGTCGGATCGCCGACGGTCAGCTGCTCGGCGGCTGACTTCGCCGCCGCGATCGCCTCGTCCATGCGGGCGCGCGGCACGAGCATCCGGGTCAGCGCGCTACAGGTCTGACCGGAGTTCATCATCAGCGGACCGATGCCCGCCGCGACATTCGCCGCGAACTGCTCGTCGTCGAGCACGATATTGGGGCTCTTGCCGCCGAGTTCCTGGGTGACCCGCTTGACGCTGGGCGCGGCGGCGCGGGCCACCTCGATCCCGGCCCGGGTGGAACCGGTGAAGGAGATGACATCGACCTCCGGGTGCGCGGCCAGCGGCGCGCCCACCCCGGGCCCGTCACCGTGGACCAGGTTGAACACGCCCGCGGGCACCCCGGCGGCGTCGAGCACCTCGGCGAAGATCTGCGCGCTGAACGGCGACTGCTCTGAGGGCTTGAGCACGACCGTGCAGCCGGCGGCCAACGCGGGGAACACCTTCACCGCGATCAGGCTCAGCGGCCAGTTCCACGGCGTGATCAGCCCCGCGACGCCGATCGGCTCGCGGGCGATCAGGGTGGCCCCGCGCTGCTCGGCGAACGGGTAGTCGCGCAGCACCTCGATCGCGGTATCGAGATGTCCGGCAACCAGATTCAGCTGGAACCCGTTGGCCAGCGCCGCCGGGGCGCCCATCTCGGCGGTCAGCGCGGCCGCGATGTCGCCGCGGCGGCGTTCGAACTCGGCCCCGATCTCGGTCAGCACGGCGAGGCGGTCGTCGACCGAACTCGCCGACCAGTTCGGGAACGCGCCGCGCGCGGCGGCCACCGCCCGGTCGATATCGGCCGCGGTGCCCGCGGCGACGGTGCCGTAGACCTTTTCGGTGGCCGGGTCGACGACCTCGAAGGTCGCGGTGCCGACGGGCTCGATCCACTTGCCGCCGACATAGAACGTGGAGATATCCGGCATGACTACTGGGTTCCTTCCGCGTACCAGGTGCGGAACTCGTCGTAGGAGGGCATCTCCTCGGAGTTCGCCTTCGGGTCGACGGCCACGTGGATCACGCCTGGTCTGCCACTGGCGTAGGCCCGTTTGATCGCCGGCGCGATGTCCTCCTCGCGCTCGACGTACTCGCCGTAGCAGCCGAAGCCCTCGGCGACCTTGTCCAACCGGGTTCCGGTGCCCCAGTGCACGCCGGTCTCCAGCGAGCCCTGCCCGAAGGTGCGTTTGTACACGCCGACCTCGAGGCCCCATGCGTAGTCCACCGCGACCACCGAGACCAGCGGAAGGTTCAGGCGTACCGCGGTTTCCAGTTCAGCGATCTGGAACTGGAACGAGGAGTCGCCGGAGATCAGCATCACCGGGCGTTTGCGGCCCTCGGCGACCGAGGCGCCGACCGCGTAGGGCAGGCCGGTGCCGAGGTGGCCGAAGTTCTGGTTCCAGATCACGTCGTGCGGCTTGGCCTGGGAGTAGGTCCAGCCGAAGATCGTGGTGGCGCCGCCGTCGCGGACCATGATGCCGTCGGCGGGAAAAGCCTTGGTGGCCTCCACGATCAGCCGCGCCGGATGCACCGGGGTGCGCCCGGACGGCGCGGTCTCGGCGAGTTCGGCCAGCCGCGCGGCGTCCTGCTCGATCCAGCCGGCCAGCTCCGGGGTGGCCGTGCGCGGGGTGTCACGCAATGCCTCGACCAGCTGGGGCACGACCGCGCGCAGATCGCCGACCAGCGGCACATCGATGGACCGGTTGACCCCGATCGCGGTCGGATCCTGTTCGATCAGAATCCATTTCCGGTTCGCCTCGTTCGCCACCCAGTGCCTGCCACGCCCGTAGTGCACCGGCTCACCGAGCTCCGTGCCGATCGCCAGGCACAGATCCGACTGCACCACGGCCTCGACCGCCGACGGGGAGAAACCGTACGGGAAGGTGCGATCCTCGAGACCCTCGATGTAGGAGGTGCCGCCGGAGGTCTGGATCACCGGAACCGCCAGCAGCTCGGCCAGTTCCCGCACCGACGCCCCGGCGCGGGCGGTGTGCGCACCGTGACCGACCAGCAGGATCGGCTGCTTCGCCGCCCGCAGCAGGTCGACCGCCTCGGCGATCTTGTCCGCGCCCGCCGTCTGGCCGACCAGGCGATACCCGGACGGTGGCAGGGGAGCGGGCACATCCAGTTCTTCGAGGATGACGTGCGAGGGGTATTCGATATAGACCGGGCCTGGCGTTCCGGTGAGTGCCTTGCGCAGGCCCTCGCGGATGATCTCGTCGGTCTGGTCGGCGTATTCGATGCTGGCGCTGTACTTCACCGAGTTCTCGAACAGCGCAGCCTGTTTGACGAACTGGATGCGGCCGCGACGCACCCGCTGCTCGGTGATCCGGGCGCGCTGACCACCCAGGAAGATCACCGGCGAGTTCTCCACCTTCGCGCACATCATCGCGCCGGCGAGATTGGCGACGCCGGGCCCGAGGGTGCCGATGCACACCGCCGCCGTGCCGGTCATCCGGGAGACCGCCTCGGCCATGAAACCGGCCGATTCCTCGTGATGCGGTGCGATGACGTTCCAGCCGCGTTCCTCCGCGAGATGGAACATGTGCACGAAGTTCGGATCCGGGATACCGAAAATCGTGGTGATGCCTTCGGCTTCGAACAGCTGAAGGATCCGTTCATAGACCTTGACCGACATGCCGGTGTGCCTCCGTCACTAGCGCGAAACTCTTCCTGAGGTGATCTGTGTGACCGGCCGGAACCGGCGGCAGGATCCACGAGTCCGTGGTGTCACGGATCGCGTCGATCTGCTCGCCGACCTGCTCGATCGTCCACGAGGGCCGATGGACCCCCGGGGTTTCGGCGATATAGGCCCGGCCCACCCGTCCGGCGACGGCCACCAGCATCTCGCCGGTGATCGAGCAGGATTCGTGGGCGAGCCACCCGACCGCCGGGGCGGTGAGTTCGGGTCCCATCGGCGGATAGGCGGCGGTGTCGAGTCCGTCCGCCAGCCGGGTCACCGCGGCGGGCACGATGACATTGCTGGTGATGCCCGAGTCCGCGCCCTCGAGCGCGACGACATTGGACAGCCCGATCATGCCCGCCTTGGCCACCGCGTAGTTGGCGACGCCCTTGTTGCCGTAGAGCCCGCCGATCGAGGAGGTGAGCACGACGCGGCCGTACCCGGCCTCGGCCATGACCGGAAAGGCCGGGCGCACCACATGGAACGCTCCGCGCAGGTGCACATCGAGCACCGACTCGAAGTCCGCGTAGCTCAGCTCGCGCAGGGTGCCGTAGCGGACATTGCCCGCGTTGTGCACCAGGATGTCGAGCCGCCCGAAGTGCGTCAGCGCGGCGTCGACGATCGCGCGCCCGCCCTCGGGCGTGGCGACGGACTCGCCGCATGCGACGGCTTCGCCACCCGCCGCGCGGATCTCGGCCACCACCTCGGCGGCGGGATCGCCCTCGACGGTGTCGCCGCGGACACTGCTGCCCAGATCGTTGACCACGACCTTGGCTCCCCGCGCGGCCAGCAGCAGCGCGTAGGCCCGGCCCAGACCGCGCCCCGCGCCGGTGATCACGGCGACACGATCGTCGAATCGCAACGTCATCTGCTCAGCTCCAGACCGGGCAGGTCCCCGCTGTCGCGCCACGCCCGCAGGAGGTCACCGAAGGCGTAGAAGCCGGGCCAGTACGGTTCGCCGAGGTGCGAGCGGATGGTCTGCTCGCCCTCGTTGTTGTAGTAGCCGGGCGTGCACTCCCGCTGGAAAGTGCTGTTGTCGACCGCGGTTTCGCGCACCGTGGTCACCCACTCCCGCACCGCTTCGGCGGTGGGCTCGACCGTGGTGGCCCCGGTGTCGACGGCCCGCTTCAGGATGTAGGCGATGTGCTCGGCCTGCTGGTCGAACATGTCGGTGGTGCTCGCGGTGACTCCGCCCTGGAGGAACCCGGTGAAGAAAAGGTTCGGGAAGCCGCGGGTGGTGAGGCCGTGCAAGGTCTGATAGCCCGCGCCCCAGTGCTCGTAGAGGGACAGCCCGTCGCGGCCGGCGAACGGCGCGATGCCGAAGCGGCGGTCCAGATCGGTGGTGATCTCGAAGCCGCTGGCGAAGATGATGCAGTCCACCGCGTGCTCGACGCCGTCGGCGACGATGCCCCGGGCCGTGATGCGCTCCACGCCTTTGGTTTTCGCGACATCGACCAGGGTCACGTTGTCGCGGTTGAAGGTGGGCAGGTACTGGTCGTTGAAACACGGCCGCTTGCACAGGAACCGGTAGTACGGCTTGAGCGCGGCCGCCGTGGCCGGATCGGTGACGATCTCGTCGACGCGCCTGCGCACGCGCTCCATCGCCTTGTAGTCCTCGATCTCGCGCAGCTCCAGGAACTTCTCCGGCGTCAGCGTCGCCCACCCGCCGGTGGCGCTGAGATGCGCCTCCAGGTTGCGGCTGACCTCGGTCCAGCCGTCGCAGATCAGGTCGGCCTGGCCCGGGGTGAACGCCTCGAACGCGGCGGTGTGGAAGTTGCGCTTGCGCTCGCGGGTCCAGCCCGGCTGCACCGAGGCGGCCCACTCCGGATCGGTCGGCACGTCACCGCGCTCGTAGACATAGGAGGGGGTGCGCTGGAAGACGTAGAGGTGCTCGGCGGTCTCGGCCAGGTGCGGCACGATCTGGATGCCGCTGGCGCCGGTGCCGATCACCGCGACCTTCTTGCCCGCGAGCTTGTCCAGCCCGCCCCGCATACTGCCGCCGGTGTACTCGTAGTCCCAGCGCGCGCTGTGGAAGGTGTGGCCGGTGAACTCTGAGATACCGGGGATGCCAGGCAGTTTGGGCTTGTTGAACGGGCCTTGCGCCATGATCACGAAGCGGGCGCGCAGGTCGTCGCCGCGGTTGGTGCCGATGCGCCAGCGGTCGAGCTCGTCGTCCCAGCTCAGTGATTTCACCAGCGTGCTGAAGATCGTGCGGCCGTAGAGGTTGTAGTGCTTGCCGATGCGCTGCGCGTGCTCGAAACACTCGTCGCCGCGCGCGTACTTCTCGGTCGGCATGTAGCCGGTTTCCTCGAGCAGCGGCAGATAGGCGTAGCTGTCTGTGTCGCACTGGATGCCGGGATACCGGTTCCAATACCAGGCACCACCGAAATCGCCGGCCAGCTCGATGATCCGGAAGTCGGTGACCCCGGCCTCCTCGAGCCGGGCGGCGGCGAGCAGACCCGCCCAGCCACCGCCGAGGATCGCGATGCCGATGTCGTCGGTGATCGGTTCCCGGGGAACGACTCTCGTGTACGGGTCGCCCTCGTAGAAGTCGGTGAAGCCGTCGTCGGTCACCAGGTACTGACCCTGGCCCTCGGTGCGCACGCGCTTGTCGCGTTCGGCGAGGTAGACGGCCCGGAGTTCCTCGACATCGACGTCGGGGGTCTGCGTGGGTGCGCAGTCGCTCATGCGGATTTCCTTGCTGGAGGGTGATTCACGCGAGATCACGGGGAGCGCCGGTGTCCATGTACCGGGCGAGGTTGTGGTGCAGGTTGACCACACTGCGTTCGCGATAGGGATTGGGCTTGGGGCCGGAGAAGCCCCGCGATTTCATGCCCTGCTGGACCGCGGCCATATTGTCGAAGTCCTGCGGCAGCACGGTGCGCCAGCCGGGGTCGCCGACCGGGGTGTACTCCCATTCGGTCTGCGGCTCTTCCCCTTCCGGGAACAGCTCGAAGACCGCGGCTTCGAAGATGCATTTGTCCGGATCGGTGCCGTAGGGGCGGAACCGGTAGCAGAGCATGTTGTTGACCGCGTGCCCGATCTGGAAGTTCGGGAAGATCTGCCAGGCGGTGCCACTCTGGGCGACGATGTCGGGTTCGACCTTGGGCCAGTCGACGCCGCGCGCCTGGTCCTCGGCCCTGGCGGTTTCGAGCCAGTAGCGCAGCACCTGGTCCGACGGGGTGCCCTCGGGCAGTTCGTCGATCAGCCGGTTGGCCACGTCCACCAGGGTGCGGGTGGTGTTGGTGTTGGCGTTCTCCCAGGTGAAGTTCTGCAGCTGAGCGGTGGAGACCCGGGCGTCGGCGCCGCCACCGACGCGCAGCTTGGCCTGGTTCTCCTCCATGCCCTTCGGCGCGTCGTAGCCGATATTGCTGTGCTTGCCCTGCGCGCGGGCCCAGCCCAGGAAGGAACCGAAGTTCGAGAACTCCGGGTGGGTGTAAGGGACGTGGTAGGTCTCCATGAACGCCTCGAAGGCGACCTTCCAATTGCAGTCGAAGGTCAGCCATTTGCGCCACCGGTAGCGCATCTTCTCCAGCTCGAAGTGCTCGAGCAGGCTCGCGGCGGGCTCGAGATAGTCGCGCAGCGATTCGCAATCGGGGTCCATGGTGATCCAGACCCAGCCGCCCCAGGTGTCGACCCGCACCTGCTGGAGTCCATCGTTGCGGTCGGTGAGACCGCACGGCCAGTCCTCGCGTTCGGCGACGAAGGTGTTGCGACCTTCGAGGTCGTAGCGCCAGCCGTGGAAGTTGCAGGTGAACTGGCGGGCCTGCCCGCGACCGTCGTGCGCGCCCGGGGGAGTGTCGACGAGTCGGCGGCCTCGGTGCGCGCACACATTGTGGTAGGCGCGCAGGGTCTCGGGCGTGGTACGGACGACGATGATGGAGTCGGCGGCGATCTCGTAGGTCAGGTAGTCGCCGACCCGGGGGATCTCCTCCACCCGGCAGACCTGCTGCCACACCTTGGCCCACAGGCGGTCACCCTCGGCCCTGGCGTACTCCGGGGAGATGTAGGCCTCGACGCCGATCGTCATCGGGGTCGACAGCGGGTCGGCGGTGGGATCGGTGGTGTTCTCGGCGGTTTCGGTCATGACATCCTCCTGATGCACACCGTGGTTCGTCAGCGGGTGATGGCGGCGCGGAAGTCCTCGTTCTCGAGGAACAGCGAGGTGTGGTCACCGCCCAGATGGGTCCAGCGCAGATTCAGGCCGCCGTCCACGAGCAGCGTCTGGCCGGTGAGATAGGTCGACAGGTCCGAGAGCAAAAACAGGATCGGGCCGGCCTGTTCTTCCGGCTGACCGCGCCTGCCCATGGTGATGGCGCGCCTGTCGCGGTCGGGGTCGGTGCCGACGTAGGCCCGTGAGGCCGGGGTCTCGGTGACGCCGGGGGCGACGGCGTTGACCCGGATACCGTCCTGGGCCAGTTCCACGGCCAGCGTCCGGGTGGCGGCCACGAGTGCGGCTTTGGCTGTGCCGTAGGCGATGTGGAAGGGCGCGGTGTTCATCCCGCTGATCGAGGAGACCGAGACGATCGACCCCGGGCTGCCCTGCTCCCGCAGCGCCCTGGCCACCCCCTGGCTCATGAAGAACATGGTCTCCAGGTTCTGGGCGAACAGCGCGCGCCAGTCCTCGCGGGTGACGCGGGTGGCGGGCATCCAGGTGGCGGGATCCGCGCCGCCTGCCACGTTCACCAGCCCGTGCAGACTGCCGGGCAGGTCGGCGACTCGCTCCAGGACCTTCGTGATCCCCTCGTCGGTGCCGGCGTCGGCGGCGACCGGGATCACCGAAAGTCCTTCGGCCGCGAGGGGATTGATGTGGGTGTCGAGGTTGTCCTTCGATCGGCTCACCGCTACCACGGTCGCCCCGGCGGTAGCGACCAGGCGGGTGACCGCCGTGCCGATGCCACCGCCGCCCGCACCCGAGACGATGACGATCCTGTCCCGCAGACCCAGGCCCTCGAAGCCCGCCGCCGCGCTCATGCCGGTGGCCGCAGCGCGAGCACGCTGCCCTCGGCGTCGGCGGAGAGGTAGACGGTGCCGTCGGGCCCGGCGGTGATGCCCGCGAACGGACCCATCGGGCCGGAGAACGGTGGCGTGCCGAGCAGCGGCTTGGCGACCACGCCTTCGGGTACGCCCACCGGCAGGTTCGCCGCGAGCACGCTGCGAACCTTGGTCGCGAGGTCGAACTCGATCAGTGCCTTGAGGCCGACGTCGACGATGAGCAATCGGTTGCCGCGCACCAGGATTCCGTGCGGTGTGTCCAGTCCGTCGACGACGGTGTCCACGCCGCCGCTGCCGATCGAGACGACCCGCCCACTGCCGGACTCGGAGACCAGCACGGTGTCGTCGGGGCCGAGAGCCACGCCGAGCGGGCGATCCAGGCCACTCGCCAGCACCTCGACCGTGCCGCCGCGCAGCGAAAGGACACGGCCCGCACCGAATTCGGCGGCCACGACGGTGCGGTCGGCGGTGGCGGCGATGCCGTAGAGCTGGTCGAAGCCCTCGGCCAGGACCTCGGTGACCGGCTCGGGACCCGGCCGGTAGGAGGCGATCTCGCCCGAGGAGGTGGCCACCAGCAGTTCGCCGGGGCCCACGGCGGTCACGCCGCGCACGTAGCCGGGAGTGTTGAGGCTGAACAGCGAGGCGACCTGAGTCAGCCCGGCGTCACCGAATGCGTAGAGGTAGGTGCCGTCGGCGACATAGAGGGTGCCGTCGGGGGCCACGGTCAGATCCAGCGGCCACATGAGGCCGCCTTCCAGGATCGACTCGGTCGCGCCGCCGGCGAGGATCTCGGTGATCTCGCCGGTGAAGCTCGACACGAACAACCGGTTGCCGACGAAGGTGCAGTTGTCCAGGCCGGGCGCCAGCGCGGCCAGTACCTGCCGCTCGCCGGTCCGCGAGTCGATCCGCAGCACCTCGCCGGTGCCGACCTGGGTCGAGACGAGGAACCCCTCGGCATCGAACTTGACCGAGTCGGGCACGCCGAGATCGCCGATAACACGTTCGGGTTCGCCGCCGTCGGGATCGATGCGCCAGATGTCGTTGGTGCCCATGACCGGGTAGTAGAGGAGTCCGTCGGGGCCGAACTCCATGGCATTGGGCATCGGCAGGTTGTCCTGCAGCACGCGCGGGGCGCTGCCGTCGAGCGGCAGCTCCATCAGCCGCCCGCCGACCCGGCACTCGTTGACGAACAGCCTGCCGTGGTGGAAGGTGATGCCGTTCGCGCCAGGCAGGTCGTCGCGCAGTACCCGCGAGGTGCCGTCGGTGTGGCGCACGCTGACACGGGCGTCCATGTATTCGGTGGCGATGAGATTGCCCTCGGTGTCGAAGGCGAGGTCGTCGGGGGCGACGATGTCGCCGCCCTTGGCGCTGACAGTCTCGAGCTCGCCGGTGGTGACATCGAGCGCGCTGATCTGGCTGCCCGCCACCTGCGCGACGTAGATGCGGTTGTCCGCGCCGGTCCGTAGGCCGTTGGCGCCGAAGAGGCGGCTCGGTGGCGTGAGTCGGCGCAGGCTCCAGCCCTCGGCGACGGTGAATGGTGTCTCGCTGCGGTAGCGCGCCCCTCGGGTCACTGCGGGGCCCTCCCCTACGGTCGGATCAGTGGGTGTTGCGGGTCACGGTACGTCAATCCTCATAATGATTGCAATACTGGATTTGCTCAGTGAAACCCCTGTTCAGCGTGCCCTTCGCGGATGCAGGCACGGCTGTATGACGAGGCGCTCCGAAGTGATGATGCGGTGCCACGAGGGCGGCGATCGAGATCGGGCGGGCTCGCCGGAAGGGAAGGGAACTAGATATGCAAGAACGTGAGAATTAGATTATCCAAGATGGGGTACCGGTGGGCCGGTATTCGTGAATCCACTGGTACGGGGGATGTCCCGGCTCAGATTCGGGTGCTCGGCCGCATCCGCGTCGTCGGCCGGGCGCCCTGCGGCGACGCGCTGATCATGTCGGCGTCGTACCGTTCGAGCACCAGGCTCTGGGTGGCCGAGAGGTGGCTGCGGTAGAGCCGCTCGGCCTCGGCGGCGCGACCGGCCTCGATCTCGCGCGCGATCCGGCGGTGGGTGCGCACGGCCGCGTCGGCCTGCTCGCGGGAGGGGTACTCGCCCTCCCTGGTGAGCTCGACCGCCCAGGCCTGCTCCTGTGCCGACCACAGGGTGACCAGCGAACTCACCATGTAGCGCACGGTGAGATTGGGCGTGTGGGTCACGATCAGATCGTGGAATTCCCTGGCGGTGTGGGTGAATTCGGCGCCGTCGTCGAGCAGTTCGGCGGACTTCTCGACGTTCTCGAGCAGGGCGGGCACCACGGTCGTCGCCCGGTCGGCCCGGCCCGCGCACGCGGCCGCGCACAGGGGTTCGAGCATGCGCAGGCCGGCGGCCAGATCTCCGAGCGTCACCCGGGCGCCCTGCAGGGCGAGGCCGAGGTGATAGGCGGCCGAGGACTCGTCGGGCCGATGCACCTCGGCGCCACCGACATTGCCGCGGCGAACGGTGACCAGGCCCTCGGTCTCCAGGATGCGCAGCGCCTCGCGGATCGACGGGTAGCTGACGCCGAAGTCGTGGACCAGCTGGTCCTGGGTGGGGAGCCGGTAGTCCGCGTCGCCGGTGAGAATGCGGGCGCGCAGTTCGGCGGCGACCGTCTCGGCGATGCGGCGCTGCGGGACCCGGCCCCGGCGTGGGGCGGTCATGCGGCTCGCCTGTCGCGCACTGCAGCCCGGGTCGTCGTCTCCGCCATGGGCGGCAGTCTAGTCGGGGCGTCGTTGACCCAACAAATATTGCTATCCTTATGAGGATTGAAGTACCGTGCGTCGTATGGACTTCACCATGGGCGAAGCCGCAGCGGGTCTGCGCAGCGAGCTCCGGCAGTTGATCGCCGCGGAGGTTCCGGACGATTTTCTCGGCGCGTTCACCGACGACCCCGCGGACCTGGCGACAGCGCAGAAATTCTGTGGCGTGCTCGCCGATCGTGGATTGCTCTGTGCGGCATGGCCACAGCGTTTCGGCGGGCAGGGCGCATCGATGTGGGAGCAGACAGTGGTGCGCGAGGAGATGTGGGCACACCACGAACCGCGTGGCGCGCAGTACATGGGCGTCAACTGGGTCGGGCCCACCCTGATGCGGCACGGCACCCCCGAGCAGCAGCGGCTGCACCTGCCGCCCATCGCGGCGGGCGAGGTGATCTGGTGCCAGGGCTTCTCCGAGCCGGACGCCGGGTCGGACCTGGCCTCGCTGCGCACGACCGCGCG
Source organism: Nocardia sp. NPDC057663 (assembly GCF_042799895.1). NCBI lineage: Bacteria > Bacillati > Actinomycetota > Actinomycetes > Mycobacteriales > Nocardiaceae > Nocardia > Nocardia sp. NPDC057663. The sequence continues at coordinate 381,838 of NZ_JBHVHX010000004.1, read as the reverse complement.
CCCCGACGGCGACGGCTGGCGGATCACCGGGCAGAAGATCTGGACCTCCTACGCCACCATGGCGCAGTGGTGCTTCCTGCTCGCCCGCACCTCGACCGGTGGCCGTAAACAGCAGGGACTCACGGTGTTTCTGCTGCCCATGACGGCACCCGGTATCGAGGTCCGCCCGATCCGCTCCATGCTCGGGCCGCATCACCTCAACGAGGTCTTCTTCGACGACGTGCCGGTCGGCCCGGCCGACGTGCTCGGCTCCGTGGACGCGGGCTGGGCCGTGGTGCAGGAAGTGCTGGCCTTCGAACGGGTCGGCATAGCCCGCTACGCCCGCTGCGAACGGCTGCTGCACCTCGCGCCGACCGCGCTCGGTGAACGCTGGGACACCCTGTCACCTGCCCTGCGCGGCCGGTGGGCGCGTGCGCTCACGCGTGCGCGGCGGGCCCGGCTGCTGGCGTATCAGGTTGTCGCCCTGCAGAACACGGGTCGCGTGGCGCCCGGCGACGCCGCCACCTACCGGATCGCGGTCACCCGGCTGGACCAGGAGAGCGCCGCGCTGCTCACCGAACTGGCCGCCCACGTACCCGACGAAGACGGCGCACGCCGGAACTTTCGCCGCGCCGTCGACGACCACTGGCGCTACGCGAACGCCGCGACCGTGGCCTCGGGCAGTGTCGAGATGCAGCAGATCCTGCTGGCCCGCGCGTTGCTGTCGGGAACGCGACGATCCGGGGCGGCCGCGTGAGTGCGGCCGCGCTACCACCAGGGGGCGACATGCAGCTCGAATTGTCCGGCGAGGCTGCCGAATTCGGCATTCAGGCACTCCGCGCGCTGCGCGCGGCGGGCGGTGACGACCTCGTTCAGCTGGCGGAGGCCGACCCGACGATCCGGGACACGATGATCGCGCCCGTTTTCGAGCGGCTGGGCGCATGGGACCTGAGTCCCCGGCGCGACCCGATCGAACTGGAAGCGGCCGCCGCCCTGTGCCGCAGCGCGGGCTACTGGGCCGTCCCGTATCCGGTGGCGGAGCGCCTGTCCCGCGCGGACGACCTCGACGCCGACGCCCTCGTCGTGGTGGCCGGTCCGGAGCCCGCCGCCGCGATCGACGGCCTCGACCTGCGCGTCGTCGCGGTCGATCCGGCAGGCCGACGGTGGACCGCGACGGCTCGACCCGAGGGAACCCCCGCCGGGTTCGGCGCGGGTGCATACGGGCAGGTCGCCGACTCGTCGGTCGGCGCGGAATCCGCTGTGTGGACCGGAAACGGCGCCGGTGGTGAGCGGTTCACCGGGCCGGGCGTCGACGGAGCGGCTTCGGCGGGGAACGACGCGTGGGCCGACGGGGAATCCGGTGCGCGGGTGGGCTCGGGAGCCATCGAGGAGGCCGGCGATGGACGTCCTGGTGGAATCTCGGTGCGGGCTGGTGCGGCCGGACGGTCCGGTGGCGGGACGGGTGGGGAGTTCGCTGTCCGGCTGGGTGGTGGGTCCGGGGGCGAGTTCGCTGTGCGGCTCGGTGGGGGATCCGAGGGGGTGGCCGTAGGACGGTCCGGCGTGGGAACGGTGGCGGGGATCGTTGCCGCGACGGGCGGGCGGACTCCGCGGGAGACCGCATTTGTGACGCCGATTGCGTTGCGTCCCTTGGACACTCGCGGTGAGGGCGACCTGGCTCTGGCGTTGGTGCTGCCGTGCTGGACGCTGCTCGGGATGCTGGACCGCGCCATGGAACTGGCGGGCGACCACGTGCTGGTGCGCGAGCAGTTCGGGCGGCGGCTGGCGGATTTCCAGTCGGTGCAGTTCCAGCTGACCGATGGTGAAGTGGAGCGCAAGGGCGTCGAAATGCTGGCCAGATACGCGCTGTGGAGTGTCCAGACCGGGCAGCCCGGCGCGGTCGCCGATGCCCTCGCCCTGCGGCTGGCCGCCCTGGAGGCCGCCGAGATCGTCTTTCGCGTCGCGCATCAGGTGCACGGTGCGGTCGGATTCTGCGACGAGACGACCCTGTCGTGGCTGTCGCGGCACAGTCTGCCGCTGCGGCGGCTGCCGCTGGGGATCACCGGCACCGAGGACCTGCTCACCCGTCGGATCGGTGCCCGCGGGCTGGCCGGTCCGTTCTCCGATCCCCGAGGAGCGTGACGCCGTGGACCCGCTGCCACCCGGACTCACCGTGACCGCCGACGGCCCGGTCCGCATCGTGTTGATCGACCGGCCCGACGCGCTCAATGCCGTGAACGCCGACCTGCACCGTGCGCTGGCCGAGGTCTGGCGTCACCTGGCCGCCGACACCGAGGCCAGGGTGGTCGTACTCACCGGCGCCGGAAGAACTTTCAGCGCCGGTGGCGATCTTGACTGGATCACCTCCTTCCTCGACGACCCGGTGGCCAGGGACGAGAGCATCCGCGAAGGCGCGCAGATCATCGAGGAGATGCTGCGCTTCCCGCTGCCGGTGATCGCCGCGGTGAACGGCGCCGCGGTCGGCCTCGGCGCGAGCATCGCCGTGCTCTGCGATGTGGTGCTGATGTCGGAGCGGGCGTATCTGGCCGATCCGCACGTCGCGGTCGGGTTGGTCGCCGGTGACGGTGGCGCCGCCTTCTGGCCGCTGCTCACCCCGATTCTGCGCACCCGCGAATACCTCTACACCGGTGACCGGATCGACGCCGCCACCGCCGTCGACGTAGGCCTGGCCAGCCGCGTGGTCGCCACGGACGCGCTCCTGCCCGAGGCGCTCGCCCTCGCACACCGCATCGCTGCCCAGCCACCCGAAGCGGTGCGCGGCACCAAGCGCGTCGTGAACATGTACCTCAGCCAGGCGCTGGCGGGCCCGATGCAGGCGGGCTTCGCCGCCGAGATCGTCTCCATGCAGACCACCGAGCACCGCGATCGCCTGCTCGCCCTGCGTCAGCGGGCCCGATGACGCCAGCGGAGGCAACGGGTGCGTGCCCGGTGGCACCGGCGGATGCGGTGGATGCGCGCCCGGTGGCACCGGCGGATGCGGTGGATGCGCGCCCGGTGGCACCGGCGGATGCGGTGGATGCGCGCCCGGTGGCACCGGCAGATGGGGTAGATGCGCACGCGATGGCACCGACCGACCTGGCGGGAGTGAGCGATCGGTGGCCCGCTGACCTCTCGGAATTTCGCGAGCACGTCCGGCGCTGGTGCCGCACCCAGCTCCCCGGGGACTGGCGGCAGACCCAGCTCGGTGCGTCCGACGCGGAATTCGTTCGGTTCCAGCGGGAGTGGTTCCAGCGGCTGCGGGCCGCCGGGTTCGCGGTGCCGCACTGGCCCGCGGAGTACGGGGGCGGGATGCCGGTCGGGCATCAGATCGTGCTGTACCAGGAGCTGGCCGCGCACGACGCGCCGCGGCTCGTGCTCGCCTTCGTCGCCATCCATCACGCGGCCGCCACCCTGCTCGCGGCGGGAACCCCCGAACAACGCGCGCGGCATCTGCCCGCGATTCTCGACGGGGAGATCTGGGTGCAGGGATTCTCCGAACCCGACGCGGGTTCGGACCTGGCCGCGTTGCGGACCTCCGCCGTCCGTGACGGCGACGACTGGGTGATCACCGGCCAGAAGGTGTGGGCCAGCGGCGCGCAGTACGCGGACTGGTGCCTGCTGCTGGCCCGCTCCGACCCGTCCGCGCCTGCGCGACAGGGGATTTCGTACTTCCTGCTCGACATGCGCAGCCCCGGCATCCAGGTGCGCCCCATCCGTCAGGCCACCGGCGAATCGCACTTCTGCGAGATCTTCCTCGATCAGGTGCGAGTGCCCGCGAGTGGACTGATCGGCGCGGAGAACGCCGGCTGGCAGGTCGCCCAGCGCACACTCGGCGCCGAACGCGGACTGACCATGCTCGAACTGGCCGAGCGGCTCGGCAATGCCGGATTCCGCATGCTGCTCGCCGATGCCGCCCGCCCCGGTCCCGGCGGCCGGGCGCTGGACGATCCGGTGGTGGCCGATCGCCTCGCCGAACTGGAGATCGAACTCACCGGCCTGCGCGCGCTGTGCCGCGACCTGGTCGAACGACACGAGGCGGGCACGGTCGGTCCGGCGGATGCCTCGATCGTGAAGCTGTACTACAGCGAGCTCCTGCAACGGATGACCGATTTCGGCGCCGAACTGGGCGGCGTCGACGCCCACACGGTGCTGCGCAAACCGATGTCCGGCGGCTGGGAGTCCGGCGCCTGGGTCCTGGATTTCCTCGGCTCCTGGGAATGGACCATTCCCGGCGGCACCAGCGAGATCCAGCGGACCATCATCGCCGAGCGTGGCCTCGGGCTGCCACGGGAGCCGGCGGGGGAGAAGCGATGACCGACTTCGCCGAATTCCACGACGACCTGCGCGCCCTCGCCCGGGACCTGCTGGCGAAATCGGCCGGCGATCCGGTGCCGTGGGCCACCGTCACCGAGGCCGGCTGGCCGGGGTTGGCGGCACCAGTCGAGTTCGAGGGTGCGGGAGCCACTTTCGCCGAGGTAGCGGTGTTGCTCGGCGAGGTGGGCCGGGCCGCTGCCGTCACGGCGCTGCCCACGGTGCTGGCACTGTCGGTCCCGGCGCTTGCCGATGTCGCCGCGGATGACGCGCGCGACACCGTCTTCCGTGACACGGTCGCGGGGCGCACCGTGCCCGTACTGGTCCTCGACGCAGGCGGCGACACCGACCCGGCCTTCGCCCTGGAATCCGGCCCCGCCGGACCCGTGCTGACCGGGTCGGCGGCCTTCGTGCTGGACGCACCGGCTGCCGATCTGCTGCTCGTCCCGGTGCGGGCCGGCGCGGGGGACCGATTGCTCGTCGCGGTCGCGCCCGGCACCACCGGATTGGCGATCGCCCCGAGACCACTGGTCGATGCCACCCGCTCGGCCGCCGCGGTGACCGCCGACCGGGTGCTCGTCCACGCCGTGTGGTCGTTTCCGGATCACAGCCCACCGGAGGTGCTGCGCGCGCGAGCCGCCGTCGCGGTGGCTTGCGACTCGCTGGGTTCGGCCGAAGCCATGCTGGCGGCGACCGTCGCCTATGTGCGGGTGCGCGAACAATTCGGTCGCCCGGTCGGCTCGTTCCAAGCGGTGCAGCACGCCTGCGCGGACATGCTGGTGCAGGTCACTGTCGCCCGGCACCTCGTCGATGCGGCAGTCCGGGCGCTCACCGAGGGGACAGCCGACGCGATGATCGCGGCGGCGGCGGCGAAGTCGTACACGAGCACGGCGGCGGTGCGGGTAGCGGGCGCCGCGCTGCAATTGCACGGCGGATTCGGCTACACGTGGGACAGCGGTATCCACGTCCACCTCAAGCGGGCGACCTTGAACCGCGCGCTCTTCGGCGCACCGTCGGCGCACCGAAGGACGCTGGCCGCCCGATATCGGTAGCTCCCGCGGATCACCCGGACCATCGGATCGGCAGGGTGATCGACGCCACGATCCCTATGCAACTGGTTGCATAGGGATCGGTGTGCGCCTTATCGTTCAGGAACTGACGTACGCCCGGCGGCTCGACCGCCGGTCCGTCCTGCTTTCGGAGGATTCAATGGCACTGCCCCTGCAGCTTTCCGGCCGCCTGTCCCTGCCCGTGGTCGCGTCGCCGATGTTCATCGCGTCGGGTCCCGAGCTCGTCATCGCCCAGTGTCAGGCCGGGATCGTCGGATCGTTTCCGGCGCTGAACGCGCGGCCCGCGTCGCTGCTCGGCGACTGGCTCGATCGCATCGTCGAGGAGAACGCGGCGTACGCGGCGGCGAATCCGGAGGCCGTGGTGGCGCCGTTCGCGGTCAATCAGATCGTGCACCGCTCCAACGATCGGCTCGAGCAGGACATGGCGGTCATCGTCGAGCACCAGGTGCCGATCGTGATCAGCTCGCTGGGCGCGCGGACGGAGATCAACGACGCGGTGCACTCCTACGGCGGGCTCGTGCTCCACGACGTGATCAACAACGAGTACGCGCGCAAGGCGATCGAGAAGGGCGCCGACGGGCTCATCGCGGTCGCCGCGGGCGCCGGCGGGCATGCCGGGACCCAGTCGCCGTTCGCGCTGATCCAGGAGATCCGCACCTGGTTCGACGGTCCGCTGCTGCTGTCGGGCTCCATCGCGCACGGCCGGTCGATCCTGGCGGCCCAGGCCGCCGGCGCCGACCTGGCCTACATCGGCTCGGCGTTCCTGTCCACCGCCGAGGCCAACGTCGTGCCCGGCTACCGGCAGATGGTCGTCGACTCCACCGCGGCCGACATCGTCTACAGCAATCTGTTCACCGGCGTGCACGGCAACTACCTGCGCGGCAGCATCGTCGCCGCGGGCCTGGACCCCGACAACCTGCCCAAGTCGGACCCCTCGCAGATGAACTTCGGTTCCTCCGGCACCGACGCCAAGGCCTGGCGGGATGTGTGGGGCGCGGGCCAGGGCATCGGCGCCGTCACCGAAGCCGGGACCACCGCCGAACTCGTGGCGACTCTGCGCAGGCAGTACGAGCAGGCCTGCGGCGATCTCGCGTCCACGGTCGGACACCTCGCCGGTGCGGTGGCACCGGCGCGTTAGCGGGCGCGCCACCGTCGCGAAGTTCCGGCGGCGCCGGTATCGGGCCGCCGGAACCTGCGTGGTCTCGCGCTAGGTCGCGAGCCGGGCCGCGGCCAGTCGGCGCAGCTCGGCGGACTTGATCTTGGCGCTGCCGGTGAGCGTGAATTCGTCCTCGCTGTAGAGCAGGACGTGCCGGGGTACCTTGTAGCTGGCGAGTCGTTCGCGCAGAAAGGCGCGGATCGCCTCGCCGTCGAGGGCGGTATCCGTCTGCGGGACGACGCAGGCCACCACGACCTCGCCGAGAGTGTCGTGCGGAATGCCCACCGTGCGGCCGACTTTCACGCCGGGACAGCGGTTGAGCTCCTCGTCGACCTCGAGCGGGGAGACATTCGCGCCACCGGTCTTGATGATGTCGGTGAGCCGGCCTTCCCAATACAGCCGGCCGAGGTCGTCGAGGTAGCCGCCGTCACCGGTGTGGAAATAGCCGTCGGCATCGAGGGTTTCATCCAGGGGGATGCCGACGTAGCCGAGCATCAGGGTGGGGCCCTTGACGCAGATCTCGCCGCTCGCACCACGGGTCAGGACGGTTCCGGTGAGCGGGTCGACGATCTTGATCGTATTGCCGGGCAGCGGTTCACCGCTGCTGCCCGCGATCGTGTCCTCGGGAGTGCAGGCGGCGAAACAGGTGGTGATGGTGAAGGTTTCGGTATTGCCGTAGGCGTGCCCAGGTTCGGTCCAGGTCGTGGTCACCGTGGGATGGCGGGCGGCGGGATAGTCGACGTCGACGAATCGCAGCGCGCTCAGATCCGCCGTCGCCCAGTTGGGTGCGCCTTCGAGCTGGGCCCACTGATGCGGCCAGGCGACCGGGAAGTTCACCCGCTCGGACTGCATCAATGCCAGTGCTGCCCCGCTGTCGAAGGTCGACTGGAGAATCAGCGACCCGCCCGCGGCCAGGGTGGAACCCAGCGCCTGCCCGAAATTGCCGGACCAGAAGAAGCCGTTGGCGGTCCAGCAGCGGACATGGTCGTCCGGGCCGAATCCGAACATCCGCCGGAAACGCCACATCTGGATGGTGACCCCGCGATGCGCGCTGCGAATTCCCTTGGGCTTGCTCGTGGTACCGGAGGAGAAGAACAGCACCGCGGTATCACTCGGCTGCACCGTGGCGGCGGCGGCCTCGACGAGTGCAACCGGCTCGGATTCGCCGCGGGCCACGAACGCGTCCCAGCTCTCGATCGCGCCGCCGTCCACGGGCGCGCCGACGACGGCGAGGTGGCGCAGGAACGGATAGGCCGCCGACCGCACGCCACCGGGCGCCGCCGTGCCGAGCGCAGGCTCCAGATCGGTGAGTACCGTCGCGAAATCCGTTCTGGCGACGGCGCGTTCGAACAGCAGGACGGAAACACCGGACAGCCGCAGCAGGTGCTCGAGCTCCGTGGGCGTGGAGAAGGTACTCAGCGCGACCGCCACGCCACCGGCCAGGGAGGTCCCGAACACGGCTGCCAGCCATTCCGGCCGATTGGTCATCAGCACACCGACCCTGGTGTCCTTGCCGACCCCGGCGGCGCGCAGGGCGCGCGCCACCGCGACGGACCGATCCCATAGCTCGTCGTAGGTCCAGCGGGTGACACCGGTGTCGTCGTGGAAGACGAGCGCCTCCCGATCGCCGTACCGCTGGGTCACCTCGCGCAGGAATCCGGGGAGGGTCAGCGTGCCCAGTCCTGGTTCCTCGGCCAGCGGTGGCCCGGACGCGACGGCCAGGCCCGCTACTTTCTCGGTCATCGTCGACCTTTCCGTTCTCTGCGCCGGCTCAGAGCGGCAGTTCGACCTCGGCGACGCACTGCACGAGCGTGCCGGAGTTCTGGTCGGTGAGCGTCAGTTCCACCTGGACCAGGGGGACACCCCAGGTCGAGTGGGCTTCCTTGCCGATGATCTCGGCATCGAAATAGGTGACGTCACCCTCGAAGGCGGGCAGCCGGAAATCGGCTTTGGTGTGGCGCACCATGCCGTCGTTGCCCGCCCAGTACGCCAGATAATCGGTGCACCAGGCGCCCATCGTCGCGCCGTACCCATAGGCGCGGGCCATGCCGACCTCGCCTGCTTTATCGGCGTCGATGTGGCCGCGGGAGGGGCCGACATAGAGACCGTCACGCAGCCGCGGATCGATCTTGGCGCCCTCTTCGTCGAATCCGAAACCCTCGGTCCAGCCGGGATCCTGATACACCCACGGATCCGCGATCCCCTCGGGCGCGACCCAGCCGAACGTGCCCCAGATATTGAAGAGGAAGGCGCGGTATTCGGTGGTGAAACTCGCGATGGAATGCGGTCCGATCACGCGGCGCGGCAGTTTGTCGCCGACTTTCACTTCGTCGAAACGCGGGGAGACCCCGAGGCGATTGGAATGCAGCCATTCGGTCCGCACGGCGTCGACCTCGGACAATTCGGCAGCGGTCCAGCGTTTGATCTCGCCGGCCTGGTTGTCGTACATGCCGCGCTTGGTCGCCTCCTCGGCGAGGTAGCGGATGGCGGTCGAACGCTCACGGGCGACGAGGACACCGTGCTGATTGCGATGGGTGGTGTCGCCGCGCGAGAACATGGTCGGCCCCGCGAATTTCGTCTCCGCGACCTTGTAATCGTGGAAACGGCGCTGCTGGAACAGGGTGTCGCCGGGACGCACCGGCGCGCCGTAGAACCACCATTCCTCACCGCCGAAGATCAGGTGACTACCAGGGATGCGACCGACACACGCGGGAGCCGCGCCGTGCCCGTAATCGAGTGCGACCGCCATGGATTGGGGTGCGATCAGCCCGCCGTACCGGGATTCCCTGGCGAATTCCTGATCCCAGTGCAGCGGATTGGGGTAGTCCATCGCCATGACCCAGCGGCGGATATCGGAGGAGCTGCACGGATCCCACAGCTGACCGCCGCCGATCGGGGTGCCGACCCGGTGCTCGACATCGCTGAGGTCGAGTTCGACGGCGGCGGTGCGCTTGTTCGTGGCCACGGATGCTCCTCAGCGATTGACGTCGACGACGAGACGGCCACGCACGGTGCCGTCGATGAACCGGTTCGCGGCGGCGATCGCCTCGCTCAGCGGGATCTCGGTGGCGATGGCGTCCAGCGCGGCGGGATCGAGGTCACGGGCCAGCCGCTCCCACACCCGGATCCGGCGCGGCACCGGCGCCATGACGCTGTCGATGCCGTACAGGGTGACCCCGCGCAGGATGAACGGGGCGACGGTGCCCGGCAGATCCATGCCCTGGGCCAGACCGCAGGCGGCGACGGCGCCGCCGTAGCGGACCTGCGCGCTCGCGTTGACCAGCGTGTGGCTGCCCGCGGCGTCGACCACGCCCGCCCAGCGTTCCTTCTGCAGCGGCTTGCCGCGCTCGGCGAGTTCGGCCCGGTCGACGACGGTGCTCGCACCCAGATCCTTCAGATACCCGGCCTCGGCGGGCTTTCCGGTGGCCGCGGCCACCGTGTACCCGGCCGCGGTGAGCAGGGCGATCGCCACACTGCCGACGCCGCCGGTCGCGCCGGTCACCAGGATTTCGCCGTCCGCCGGTCGCAGGCCGTGACCGGCCAGCGCCTCCACACACAGGCTCGCGGTGTAGCCGGCGGTGCCGATCGCCATCGCCTGGCGGGCGGTGAAGGCGTCCGGCTGGGCGATCAGCCAGTCACCGCGGACGCGGGCGCGCTGAGCGAGGCCGCCCCAGTGGGTTTCCCCGACACCCCAGCCGTTGAGCACGACCTTGTCACCGGCCGACCAGTCCGGGTGACTGCTCTCGGTGACCACGCCGGCCAGGTCGATACCCGGCACCATGGGGAACGAGCGGACCACCGGTGATGTGCCGGTGATAGCCAGGGCGTCTTTGTAATTGAGGGTGGAATACGCGATGTCGACGGTGACGTCGCCCTCGGGCAGCGCGTCGTCGGACACGGTGGTCGTGGTGACCTCGGGTGGCGTTCCGCTCTTCTCGATGAGGATGGCCGAGAACATGGGGATTACCCCTCTCTGTTGCGAGAATTCGATTCTCGCGTAGGTATGGATATGTTTTCATCGGGAGTGTTCGGTGTCAATCGCCCGGAACGGGCGCGGTCGTCAGCGAGCGGTCCAGCCGCCGTCGACCACGATCGTCTGCCCCGTGACGTAGCGCGCGGCATCGCCGGCCAGCCAGGTGATGGCGCCGACCATGTCCTGCGCGGTGCCCTCCTGGGGGAGTGGGGTATTGCGGCGCAGGTACTCGGCGCCGCGGTCGCTGTCGTAGAGGCTGTCGGTGATCTCGCTGCGGAAGAAGCCGGGCGCGACAGTGTTCACCCGGATCGAGTGCCGGGCCCACTGCACCGCGAGTTCGGTGGTGAGCCCGGACAATCCGGCCTTGCTTGCCGCGTAGGAGGCCTGCGGAATGCCGGGGACGCCGACTCGCCCGCTGATCGAGGAGACATTGACCACCGAGCCGCCGCCAGCATCGCGCATGTGCGGAAACAGCGCCTGCGCCAACAGGAACGGTGCCACGAGGTTGAGGCCGAGGGTGCGCTGTACGGCGTCGAGCGGTTCGTCTTCGGCGCGTGCGGTGGTGAACCGGTTGCCCGCCGCGTTCACCAGGATCGTCGGTGCGCCGAGCTGATCGGCCACCTGTGGCGCCACGGTGCCGACCTGCGCAGGGTCGGCCAGATCGCAGACGACGGCGAGCCCGTCCACGCGGTCGGCGAGCTCGGTGAGCCGGTCGGCGCGCCGGGCCACCACCGCGACCCGGGCGCCCAGCCCGGCGAGCGCCTCGGCCACAGCGGCGCCGAGTCCCGAGGACGCGCCGGTGACCACGGCGACCCGGCCGGTCAGGTCGAACAGCCGACGGGCTGCCGCGCGCTCGATGCTCATCGGTTCTCCTGCTGGGCGGTGACGGCGAGTGCGGTGAGCCCGGTGCGTTCCACCTTGCCCATGGCGTTCACCGGCAGAGCGTCCACCCTGGCCCAGATCTCCGGCACCTTGTACCCGGCGAGTTCGCGTCGGCACAGGTTCGCGAGTTCGGCGAAATCCACGGTGCTGCTGTCGCTTTCGACGACGGCGGCGACCTTCTGGCCGAGCCGTTCGTCCGGTACGGGGCACACCGCCACCTTGCTCACCCGGGGATGGGTGGCGAGTACCCGTTCCACTTCGAGGGGGTAGACATTCGCGCCGCCGCGGATGATGACCATCTTCTTGCGGTCCAGCACCGACAGGCGGCCCTCGGCGTCGACGGTGCCGATGTCGCCGGTGGCGAACGGGCCCGGCTCCGGTGGGTGGACGGCGCCGTCGGACCAGTAGCCCAGGGTGGGGCGCCAGAGTTCGGCCCAGGGACCGTGGGTGGCGGCGGCCAGGCGGAGCTCGCCGAGGGAACCCGGTGGCAGTCGCCGGTTCTCGTCGTCGTAGGCGGCGACATCGAGGTGCGGGAGGACGCGACCGCTGCTGCCCGGTGTCCAGTCGGCGCCCGGCGGATCGATGGCGACCACTGTAGGTGCCTCGGTGAGACCGTAGGTGGTGCGCGGGACGAGGCTGTGGTGGGCCGCCGCGAAGGCGGTGCGCACCGGATCGGGAGTGTCGCTGCCGCCGCTCCAGACCTCCCGCAGCGAGCCGAGATTCGCGCCGGGCCTGCGGGCCAGGTCGTAGAGCTGGGCGGGGGCGCCGTTCCACACGGTCACCCGGTGGGTGGCGATCCACTCGGCGACCCCGTCGACATCCCGGCGGTCCATGATCACCGCGCACCCACCGGCCTGGGCCGTGGTCAGGGTGGACAGCACCATCATGTTCAAGATGGTGAGCGGGAAGCTGTCGCCCCGGCGCAGGTCGGGGCCCCAGTCGCGGGTGGCGCGCACCACCGCGCCCGGCAGCAGCAGGTTGCGCTGACTGTGGACCACCGCCTTCGGGCGCCCGGAGGTACCGCTGGTGAAGGCGATGCCCGCGGGCGCGTCGATGTCGTGGGCGAGGGCGGGTGCGGGGTCGGCCCTCGCTGTCAGGTCCGCCCAGTGGTCCGGGTGCACCGTGCGCGGCGCACTCCCGGCCCAGCGGGGACCGGCCAGCACGACGGCCGGATCGCACAGGTCGTGCAGATACTGTTGCTCGGCAGGAGAATTCGCTTCTCCGATGCCGATCCAGATCGCCCCGATGCGCTGGACACCGTGGAACGCGGCGACGATGCCGAGATCGTTGGGCAGGCAGGCGGCGACCCGGTCGCCGGGCCGGACGCCGAGCGACCACAGCGCACCCGCCGCGCGAGCGGCCTGTTCGTCGAGGTCGGCGTAGGTCCACGTCCCCGAGGCGGCGATGATCGCGGGCGCGCCGGGGCGCTCGCGCAGCGGATCGTCGAGCACGGTCGCGAGGGGGCGCGGGGCACGGATGTTGCCGCTGAAGCTGTCCACGACTTCCTTGATAGCACTATCCTTGCAAAGATTCACCAGATAGCCCGATCGGGTGATGGGCGAAAGGGGACGCGATGGAACACACAGGTCCGCTCGCAGGGATTCGGGTCATCGACCTGACCGCGATGGTGATGGGCCCGTACTGCACGCAGATCATGGCCGACATGGGCGCCGAGGTGATCAAGATCGAGCCGCCGCGTGGCGACGACACCCGCTACATCTCGGTGGGTCCGGAGCCTGGAATGAGCGGGGTCTTCGTCAATGTCAACCGGGGTAAGCGCAGCGTGGTTCTCGACCTGCGGACCGAGGACGACGCGGCGGCCCTGCGCGAACTGATCGCCGGGGCCGACGTTTTCGTCCACTCCATGCGCGCGGCGGCGATCGAGCGGCTCGGATTCGGGTACCGGGAGGTGGCCGCGCTGAATCCGGCCATCGTCTACACGAACTGCTACGGCTACGGCCGCGGCGGGCCGGACTCCGGCCTGCCCGCCTACGACGACACCGTGCAGGCCGCGTGCGGTCTGCCCGCCGTGCAGGAAATACTCACCGGCACACCGGGTTACGTGGGCACGATCATCGCCGACAAGGTCGCGGGCCTGACCGCGGTGTACGCCACGACGATGGCGCTGTTCCATCGGCAGCGGACCGGGGAGGGCCAGGAGGTCGAGGTCGCCATGTTCGAGACGATGGCGGCGTTCATGCTGGTCGAACACGCCAATGGCGCCCTGTTCTCGCCGCCGTTGGGTTCCGCCGCCTACCCGCGGGCGGTGACCCCGGACCGCAGGCCCTACCGGACCGCCGACGGATACCTGGCGGCGCTGGTCTACAACGACAAGCAGTGGTCGGCGTTCGTGGAGGTCGTGCGACCCCCGTGGGCCGGCCCGGAATTCGCCACGCTGGCCCAGCGCGCGGCCCGGATCGATGTGGTCTACGCCCGGCTCGCCGAGACCTTCGCCGAACGCACCACCGAGGAGTGGCTGACGATCCTGCGGAAGCTGGAGATCCCGGCGGCACCGGTGCGTTCACTCGACGACCTGTTCGACAACGAACATCTCGCGGCGGTCGGCTTCTTCCAGACCGTGGACACCCCCGACGGCCCGGTCCGCTTCCCCGGCCCGCCTGCCCGCTTCTCCCGCACGCCGGGCCGGATCGCCGGTCCAGCACCGCGACTCGGCGCCGACACCGGCGCGGTGCTCGAACAGCTCCGCTCGGCCGTTCCGGGGCAGGTGGCCGGATGACCGCCGTGCTGTCGGCCGCCGACCTCGACCTGCGGACGATCCTGCGTCCCGGCGACCGGATCGTCGCCGGGCAGGCCTGTGGCGAACCGACCACCCTGATCGAGGCGCTCATCGCCCAGGGCGGCGAGATCGCGGACCTGTCGCTGTTCCTTGCGACCAGCTTCTCAGGCCTGCTCACCCCGGCCGTGGCGGCGGTGTTCGAGCCGGTGAGCATGGGCGCCATCGGCGCGTTGCGTGGGCTCACCGCGGAGCACCTGCTGAGCGTGGTGCCCTGTCATGTCAGCCGGATCGGCCCGATGCTCGAGGCGGGCGAGTTGCGTTGCGACATCGCGTTCGTGCAGGTCGCGCCCGCCGACACGGACGGCACGCACAGTCTGGGCCTCATCAGTGACCACATCCTGTCCGCGATCCGGGCGGCGCGGGTGGTGGTGGCCGAGGTGAACGACCGGGTGCCGCGCACCGCGGGTGAGCGGATCCAGGCCACCGACATCGATTACGCGATCCGGGTCTCCCGGGATCCGGTGCGGGTCACCCCAGCCGCCATCGGGCCGGTGGACGAGGCGATCGCCCGGCACGTCGCCGAATTCATCGATGACGGTGCGGTGCTCCAGGTCGGGATCGGCGCGGTGCCGGACGCGGTGCTGCGGCTGGTGCGCGACCGCACCGACCTCGGCGTGCACTCCGGCATGATCGGCGACGCGCTGGTCGACCTGGTGGAGGCCGGGGTGGTGACCAACGCGCGCAAGGAGATCGATCGCGGGGTCTCGGTGACCGGCGCGCTGATCGGCACCGAACGGCTCTACCGGTTCGCCGACCGCAATCCGCTGATCCGCATGTGCACCACCGCCTACACCCACGACCCGGCGGTGCTCGGGCGGCTCAGCCGCCTGGTCACGGTGAACTCGGCCGTCGAGGTCGATCTCACCGGGCAGGTCAATGCGGAGCAGAGCGGCGCAGCGTATTTCGGCGGCACCGGCGGGCAGGTGGACTTCGTGCGTGCGGGTCTGCGGTCGCCGGGTGGGCGGTCGGTGATCGCGCTGCAATCGACGGCCCGGCGCGGGTCGGTCAGCCGGATCTGCGCGGCGCTGTCGGGGCCGGTCACCACCGCGCGCAGCGACGTCGACGTGATCGTCACCGAATACGGCGCCGCCGAACTGGCCGGCCGGACGCTGGGCGAGCGGGCCCGCGCGCTGATCACGGTCGCGCACCCCGACTTTCGCGACGACCTGGACCGTGCGGCGCACGAGATCCAGCGGAGAGGATTCTGATGTCCGAGGACGCAGTGCTGTTCGAGGCCAGGCCGGACGGGATCGCGGTCATCACCCTGAACCGCCCCGAGACCCGCAACTGCCTGGCGCGCGAGGTACGGGCCGGGTTGTTCGCCGCGTGGCAACGTTTCGAGGCGGACCCGGCGCTGCGGGTCGCGGTGCTCACGGGCGCGGGGCAGGCGTTCTGTGCCGGTGGGGATCTCAAGGAGATGGTGGCGACCGGGATGACGGTGCCGCCCCGGGACATGTTCCCGGTGCCCTACGACACGGTGGAGTTGAGCAAACCGACGATCGCCGCGGTCAACGGCGCCGCCTTCGCAGGCGGCTGGATGATCGCCCAGGCCTGCGACCTGTGCGTCGCCTCGACCGCGGCCAGCTTCGCCGTCACCGAGGTGAAGGTGGGCCGCAGTTCACCCTGGGCGGCACCGCTGATCCACATGATCCCGCAGCGGATCATGATGGAGATCCTGCTCACCGGCAAGCCGATCGATGCGCGACGCGCCTACGAGATCGGCCTGGTGAACCGCCTCGCCGAACCGGCCGACCTGCTGTCCGTCGCGCTCGAGCTGGCACGCGAGATCGCCGAGGCGGCACCGCTGTCGGTGCGCGCGGCCAGGGACACGGTCATGCTCGCCACCGAGATGGGTCGCGGGTCCGCCCTGCAGGCGGCCCGGCACGCCTCGGTGCAGTGCTATCAGAGCGCCGACGCGCAAGAGGGTCCGCTCGCGTTCGCGGAGAAGCGAACTCCGCGCTGGACCGGCCGCTGATTGAGTGAGGTGGTGGGCGAGCGGCTTCGGTCACGCTGAGGGAAGCCGCTCACCCGTACCTCATCGTCCGTGGGGCACCTGGTCGAAGGGCACGTCGCGGTCGGCGGCGGCTTCCCTCGGCATCCCCAGCACCCGTTCACTGATCACGTTGCGGGCCATCTCGGTGCTGCCTCCCGCCAGGCTCCAGGCCGCGCGGAACAGGTAGTCCAAGCCGACGGTTTCGGTGTCGGCACCGTCGCCCGGTGTGTGCGTCGCGCCGTGGGGTCCGGCGATCCGCAGCGCGGTATCGGTTTGCAGCCAGGCGTTCTCGGCGGAGAAGAGCCGGGGGATGGCGCCGGCGGCAGGGGGCAGCGTGCCGGTGGCTATCGCCCGGGTGACGTGGGCGATGAGCTGATCGCGCACGATGTTCATGGCCCGTGCTTCGCCGATGTCCTCGCGCACCCGCGAATCGCCGTCCTGGCCGGTCGCTTTCGCCAGGCGCAGCAGCTGGTCGGCTTCGCCACCGAGGTGCGGGCGGGCGCCGCTGGTGTAGGGCGAGGTGCCGCCGAGGGCCGCCCGCTCGTGGAAGAGCAGACGCGAGGCCGCTGCCCAGCCGCCGTCGACCGCACCGACCACCGCGTCCGCGGGCAGCACCACATCGTCGAAGAACTCCTGGCAGAACTCGGTCGAGCCGGTGACCTGCTTGATCCGCTGCACCGTGACGCCCTCCGCGTGCACCGGCACCAGGAACAGGGTCAGGCCTTGATGTTTGGGCACGGTCCAGTCGGTGCGGGCCAGGCACAGGCCGTAGTCGGCGGCGTAGGCGCCCGAACTCCAGATCTTGGAGCCGTTGAGGATCCACCGGTCGCCGTCGCGATCGGCGCGGGAGGTGAGTCCCGCCAGATCCGAGCCACCGCGCGGCTCGGACAGGAACTGCACCAGGATCTCGTCGCCGCGCAGCACGGCGGGCAGATGGGTCCGCTTCTGTTCCTCGGTCCCGAGATCGAGCAGGCTGGCCGCGCAGATGGCCAGCGTCGGCACGTTCAGCAGCAGCGGCATCTCGTAGGGCAGGGATTCCTCGGTGAAGGCCGCCTGATGATCGGTCGTCAGGCCGAGGCCGCCGTATTCGGTGGGGAAGCAGATACCGGCGAAACCCCCGTCGTGGAGCACGCGCTGCAACCGGCGGGCGTGCTGCCACGCCTCCTCGGTGTCGGCGGGCGCGATCGTGGGCGGCGCCGGGAGCAGGGTGGCTTTCAGCCAGTTCCGGGCCCGGACGCGGAATTCCTCGACGGTCTCGATGTCGGTGGTCATACGACGATGCCTTCCTGGATGGACGGTGCGGTCATGCCGCGGAGTCGAGCAGATCGGTGATGTGGCGCCGGTGTTCCTCGGGTGTGCCGTACAGCGCGCGACCGAGGGTGATCCGGCGCAGGAACAGGTGCAGATCGTGCTCCCAGGTGACGCCGATTCCGCCGTGCAGCTGCACGCAGTCCTGGGCGATCACCGGAGCCTTCGCGCCCACATACGATTTCGCGATGCTGATGTACTCGCCGGTCTCCGGCGCCTCGGCGTCCCACGCGGCCGCGGCGGCGAAGGCGGTGGCGTGGCAGGCTTCCAGCCAGGTCTTGTTGTCGGCCATCCGGTGCTTGAGCGACTGGTACGAGGCCAGCGGCCGTCCGAAGGTGTAGCGCTCGAACAGCCAGGTCAGCGTGCGGGTGAGGGCGTGGTCGGCGGCGCCTGCCGACTCCGCGGCGGTGACGAGCGCGGCGGCGCTCGCCTGTGCGCGCACCGCGGCGGCGGCCTCGGCACCGGTGTGGGTCACCGCGTCGGCGCCGACGACGACCTCGTCGAAAACGACCTTGCCGGTGCGCCGGGTGAGGTCGATGGTCCAGGTCGGGCTGACCGAGACACCCGGCGTATCGGCGGGCACGAGCAGCTGGATCGGGCCGTCGGGGCCGGTCGCGGTGACCAGGAACAGGTCGGCCTGATCGGCTGCCTCCACCCGGTCCTTGACGCCGGTCAGCCGATATCCGGTGCCTGCTCGCACCGCCCGGGTGCCGGTGACCTCGCCGGTGAGCGCGCCGAAGCCCGCACCGGGCTCATACACCGCCCAGGTCACGACGACCGTCCCGGCCACGATCGCGGCGACCGTGTCGGCGAGGTGGCCCGCGGTGGCACGCAGGCCCGCCAGTGCCGCGGTGGTGGTGACGAACGGGCCGGGCGCCGCGGCGCGGCCGAGTTCCTCGGCGACCAGGGCGAGTTCGGTCATCGGGTGACCGGAAACCGAACCGCCGCCGAGGCTTTCAGGCACCAGCATCGCGGTCCAGCCGAGTTCGGCGCCGCGCCGCCACCAGTCCCGATCGAATCCGGTCCCGGCGTCGGCGAGCGCGCGCACGGTGTCGATCGGGACGGTGCCGGTGAGGAATTCACGGGTGGTCGTCTGGAAAAACCGCTGGTCCGCGGTGGGGTCGTGGGGCATCGGATCGGTCCTCCGGTTGACGCGCAGCGAGCAGTGTGGAAATCTCATACTCACATGTGAGAGGCTTATTCTCAATCACGGAAGTCGACTGGCACCAACAGCCGCTGGGTGGCGTCGACCGGAATCTCGAAGGGACCCGTCGCGTGGTGAACAACTTCCAGGATCTGGACTTCTTCCTCGGACAGGAGCTGGTGGCAGATCCCTACCCCTATTTCGACTCGTTGCGCGAGCAATGCCCGGTGACCCGCGAGCGGCATCACGACGTGATGATGGTGACCGGCTACGACGAGGCGCTCGAGGTCTACAACGATGTCGAGCGGTTCTCCTCGTGTATCGCCGTCACCGGCCCGTTCCCCGGATTCCCGGTTCCGCTGGACGAGAACAGCGATGTCGACGCGGTGATCGCCGAGCATCGCGACAGCCTCCCGATGAGCGATCAGCTGCCGACGCTGGATCCGCCGACGCACACCGACCATCGCGCGCTGCTCATGCGGCTGATCACGCCGAAGCGGTTGAAGGAGAACGAGGAGGCGATGTGGTCGATCGCCGACCGCATGCTCGACCACTATCTGGTCACCGGCGGCGACTGCATGCGCGAGTTCGCGGGTCCCTTCACGCTCTACGTGATCGCCGACCTGCTCGGTGTGCCCAGGGACGACCAGGACGAGTTCCTGCACACCCTGCAGCGCGACCCGCACCGCGAGGGCGCCAGCGTCGGCTCCACGCAGGGTGAGGGCATGTCGCACAACCCGATCGAGTTCCTCTACAGCAAGTTCTCGGCCTACATCGAGGACCGCCGCCGCAACCCGCGCGGCGACGTGCTCACCAGCCTGGCCACCGCGACCTTCCCGGACGGGTCGCAGCCGGAGGTCCTCGACGTCGTGCGGGTGGCCGCCAACGTCTTCTCGGCCGGCCAGGAGACCACGGTCCGGCTGCTGAGTTCGGCGCTGAAACTGATCGCCGAGCGCCCCGACATCCAGGAGTACCTGCGCGCGGACAAGAGCCGCATCCAGAACTTCATCGAGGAATCGCTGCGGATGGAGAGCCCGGTCAAGGGCGACTTCCGGCTCGCGAAGACGACCTCGACGGTAGGCGGGGCCGAGGTGCCGGTGGGGACCGTGCTGATGGTCGTCAACGGTGCGGCCAATCGTGACCCGCGCCGTTTCGACGATCCGACCACGTTCGATCCGGCGCGCTCGAATGCCCGCCAGCACATCGCCTTCGGACGCGGTGCGCACACCTGCCCCGGCGCGCCCCTGGCGCGCGCCGAAGCCCGGATCGCCATCGAGCGACTGCTCGATCGCACCACCGATCTGCGCATCGACGAGGCGGTGCACGGGCCCGCGGAGGAACGGCGGTATCACTACCTGCCGACCTTCATCCTGCGTGGGCTCACCTCGCTGCACCTGGAATTCGACACCGAGGAGGCCTGATGAAGGTAACTGTCGACGCGGACCGCTGCCGTGGCCACGGCGCCTGTCTCGGGCTGTGCCCGGAGGTCTTCACGCTGAACGTGGACGGCTACGCCGAGACGATCGCGGGCGCGGTGCCCGACCATCTGGTCGGCGCGGTGGAGGACGCGGTGTCGGCCTGCCCGGAGCAGGCCATCGTCGTGGAGTGAGAGAAATAGGTTCCGTTGCGGTGCAGCGGAACCCATTCTTGTGTCCGGGTGGGACCCCGGGCCCTGATCGGCTATCCGGCCGGCACCGACGGGCTCAGGAGGACGGGGTGACCGGAGTCGACGGCGTCAGACCGGTGCGGATCGCGGTTTCGAGCAGGCCGAGGTCCGCGCCGAGTGCGTCGGCGACCGCGCCGGCGACCGCGATGTCCTTGCGCAGGAATTCGCCGCCGGTGGCGCGGAACAGATCCACCGAGCCCCGGCCCGCGATCCGGGTGACCGCGTTGCCGCCGCTGCTGGCGTGGGGGAGCGCGGCCAGCAGCGCCGGTTCGGACAGGCCGAGGAGGGTGCCCAGCCGCACCGCCTCGGCGACGAGACCGATCTGCGCCGCGAACAGGACGTTGTTGACCAGCTTCACGCGCTGACCGTCTCCGAGCCCGCCGACGTGCAGGACCGGATCACCATAGGCGCCAAGGACTTCGGTCGCGAGGCGGGAGTCACTGTCGGACCCGCCGAGGAAGACGGTGAGGGTGCCCGCGGCGATATCGTGCGGGCCACCGCTGACCGGGGCGTCGACCACACCGATACCCCGGTGGGCCGCGGCGGTCGCGACGGCGACGGCGGTCTCCGGGCTGCCGGTGGTGTGCAGGACGACGAGCGCACCGGCGGGCAGATCGGTGAGAAGTGTTCCCTCCAGGCAGATCTCGCGTACCTGGTCGTCGCTGAACACGCAGACGATCAGCACCTCGGCGCCGTGGGCCGCCTCGGTAGCGGACGCGACGGGAGTGGCGCCGACAGCGGCCACCACCTCGTGCGCATCGGCATTGCGGGCAAGGGTCCGCACGGTGTGCCCGGCATCGACGAGACGGGCGATCATCGGCTTGCCCATCCGGCCCGCGCCCACGAATCCCACACGCATCCTGGTCTCTTCCTCTGGTGGTGACAGTCGATCGGGCGCCAGGAAGCTCAGGGGGTTCGCCGCCGGTACCCAACCTCCACAACGCGTAGGTTCGTCGTCAGTGCGGCAGCGCGGTGCGCTCCCGCTTCATCACTGCCAGTGCGGCATCGGCGGCATCGAGTTCGATACCCGGCTCCGCAGCTGCCGCGGCGGCGAGGTCGGCGAGCAGGCCGACGTCCTTGCGCAGCAGGTCGCCCGCGCGGACGGCGAGGCCGTCGAGGGTGCCGCCCGAGGCGACGACGCGGCCGAGCGCGAAGCTGTCGGCGGTGCCGTGGGTGATGACCTCGCCGAGCCGCGCGGCGTCGAGGCCGAGGTCGGCGCCGAGGCGCAGAGTTCCCTGTGCGGTCGCGAGATTGGCGGTGAACAGCAGGTTGTTGAGCAGCTTGGCGAACTGTCCCGCGCCGACGTCGCCGAGGTGGACGATCGGGTCCGCGTAGGTCGCGAACACCGGCCGGGCGGTCTCGACCGGGTCGGCGGGGCCGCCGACCATCACCAGCAATCGGCCCTCGGCGGCGGCGGGGCCACCGCCGCTCACGGGTGCGTCGAGCACCGAAACACTCTGGCGGGCGGCAATTTCCGAGAGTTCACGGCAGGTGTCCGGGTGCACGGTGGAGTGCACGGCGAGCACCGAGCCGGGTGCCATGCCTGCGAGTACGCCGTGCTCCCCGGTGACGACCTCGCGGACGTCGGCGTCACCGACCACGCACACGCACACCAGATCGGCGGCCGCGCCCAGTGCAGCGGGGGAGCCGGCGGTGTTCGCCGCGGTGTCGGCGTAGGGCTCGAGCGACGCGGACCGGCGCGCCCACAGCGTGGTCGGGTAGCCGGCCTCGACGATGCGCCGCGCCATGGGTCCGCCCTGGCTGCCCAGTCCGATGAATCCGATGCGCATCAGTGCGCCTCCTGTCCGGTAACGACGGGGGCCGGCGCCGGGCGATAGAACGCCGCCAGCAGGCCGATGGTCGCTGCGACACCGAGTCCGAGCGCGAGAAGTCCACCCGCCCAGCCGGTGACGGTGATGTCGAGGGCGTGATCCAGCGAGACCCGGCCGGGGCCGAGCGCGCCCAGGGCGACCGCCGCCACGGCGAGCACGAGGACGTACTCGTAGCCCTCCTTGAACACGAAGAATCCGTTCGTGCGGTGGGCGAGCAGCCCGGCCACGAGCATCACGCCCACCACCGCGCCCGCGCCCAGCGGCGTGCCGAGCCCGAGCACGAGCAGCGCGCCGGCACCGATCTCGGTGACCACGCTCGTCCACGCCTGCAGCACGCCGTTGCGCAGGCCGAGGCCGGTGAACCAGCCCGCGGTGCCGACGATTCCACCGCCGCCGAGCCAGTGGTTGACCCCGTGCGCGATCATGGTGGCGCCCACCACGACTCGCAGCAGGAGCAGGGCGGTATCGGTCGCGTCCATCACATTCACCTCTCCGGCGGCACCGTGCCGCCGTCCAATTGTGTGGTGGGACCGGAGAATTCGCCGTGCTGGGCGGTCACCAGGCATTCCTCGGCGAAGGCGAGCAGACCCAGGTGATAGGCCGCGGCGGTATTGCCCACACTGATGTTGTGCGCGGTGTTGGGCTGGCGGTTGAGCACGACCCGCGGCGCGGCGATGAACAGCGCACCCACTTCGGCCAGCGCGGCCACGTCGTTGCACCAGACCCGCTCGTGATCACCCGCGGAGAACCGCACGGGCACCCGGATTCCGGCGGCCAGCGCCGGGAAGACCCGTGTGGCCCAGTCGGCGACGGCCTCGGTCTCCGCCGGCGGGGCAGGCACCGCGATCGCGGCGCCGCGGCGGGCGTCGGCGGGATAGAGCCGCGGCGGATTCCAGATCAGGTCACCGACTCCCGGCGGACGGGGCGAATCGGGGCCGACGGTGCGCAGGATGCCCGCGCCGTCGGGGTGATAGCGGTAGCCGGTGCCCGCCAGCTCCACACCGAGCAGGTCGGTGAACCGGGGATCGCCCGCCATCCGCATCGCCAGTTCCGCGCCGGCCGAATGGGCGGCGAGGAACACTCCGGCACCGCGCGGGCGGCCGCGCAGGAAGGCTTCGAGCGCTTCGAACATCAGATCGACGCGGACCGCCGCCGGGATCAGCTGCTCGGCGTACGGCGCGGAACTGCCGTAACCGGGGCGGTCCGGCGCGAGGACCGTGTAGCCCAGCCGGTGCGCCGCCCGGATCAGCGAAAGCTCCGGATGTCCGGGGCAATCGAAGTAGGCCGAAGTCGTCGACCCGCCGTGCAGGGCGAGCAGTACCCCGCGCGGCGCCGGTGCCTCGGCGAACAGCGCGGACACCGGAATGCCGTCGACCTCGGCGACTACGGTCGCGGGCGCGTCGTCACCGACCGCACGGAGTCCGGAATGGGTGAGGGTCACGTCATCTCGCTTTCCTGGCACTCATGACCCGGCGCGCAGCAGCATCACACCGCCGGGGGTGAGCCCGCCGCTGGACACCACCGCGACTCGGGCGCCGGGCACCTGTCGTGGTCCGGCGTCGCCGCGCAACTGCGCGATGGCTTCGTGGAGCAGACCCATGCCGTGGGTGCGGCCGTGGGAGAGCTGCCCGCCGTGGGTGTTCACCGGGATCAGCCCGTCGCGGGCGATGTTCTTGCCGCCGTCGAGAAAGTCCGCGGCCTCACCGATTCCGCAGAACCCGAGCGCCTCGATCCAGGACAGGCAGTTGAAGGTGAAGCCGTCGTAGAGCTCGGCCACGTCGACATCGCGGGGCCGCAGGTCGGTGCGCGTCCACAGGTGCGCGGCCGGGCCGAGGACCTGCGGTTCGTGGGTGAGGGTGCTCTGGTCCCATTCGATGCGCTCGACGATCTGGGTGCCGACCGCCTCCACGAACACCGGGGTGCTCGCCAGATCGGCGACGGTGTCGACCGCGGAGACGATCACCGCGACCGCGCCGTCGCACGGGACGTCGCAGTCGTAGAGCCCGAACGGGCTGGTGACGGGCCGGGCCGCGAGATAGTCGTCCATGGTCATCGGGTCGCGGTAGACCGCGGTGGGATCGAGTTCGGCGTTGGCGCGCTGGTTGAGCGCGATCCAGCCCAGGGTCTCGCGGGTGGTGCCGTAGTCGTGGAAGTGCCGCTGCGCCTTCTGCGCCAGGGTATGCGCGGCGGAGGTGGCGCCGAAGGGAGTCAGCCAGCTGGCGGTGCGGCCACCGCCCGGGGTGATCCGGCCCGCCTTCATCTGCTCGGCGAAGGTGGATTCCCAGACGGTGCGGAAGCACAGCACGTGCCGGGCCAGCCCGGCGGCCACCGCGGTCATGGCGGCGATCACCGAGCCACCGGGGCCGAAGGTTTCGATACCGCCGTTGTGCCAGGTCGGCCGGATGCCGAGCGCGGCCTCGAGCGCGGTCACCCCACCTTCGCCGAACCCACCGAGATTGCCGCCGCCGGGATAGGACGACAGCCCGTCGATGTCGTCGAAGGTGAGGCCGGCGTCGGCGACCGCGCGCTCGCAGGCCGCCACGGTCAGCGACAGCGCGGGCACCATGAGCCTGCGGCCGATCCGCGACATCCCGATGCCGGTGAGCGCGACCCGGTCCTCGAACTTGTCGCTGCGCACCATCGGCCGGATGCGCGCGGCGTAGGCGTCGGGGGCGATCTCGTCCACCGGCAGCGCGATCGGTTCGCCGGCGACCGGGCGGAACAGTGGCAGCCACACGTCACCGTCCGGCTGGAAGGTGACCTCGACCGGCATGCCGAGTTCGAGCGAATCCGGTTCGGCCGCCACGATATTGGTGGTCAGCCGGACCCGGGTGTCCTCGACCGGCGCGACGGTGGCCACGACGTACGGCGGGTCCAGCCCCGGCAAGGCGAAGCGGTGGTTCACCGTGAACGCGATCAGCGTCGCGCGGCCGGAGAGCTCACGGACACCGAGCTCGTGACCGCGGCAGTAGCGGCACACCGGCTGCGGTGGATGCAGCAGGGCGGCGCAGGAGCGGCACTCCTGGATCCGCAGGACACCGTCGGCGCCCGCGGTCCAGAAGAATTCGTTGTCCGGGCCGAGCTGCGGCAGCGGCCGCCCGGACGCGGGTGTGCTGTCCGCCGCCACAGGTTCCTCCTCGATCAGATCTGCGCGCCGGCGCGCTGGTGGGTGACCGGCTCGGTGAGCTCGCCCGGGGTGGCGGGCGGATGCCGCCGCTTGCCCGGGATCTCCG
Organism: Nocardia sp. NPDC057663; assembly: GCF_042799895.1. NCBI lineage: Bacteria > Bacillati > Actinomycetota > Actinomycetes > Mycobacteriales > Nocardiaceae > Nocardia > Nocardia sp. NPDC057663. Next base: position 356,497 of record NZ_JBHVHX010000004.1, on the reverse strand, counting down.
CGATGGTGTCGTAGTCGACGTGGATCCGGGGCCGTGCGCGGGCGGCGGCGGCGATCACTGTTCCGCCAGCGAGATGGCACGCTCGGGGCACGAGTGCACCGCCTCGCGCACCTGCTCCTGCTGATCGGCGGGCACCTGCTCGTCGACCGGTGAGGAGTGGCCGTCGATGTCACTGAGTTCGAACGCCTGCGGCGCGATCATGGCGCACAGCGTGTGCCCCTGGCAGCGCTGCGCATCGACCTGGACCTTCACGATGAAACTTCCTCTCAGATGTGGTACTCGTACCACTTCAGGTACCCGCCGCCGTCGACGCGCAGCTGCGTTCCGGTGATGAACCGCGACTCGTCCGACGCCAGGAACAGCACGGCGTCGCTGATGTCGCGGGTCTCGACGAACGGGATCGGCATCGCCTGCTGGACACCGAAGGCCGGCTCGGCGTCGGCGCGCGTCGGGTGCTCGAGATCGGGGCGGAACGAGCGGTACATCGGCTCGCTCTGCAGCATCGGGGTGTCGCAGTTGGTCGGGTGGATCACGTTGGCGCGGATACGTTGTGCCGCGATGTGCAGGGCCAGATGGTGCACGTACTCCGACAGGCCCCGCTTGGCGACGACGTAGGCGATGCCGCCCGGATCGCGGCCGGGCTGATCCACCTTGGCGATATCCATCAGGGCCGCGACCGAACCGGTCGCGATGATGGACGCGCCTTCTCGCAGATGCGGCAGCGCGGCCTGGATGGTGTTGATGACGCCGATCAGATTGGTGTCGATGACATCGGACCAGGCCTGCCACTGCGGCGTGCCCTTCATTCCCGCGATGCCGGCCTGGGCGATCACGATGTCGAGGTGCCCGAATTCGGCGACGCCGTCGGCGACGACCGTCTTGAGGGCGGCGGCGTCGCGGACGTCGACCTGCCTGGTCAGGATCCGGCGCCCGGCCTTCTCCACCAGTCGCGCCGTCTCCTCGAGATCCTCGGGGCGCGACAGCGCGTAGCCGATGGAGTCGATGTCCTGGCAGATGTCGACGGCGATGATGTCGGCGCCCTCTTCGGCCAGCCGGACCGCGTGACTGCGGCCCTGGCCGCGCGCCGCGCCGGTGACGAAGGCGACTTTGCCTGCTACGCGTCCCATGGGAGTTCCTCTCGTTCGGGGTGTTCGATGCTCATGTGTTGCGTCCGCCGTTGACCCCGAAGATCTGCCCGGTGATGTAGGAGGCTTCCTCGGAGATCAGGAAGGCACACGCCGCGGCGATGTCGGCCGGCGTGCCGACGCGGCGGACGGGCGTGCGCTGGATGTGGTCCTCGACCGTGCCGCCGAGGCGCTGGGCCTGTTCGTTCTTGCGCAGCATCGGGGTGTCGATGAAGCCGGGCGGGACCGCGTTGACGGTGATGCCCGACGGACCCAGCTCCAGCGCAAGAGCTTTGGTGAGTCCGTTGACCGCCGACTTGGCCGCGACGTAGTGCGCCATGAACGGCTGGCCTGAGTGCGTGCTCGACGAGGAGATGTTGACGATGCGGCCCCAGCCCGCGTCGATCATGTCCGGCAGCACGGCCTGGATGGTGTGGAAGACGCCGTGCAGGTTCACATCGATGACCCGCTGCCACTCCGCGAACGACAGCTTCCCGAAGCGTTTGAATCCGTCCAGCCCGGCCGAGTTCACCAGCACCGCGATCGGGCCGAATTTCGCGCGGACGGCGTCGAGCGCCGCGGCGACCTGTGCCGGATCGGTGACGTCGGCCCGGAAGGCGACGTCGTCGTCGGCCGGCGGGTGCAGATCCAGGGTGGCGACGTGGAATCCGTCGCCGCGCAGCCGTTCGGCGATCCCGAGCCCGATGCCGGAGGCGCCTCCGGTGACCACGGCTGTCTTCACGTGTGATCCCCCGCTCCGGCCCTCACGGCCGCTGGTGTGTGAAACACAAGAATCTCCCTTCCAGATTCGAGAACCGTACTCTCGTCGAGTTCTGGTTAGCAAGGGCGACGGTGGAATTCGGGGATCCGGGGGTGATGGGGGCGAATTGCTCCGATTCGGTCGCCGATCCCTGTTACCGTCCCGCTCGTTGCATGTAGCATTCTCGATTGAGAGAATGCTATTTCCATAGGGACTCGGTCCCAGCAAGGAGGCGGGATGTCAACGCAGGAAGTGGCGGGGACGGTGACACGTCGATTGCTCGTCGACGGGCAGCTGCGCGAAACCGGGCAGACGCTCGCTTCGCTCGATCCCGCGACCGGCGAGGTGTACGGCTACGCGCCCGAGGCGGGGGTCGGCGATGTCGACGACGCCGTCGCCGCCGCGCGCCGCGCGTTCGACGAGACCAGCTGGGCGACCAATCCGCGGTTCCGCGCGCGCTGCCTGCGGCAGCTCTATCGCGCGCTGCGTGACAATGTCGAGGAACTGCGCGCGCTGACGATCGCCGAGGTCGGTGCGACGCGCGCGCTGACCGCGGGCAATCAGCTGGAGACCCCGTTCGAGATCGTGCGCTACTACGCCGAACTGCTCGACGACTACGCGTGGACCGAGGACCTCGGCAATGTCGAGATCCGCGGGCAGCAGCATCACCGCTGGGTCGAGAAGGAAGCGGCAGGCGTGGTCGCCGCGATCGCCGCCTACAACTACCCCCATCAGCTGGCTCTGGCCAAGCTCGCACCCGCGCTGGCGGCCGGTTGCACGGTGGTGCTCAAGGGCGCGCCGGACACGCCGCTGGCCACGCTGGCGCTGGGGGAGATCATCGCCGGCCACACCGAGATCCCCTCGGGCGTGGTGAATGTCCTCGCGTCCTCCGACATCGAGGTGGGCAAGCGGATGACGACGCATCCGGACGTGGATGTCGTCACCTTCACCGGATCCACCCCGGTGGGGCGCCAGATCATGGCGGCCGCGAGCGCGACGCTCAAGAAGGTGTTCCTGGAGTTGGGCGGCAAGTCGGCGATGATCCTGCTCGACGACGCGGACTACACCCAGGCGGCCGTGTTCGCGGCGTTCAGCGTCGTCACCCATGCCGGGCAGGGCTGCGCGCTCACCACCCGGCTGCTGGTGCCCGCCGCCGATCACGACCGGGTCGCCGAGCTGGTCGCGGCCAACTTCGCCCATGTGCGCCACGGTGATCCGAACGACCCCAAGACCTACATGGGACCGCTGATCAGCGCCAAGCAGCGGGACAAGGTGCACGCCATGGTGCGGCGCGCGGTCGCCGCAGGCGCCACCCTGGTGACCGGTGGGAAGAAACTGGATCCCGGCTTCTTCTATGCCCCGACGCTGCTGGCGAATGTCGACCCCGACAGCGAGATCGCCCAGGAGGAGGTGTTCGGGCCGGTGCTGGCGCTGATCCCGTACGCCGACGACGACGAGGCGGTCCGCATCGCCAACAACTCGATCTACGGGCTGTCGGGCGCGGTCTTCAGCGCCGACGCGGACCGGGCCAAGGCGGTGGCGCGGCGGGTGCGCACCGGCACCTTCAGCATCAACGGCGGCAACTACTTCCACCCCGACGCCCCGTTCGGCGGCTACAAGCAGTCCGGCATCGGCCGGGAGATGGGCGTGGCCGGGCTCGAGGAGTTCCTCGAGCACAAGACCCTCGCGGAAGTCCTCGGATGAGCGGGCCGCTGGCGGGCATCACCGTGCTCGAGGTCGCCATGTACGGGTTCGTGCCGTCGGCGGGTGCGGTGCTGTCGGACTGGGGCGCCGACGTGGTGAAGGTGGAGCATGCCAGTGGGGGCGATCCGCAACGCGGGTTGCGCCGGGTGGGTGCCTTCACCGTCGAGGGCGATCCGAATCCCAATGTGGAACACGCGAATCGGGGCAAGCGCAGTATCGGCGTCGACATGTCGGTGCCGGAGGGCCGCGAGGTGATCCGGGCGCTGGCGAAGAACGCGGATGTGTTCCTCACCAGCTTCCTGCCCTCCGCGCGGACCAAGTTCGGCATCGACGTCGACGACATCCGCGCGGTGAATCCGGACATCGTCTACGCCCGGGGCAGCGCACTGGGGCCGCGGGGGACCGAGTCCATCCGGGGCGGGTACGACATGACCGCCTTCTGGTGCCGCGGCGGGATCGCCGCGACCATCACCCCGGAGGGGACCGAAGGGCTGATCCAGCCGCCCGGCCCGGCCTTCGGTGACACCATCTCGGGCACCAACCTGGCCGGCGGCATCGCCGCCGCGCTGCTGAAACGGGAACGCACCGGCGAGACCTCGGTCGTCGACGTCTCGCTGCTGGGCAGCGGGCTGTGGGCGCTCGGCCACACGGTCGCGCTGTCGGCCTCGCAGCAGCAGCCGATGCGCGCGCCGCGCCCCGGTGTGCACGGCGCGCCGACCAATCCGCTCTCGGGTCTCTACGCCACCGCCGACGACCGCTACCTGTCGTTCGTCATGTTGCAGCCCGCCAAGTTCTGGGCCGACGTGTGCCATCACATCGACCGGCCCGACCTGGCCGAGGATCCGCGTTTCGCCGATGCCGCGTCGATCGCCGAGCACACCGCCGAGGCGGTGGCGATCCTGCGCGAGGTGATCGGTGGGCGCACCCTCGCCGAGTGGACCGAGCGGTTCGCCACGCTGGCGGGTCCCTGGGCGCCGGTCCAGGATTCGGTGCAGCTGCTCGCCGACGCCCAGATCCGGGCCAACCAGTATCTGCTCCCCGCCGGTGAACTCGAACTGGTCTCCAGCCCGGTGCAATTCGACGTGGCGCCGCCCAGCCTGCGGCCGGGACCGGAGTTCGCGGCGCAGACCGAGGAGATCCTGCTCGAACTGGGACTCGACTGGGATCGCATCATCACGCTCAAGACCGCGGGCGCGGTCACCTAGTCGTCCGGAAGGAGCCGACATGCCGCATGTTGCGTCGATGGGGACGTATCTACCCTGCTGGGGGCACCGGCATCATCGTGTCGCCGGAGACGACGAGGACGCGGTCACCCTCGCGGTGGAGGCGGGCCGGGCCGCGCTCGCCGGCGGCGAACCGGTGGAACGGGTGGTCCTGGTCAGCCGCGATCTGCCGTTGGTGGAGAGCAGCAACACCGCGGTGCTGCTCGCCGGGCTCGGGCTCGATCCCGAGCTCGAGGTGACCGAGCGGCTCGGTGGCGCCCCGGCGACCCTGGACGCGCTCAGTTCCGCCCGTCCGCGCACCCTGGTGATCGGCGTCGACCTCGAGCCCGCGGGCGCGGCGGCCGCCTGGATCTCCGACCGCAGCGGGGTGCAGGTGCGCACCACGGCCCGGGTCGCGCGCAGCCTGCCGGTGCGTACCCGCCATGCCGACGGCGTCCACGACTACGGCGACCCGCGGCTGCTGCGTGAGCGCGGTCTGGTGGCGTCGCTGTCGGCAGCCTGGCTCGACACCCCGGTCGCGGTGGCGGGCGTGGAGCACAAGCAGGCGTCCGCGCTGTGTGGGACACCGCCCCGGCTGCCGACCAACGGGGCGTCGTCGGCGCTGTTCGCCCTGGCGGCGATGGCGGAGTGGGACACCGCCGGGCTGCTGGTCGGGGTGGAACAGGCCAGCCTGTCCGGTGTCACGGTGGTGCCGGGAACGCTGTCGCTGCGGCGGCTCGAGCCGCCGGCCCGGCCACCGCTCGACGGCATCGTCGAACCCGGGACGGACCTGCCGCTCTCGCTGGCCGCCTACGAGCGTGCCTTCGAAGCCAAGGTGCGCTGGGAGGCGGGCAGGCACGAGGGCACCGACGAGCTGGATTTCCCCCCGCGATACCGGCTGGGCGAGGACGGCACCCTCGCCACCACCTACACCCTGGTGCCCCTGCCGCGCACCGGAATCGTCTACGCCGCGACCACTGTGCGCATGCCGGTGCCCGGGCAGAAGAGCCCGTACACGCTGGTGGTCGTCGAGCTCGACGAGATCGGCGTGCGCGCCTTGGCGAAGGTGACCGGTGCCGACGCGGGCACCGCGGAGATCGGGGTGCGCGGCCGAATGGTGTTGCGCCGGGTGGCAATACGTTCGGGCGTCCCGGACTACGGGTACGCGTTCGAGCCGGAAAGGGAATCGGCATGAGAAGAGTCGCTGTCGTCGGCGCGGGAATGACACCGTTCGCCGAACATTTCGCCTTCGGAATCGGCGACCTGCTGCCGATGGCCTTCGCCGAATGCGCGGCCTCCGTCGACAAGGGCCTGCGGATCGACGAGATCGAGGCCGCGTGGTTCGGCGCGCTGCGGACCACCGACGGGTTCCCGTCCGGGATCCTGGCCGAAGCGCTCGGCCTGCCCGACCTGCCGGTGACCCACATCGAGAACTCGTGCGCCACCGGCAACGACGCGGTGCGTAATGCCTTGTACGCCATCGCCTCCGGCGCGGTGGACGTCGCGCTGGTGATCGGCGCGGACAAGCTGCGTGAGACCGCGGAGAAGGACATGCTCCGCGAATGGGAGTCGATGACCAGGCACCGCGCCTGGGACTACGAGCTGGGCCTGTTCGCGCCCGCGGGCTTCGCCCTGCACGTGAGTCGCTACCTGCACGAGTCCCCGGCCACCCGCGAGCACCTGGCTATGGTGGCGGTGAAGAACCACCGGCACGGTGCGCGGAATCCGAAGGTGCGCTTGCCCTTCGAGATCACCCTGGAGCAGGCGCTCGGGGCACCGATCGTGGCCGACCCGTTCGGGGTGTACGACTGCGCACCGCAGAGCGACGGCGCCGCGGCGCTGGTGCTCTGCGCCGAGGACGTGGTGGACCGCTACACCGACGCGCCGGTGTGGGTGCGCGGGGTGGGGCTGGGACTGGACTCGATCATGGTGCAGCACAAGCCGGATCTGACTACCTTCCCGGCCACCTTGCGGGCGGCCCGTCGCGCCTTCGCGATGGCCGGTCTCGCCCCGGCCGACATCGATGTGGCCGAGGTGCACGACTACTTCACCGGCATCGAGCTGATGAGCTACGAGGATCTCGGCTTCGCCGAGAAATTCGAGGCGCACAAGCTCGTCGAGACCGGGGCGACCTCGGTCGGCGGTGCGCTGCCGGTCAATCCCAGCGGTGGTCTCAAGACTAAGGGGCACCCGCCCGGCGCCACCGGCATCGCCCAGTGCGTCGAGTTGTTCGAGCAACTGCGCGGCACCGCGGTGAACCAGGTCGAGGGCGCGCGCTTCGGGTTGGCGCACAACCTGGGTGGGCCGACCGCGGTCGCCGCGGTGACGATTCTCGAAGGCCCTGCCCGCTGAGTTCACCCGGCATACGAGAGCCCGGTCCCCGTACAGGGACCGGGCTTTCGTCGCGATCGGGTCAGAGCGCGTGCCAGACGGTGATCCGCGTCCGGGCGGAGTCGGCCGCCGCCGATACCGTCATCCGCCCGTCCGCGGCGCGGGCACCGAGTTCGGCGAGCACGGTCGAGGGCTCCCCGTCCAGGACGAACACCGACAGATAGCGTGCCTCGTCCGGTCCGCCCCTGGCCAGCCGGTGCCGTTCGCACGAGACCACGCCGGGGATGGTGAGCATCTCCGGGATGTGCACGTCGGTGTACCAGCGGTTGTACTCGTCGTCCATCCCGTCGTGCGGGGTGGCGAAGATCATCAGCCGAGCTGTCATGGTCGTCCTCAGCCGTTCTGCTTGGCGTAGGCGGCCGCGTAGTCGGCCCGCGAGCGGGTGGAGACGTCGACATCGGTGGCGGTGGCACGCAGCGCGCCCACGGTGGCCCGCTCCCGCGGGATGTGCACGAACGGATTCCAGTTGAAGTGCCTGCACGCGTTCTCCCACGTGATCTGGTGGATGTCGGCGTCCTCGGCGCCCGCCGCCAGGAGTTCCTCGAGCACGAATTCCGGGGCGTTGGGCCAGATCGAATCCGAGTGCGGGTAGTCGCATTCCCACGCGATGTTGTCGATACCGATGTCATGGCGGAACTTCAGCGCGGTCCGGTCGGTGACGTAGCAGGCGAGCACGTGCTCGCGGAAGACCTCGCTGGGCAGCTTGCCGCCGAAGTCCCGGCGCAGCCAGCGCTGGTTGGTGTAGTGCCGGTCCGAGCGGTCCAGGAAGAACGGAATCCAGCCGACACCCCCCTCGGACAGCGCGACCTTCAGCTTCGGGAAACGCCGGAAAGCCGGTCCCCACAGCAGGTCCTGGGCCGCGATCAGCGAAATACTCGGCGCCAGCACCATGAGGTTGTCGATCGGTGCGTCGGGGGCGAGCCGCAGCACGCCGAAGCCCTGGCCGATGTGCAGGTTCATCACGGTCTCGTTGTCCTGCAGTGCCTGGAACACCGGCGCCCAGTAGTCGATGTCGTGATAGCTGGGCAGGCCGTCGATGTGCGGCAGTTCGGGCATGGTCACCGAGTGACAGCCGCGGGCGGCGAGGCGTTCGATCTCGGCGACCGCCAGCTGCGGATCCCACATGGGCAGAATGCCGATCGGGATGAAGCGACCCGGATAGGCGCCCGCCCAGTCCTCGAGATGCCAGTCGTTGTACGCCGAGATCATCGCGACGGTGATCTCGTCCTGGCCGCCGCGGCTCAGATGCCCCGCGCTGAATCCGGTGAAGGTGGGGAAGCACATGGAGGTGAGCACCCCGTTGGCGTCCATGTCGCGCACGCGGTCGTGCACGTTGTAGACGGCAGGGCGCATCTCCGCGTAGCCGGCCGGGTCACGGCCCCACTCCTCGGCGGGCCAGGTGACCACGGCATTGAGTCCGGCCACGCCGGTCGGCCGATCCCGGTAGATCCAGTGGTCGATGCCCTTCTCGTCGGCGACCACCCGGGGCGCGTAGTCCGCCCATTTGCGGGGGACATGGTGGTCGAACATGTCGAGTGGCTCGACCACGTGGTCGTCGATGCTCACGAGTATCAGGTCGTCGGTCTTCACGGGACTCCTCGCTCTGTGATGTGCAACGCCGGGACCGCATCGTCAGAATGTGCTGTCCGGCAGGCGAGAATGCAATTCTCGCAATTGGCAAAGCATACCGCACGGAGTGGGCCGGCGGACTCGAAGCTGTGCCGGGTCGGGTACGCGGGAACCGGTCACGACAGCTGGTCCTTCATCACCTTGCCGGTCGCGTTGAGCGGCAACGCATCCAGGAACCGCACCGAGCGCGGCACTTTGTATCCCGCCATCCGGTCCCGGCTCCAGGTGATGAGTTCGTCCTCGGTGACCTCGGCCTTGACCACCACATACGCCCGTCCCACCTGGCCGAGCCGCTCGTCGGGTACCCCGACAACCGCGGCCTGCGTCACCGCGGGATGTTCGAGCAGAAAGCCCTCGATCTCCGCGGGATAGGCGTTGAATCCGCCGACGATGAACATGTCCTTCTTCCGGCCGACGATGCGCAGTCTGCCGTCGATGTCCAGCTCGCCCAGATCGCCGGTGTGCAGCCACCCGTCCGGATCGATGGCCGCGGCGGTGGCGTCGGGATCGCCGAGATAGCCCAGCATGACCGAGTAGCCGCGGACGAGAACCTCGCCGTCCTCGGCGATCCGGACCTCGACACCATCGCAGGGGCGGCCCACCGTGGTCGCGATCTGTTCGAAGGTGTCGCCGGGCCGGGAGGCGGTGGCCGTGCCAGCCTCGGTGAGGCCGTAGCCGGTCATGATGGACCGGAACGGCAGCTCCTGGGCGATCCGGCGGATGAGCTCCACCGGGATGTCGGCGGCGCCGGTCACCGCCGCGCGCAGCGAGGACAGGTCACGGGTGCCTTTCGCTTCCAGCAGTGAGTGATACAGGGTGGGCGGCCCGGGCAGCATCGTCACCCGTTCCCGTTCCACCAGGTCCAGGACCGTGTCGACGTCGAAGACCGGCACCGGCAGGACGGTCGCGCCCCGGATGAGCGAGGCCACCAGCCCCGCCTTGTACCCGAAGGTGTGGAAGAACGGGTTGACGATCAGATACCGGTCGCCCTCGCGCAGGTCGGCCAGATCGCACCACTCCGTGTAGAGCCGCAGGGTCTGCCGGTGGTTCATCGTGACGCCCTTGGGGCGTCCGGTGGTTCCCGAGGTGAAGATGACATCGGCGACATCGGTTCCCGCGACGGCGCGTTCGAACGGCTCACCCGCCTCGAGGAACCCGGATTTCAGGTCGATCACCGGCACCTCGGTGACACCGGTGTAGTCGGTGCCGAGGAAACCCTGTTCCACCAGCACCGCTTTCGCCCCGCTGCGCCGGATGACATCGGCCGCCTCGCCCGCCTTGAACCGGGTGTTCACCGGCACCAGCACGGCGCCGGCGGTGAGCACGCCGAACGCCGCGATCATCCACTGCGCGGAGTTCGGCGCCCAGAGGGCGACCCGGTCACCCTTGTCGATGCCCGCAGCGGCGAGCGCCCCCGCGGCCCCCCCGCACCCCGCCGCCCGCTAGGAGACAGCCCACCGCCGCCCCCCCCCCGGCACCCCGTCCGAGTGGCCCCAGACCGCA
>NZ_JBHVHX010000004.1:328300-346174 GCF_042799895.1 Nocardia sp. NPDC057663 | reverse complement strand
AGTTTCGTGGGGTGGTAGAGGTGTATATGAGACAGCCCTGGTCGTGGCCCGCTGCGGCGTGCGCCCCCGCGGCCGGGCGTACCCGGGCCGCGAGTTCGGTGAAGCTCAGGCGCAGGGCGCCGTCGACGACCGCTTCGGCGTCCCCGAAGCGGTCGGCCGCGCTCGTCACCAGCTGCGGGAGGGTTTCCCAGCTCATACCTTCAGCAGCCGTGCGAGATTGCCGCCCATGATCTTGGCCTGGTTCGCCATCGGCATGTCCTTGATCTCGTGGATGTAGCGCGCCGGTTCGGCCAGCCCCTCCGGATGCGGCCAGTCCGATCCGAACAGCACGTGATCGGCGCCCATGACATCGGAGAGCCGCTGCAGGTCCTCTTCCCAGAACGGGCTGACATACAGGCTCTGTTTGATGGCCTCGATCGGATCGCGGAAGCCGAACCCTTCCGGCGCCTTCTTGTAGACATCGGAGAGCTGCTGCAGCAGCGGCTCGAGCCAGGCGGAACCGTTCTCGATGACCGCGATCTTCAAGTCGGGGAACCGATTCAGCGCACCGTGACACACCCACGACGCGACCGCGTCGGTGACCGGCCGCCACTGATTGGTCATGGCGAAGGTGTTGGTCTGGAACGGCAGCATCTCGAGGCTGTTGCCCTCCCACTCGGCGTCGAAGCGGGAGTAGCCGCTGTCGGAGGAATGCATGGTGACGAGCACGTCGAGTTCGACGACCCGCTTCCAGAACGGATCGAACTCCGGCATCGCGAAGGAACGCATGCCCTTGAAACCGGGCACCGGAGCCGGGCGCACCAGGATGGCCTTGGCGCCGTGTTCGACGACAGCCCAGTTCAATTCGGCGATGGCCCGCTCGACGATCGGCAGGGTGATCACCGGGACGGTGAAGATGCGGCCGGAATGGACGAAACTGCCGTCCTGGCCCCAGTCCTCGAGCATCCACCGGTTCAGCGACTCGATGACCGCGTGGATCAGTTCGGGATGGTGGCGCATGCGCTCTTCGACCAGGCTGGCCAGTGTCGGGAACATCAGGGCGCGTTGCAGTTGCAGGTCGTCCATCACCTGCAGGCGGGCCTCCGGATTGCGAAAGGCGTCGATCGCCTTCATCGACTTGCCGAAGATCTCGCGGCGGCTCTTGCCCTCGGGATTGCCGTTCTTGAAGTACTCCTCCATCGCGCCCGGACGAGCGACCACGTCGAAGGTCGGATTCGGGATGTACTCGCTGATCTGGCCGAGCACCGCGATCTTGGTGCGGCCGTTGATCTCGATGTACTGGATGGCGCCCTCGTACTGCTTGGGCAGGTGCCGGGTGAGCGCTTCCTTGGTCTCGTAGAGATGGTTGTCCGCGTCGAAGAGCTGATAGGGCAGCTCGATCTTCGTCATGTGGATCCTCCTTACCGATTTGCGAGAATCATATTCTCTTCAAGATTGAACGGCAATGTCCTCGTGGCGGGCGGCCAGGTCCCGGCGCACCACGAACTTCTGCACCTTGCCGCTGGCGGTACGCGGGAAATCGGCGACGACGTGCACCTCTTCCGGCCACTTCTGCTTGGCCATCCCGGCCGCGGCGAAGTGCGCGCGAAGCTGATCGAGGGTGGGGCCGGCCTGCCCGGGCAGCAGTCGCAGGACCGCGGCGGTCCGCTCGCCGAGCCGGGGATCGGCCACCGCGACGGCGACGGCCTCGGCGACGCCGGGCAGCGCGAGCAGGACCTCTTCGACCTCGAGCGCGCTGATGTTCTCGCCGCCGCGGATGATCATGTCCGACTTGCGATCGGTGATGGTGAGATAGCCGTCGTCGTCGAGCACGCCGATGTCGCCGGTGTGGTACCAGCCGTCGGCGTCGAACGCGGCGGCGGTGAGGTCGGGTTCGGTGTAGCCCAGGCACAGATCCGGTCCGCGGCTGAGGATTTCGCCGTCCTCGGCCAGGCGGACCTCCACACCGGGTAGGGCGTTGCCGTCGGTGAAGAGCCGCTTGTCCATCGGCGCGGTAGGGCGCGACCCGGTAATCGACGGGTGCTCGGTGCTGCCGTAGGAGCGGTAGACGGTGATCCCCGTGTCGTCCAGGCGTCGGGTGAGCGCGGCGGGCACGGCGGCGCCACCGAGTCCGGCATAGCGCAGGTACGGCAGGTGCGCGTCGGTCCAATCCGGATGATCGAGCAGGCTGGTGACGTAATACGGCACGCCGCCGCCCACGGAGAGCTGCTCGTCGGTCATGAGCGCGAGAATCCGCGCCGGATCCCACACGTCGACCAGGTTGATCGGCGCCCGGTCCAGGACCGGGATGAGGAAGGCGTTGACCATGCCGATGAAATGGCCGACCGGCGCCGCGGTGATCTGGTCACCGCGATCGGCGGGATAAATCCCGGCCAGCTGGCGTGTTTCGTGTCCGAGCGTGTGATGGCTGTGGACAACGCCTTTGGGGGCCCGGGTGGTGCCGGACGTGAACGCGATCAGTGCGGGGCTCTCGGGGGCCACCGGCAGCACGCCCGGCAGTGGCTCGTCGTCGAGCAGCTCCTCGAAGTCGCGGCCGACGACGCCGGTGACCGGCACCGCGCGGTAGACCTCGGTCGCGAATTCCAGGCTGCCGAACCGGTTGGCGGTCACGAAGACGTCCGGCCGGACCGACTCGAGGATGTGGGTCAATTCCCGGCGGCCGTAGAAGTGCACCACCGGGACGACAGTCGCGCCGAGGAACGCCGAGGCCCAGAAGACGGCCGCGGCTTCCATCCAGTTCGGCAGCTGGAAGGCGACGACACCGCCCGGGCCGACCCCACGGCGGTGCAGACCTGCCGCGAGCCGGCGGGCGAGGTGCTCGACCTCGGCGACGGTGCCCGACCACGGCCGGGTGGCGGAATGGACCCGGAAGGTCGTGTCGGGCGCGGCGCGCAGCCCTTCGGTCAGTAGGTCGCCGAGGGTCTCGGAGGTCCACCAGCCGTTCTCGCGGTAGCGGCGGGCCAAGTCGGGCGGGATCGTGCGCATCGGCGGACTCCTTCGTCGGCGGGCCGAGCAGGGCCTCGCACCGCGAGCATATGATTCTCGATGAGAGAGAATCATATTTGCAGGAGTGTGTTCAAGGGTGCGGATCGGATCCACGGCACCGCCCGCTGCTTCGGCAGCCCTTTCGTCAATGAGAGGTAGATCACACCTTCGCGTTCTCCGAGAACCTTCCTCGCGCTGGTGAGAATCAAATTACGGTGTGGTCGGCAGTTGCGTTCCGCGGGTTCGGTGACACCGCGTTGCCCGGCTCGGGCGCCCGCCGGGGACTCGCAACGGACCGTTTCGGCTGCTCGCGTGCGAAAACGGGGATGAAGATATGGCTACTGGTCAGGGTGTTCATTCGGTCATTCGGTGGCGCGCACACGCGCACCGGCACCCGCTACGGCACCGGCTCGCCGTGGTGGGCCCGGATGCCGCCGATATCGTCCGGCATGCGGGTGGCTGGCTGTTCGACCGGGCCGCCGCGGGGTGGGAGGTGACGGCGCTGGTCGCCGACTCCGAGAACGTCGGTCCGCTCCAGATTCTCGGTGCCACCGTGCTGGATCTGCGCCAGTCGCTGGCGGTGTCGCGGCACGATCTCTGGCCGACCGCGGTCGCTGTCTCGGTCCGCAGTTATCTCGCCGAACCGCAGGTGCGCGAAGGCGTGCTCGACTGTCTGGACCGAGGTCTGACGGAGGTCGCCGTCTGGGGTGACGATCTGCCCGATGAACTGGAAGAGCGGGTCGGCGCGTCGTGTCATCGGGTGAGCGTCGCCGCCCGGGCCTTCAAATCCTGTGCCCTGACCGCGGCCGGATTGCCCGGTGCGGCTGTGCCGCCGGTGGAATCCTTCCGGTCCGGGACCCTGCTGCCGCCCTCGTTTCGTGGCGAGATGCGCGACCTCGTTCCCCTGAGGTAGCCCGTTCGCCGACGCCGCTTCGATGGCGTCGCACCGTCATGTCTTCGTCCGTCGCCATGTCTGTTGTGCGACGGCGTGTTTCGATGTCCTCTTAGGAGAATGTAATTCTCTCAAATGGACTGCTTGACTCTTGACGTGAACGCGAGACCTGGCTCACTATGGAGAAGTTCATTTCCGGGAGCAACCCGAAAGATCACCTATGACGATCCCCCGCGAAGCTGCGGTCCGGGACAGCCCGCAGGGCGAGGCCCGTCTCTCGCAGACGAAGCCGGCGACCCGGGAGATCTCCGCCTGGTGGCGTGGCTATCTGCGGCGGCACCCGGTGGCCGCGCTGGAGACCGTCGGCGGGCAGTTCGTGCTCGGTGTGCGTGCCGTGCAATACCTCGTCGCCGACATCGCCACCGGGCGTTTCGCTTTCGGCGAGTTCATCCGGCAGTCGGCGTTCATGTCCTCGGCGGCGGTGCTGCCGACCATCTTCGTCTCGCTCCCGATCGGGGTGACCCTGTCCATCCAGTTCGGTCTGCTCGCCGGCCAGGTCGGCGCGACCTCGCTGGCCGGTGCGGCCAGCGGGCTCGCGGTGATCCGCCAGGGCGCGCCGATGGTGGCCGCGCTGCTGATGGCCTCGGCGGTGGGGTCGGCGATCTGCGCCGACCTCGGCTCCCGCAAGATCCGCGACGAGCTCGACGCGATGGAGGTCATGGGCGTCTCGGTCGTGCGGCGCCTGGTGGTGCCCCGGGTCGCGGCGGCGGTGCTGGTCGGCGTCTCGCTCACCGGCGTGGTGTGCTTCGTCGGCTTCCTGGCCGGCTACCTGTTCAACGTCTTCGCCCAGAACGGCGCGCCGGGCAGCTTCGTCGCCACCTTCGCCTCGTTCGCCACCGTCGGCGACCTGTGGCTGACGCTGGTCAAGGCGGTGGTCTACGGGATGATCGTCGCGGTGGTGGCCTGTGAGAAGGGCCTGCACACCGAAGGCGGTCCGGCCGGTGTCGCCAACTCCGTCAACTCGACGGTGGTCTCCTCGATCCTGCTGCTGATGCTGGTGAATGTCGTATTCACCCAGCTGTTCATGATCCTGTTCCCGCGGCAGGGCCTGTGATGGCGACGCCGTATCGCCCGCTGGGCACCCGCACGGTCCTGCGCGTGTCGCGGCGCATGGGCATCTCGGTCATGCGCCTCGGGCACATGGTCACCTTCCTGCTGCGCGCGCTGTTCTCCATCCCGGTGATGCTGCGGCACTACCGGACCGAGTTCCTGCGCATCCTGTCCGACATCACCTGGGGCAACGGCTCGATCGTGGTGGGTGGCGGAACCGCCGGGGTGATCATCGTGCTAGGCGCGGCAGGCGGGGCCATCGTCGGGCTGGAGGGCTACAACGCTCTGCACCTGCTCGGGATGGAGCCGACCATCGGTCTGATCGCCGCCACGGCCTCGACCAGGGAACTCGCGCCGATCATGGCGTCGCTGGCGTTCGCTGCCCAGGCGGGCTGCCGGTTCACCGCCCAGCTCGGCGCGATGGGCATCGCCGAGGAGATCGACGCGATGGAGTCGATGGGCATTCGTTCGGTGCCCTATCTGGTGAGCACCCGGCTGCTCGCATCGATGGTGGCGATCGTGCCGCTGTATCTGGTCTGCCTGGCCGCCAACTACCTGGCCGTGCAGGTGGTCGTCGGGTTGTCCGGCGGGCTCTCCGCCGGCACCTACGAGCACTACTTCCAGCTGGTGCTCAACGGTCCCGACATCGCGTACTCCCTCGGAAAGGCTGTCGTCTTCGTGATCATCACCTCGACCATGCAGTGCTACTACGGCTACTACGCCGCGGGCGGACCGCAGGGGGTCGGCATCGCCGCCGGACGCGCGATGCGGGCGGCCATCTCGTTGATGATCATCGTCAATCTGCTTCTCACGGTGGCGATCTGGGGCATCGGCGCCAGCGCACGGCTGGGTGGGTGAGCCCGTGTCGGTGCTCTTCGAGAAGGACGGACGCGGCCCGGCGGGCTGGATGCTGCTGCTGCGCGGGGTGGTGGTGCTCGTCGCGGTCACGCTGGCGGTCACGGTGCTGCTGATGAAGTCGACCGGACGCTTCGACGAGAAGGTCGAGGTGACCGCGGTGCTGGAGCAACTCGGCGACGGCCTGCCCGACCGCTCCGACGTGAAGTTCCGCGGGATGCTGGTCGGCATCGTCGACGGGGTGTCCCCGGCGAGCGAGGGCACGGCCAACCGGGTGCGGCTGCTGCTGGATCCCGCTGCCGCCCAAAGTGTTCCGCGTACCGTGACGGCACGGGTCGTCCCCAGCAACGTCTTCGCCGTCTCCTCGGTCCAGCTGGTCGACAACGGCCCCGGCCCCGCGCTCACCGCACACACCGAGATCCGCCAGGACACCAGCCTGTCCACCGTGCAACTGCAGACCGCGCTGACCACACTGCGCGAGATCATCGCCGCCACCGCCCGCATCGGCACCGCCGACACGGTGGGTGTGCTGGCCGCCGTGGCCGAGGCGACCGACCGGCGCGGTGCCGACCTGGTCGGTGCCGGCGCCCGGCTCGACCGCATCACCGAGGAATTCGACGCGCTGCTCACACCCGACGGCGGCCCACCCACCCTGACCATGCTCGCCGAATCGGTCCGCGGGCTGACCGCCGCGGCGCCCGACCTGCTCGACGCGCTGCACCAGGCTGTGCTGCCGCTGCGTACGTTCGCCGAACAGCACGATCAACTGGCGGGACTGCTCACCGCGGGCGGGACCACGCTCGGCACGGTCGGCGCGACGATGGATCGCCGCACCGACCAGATCACCGGCATCGTGGACGAGATGGGCCCGGTCCTGGACGTATTCGCGGCGGGCTCGCCGGCGTTCAGCCAGATCGTGGTGAGTATCCGCAAGCTCGCGGACCTGTGGTACGCGGAGTTCTGGAACGCCGAGAACCCGCGTGGCCGTGGCAAATTCCAGTTCCGCATGACCCCGCACACCCCCTACACCCGGGCCGACTGCCCGCGCTACGGGGGACTGGCAGGCCCGAGTTGCGCGACGGCGCCCACCTCGGTGCCGATCGAGGAGCTACCCCCGGTCATGGACCCGAGAACCTCGCCGACCGCGCCCGAGCTCGCCGGCGAACTCCCTGCCGAGATCAAGACATTGATCGAGCAGGCACTGGGCGGCACCCACAACGGGGCCGAAGCGCTGCTGGCGCCGCTGCTGGCCGACGGCCCGCTGCCGATGGGAGTCCCACGATGAGCTACCGCAAGCCGCTGCTGGGGGTGAGCCTGTTCGTCACGGTCGCGATGGCGCTGATCTGGGTGACCTACGTGACCCTCGACCGGGGCGTCAACGGCGACACCGCACCGTATTCCGCGGTCTTCAGCGACGTCAGCGGCCTGCGGGTCGGCGACGACGTGCGGATGGCCGGGGTCAGGGTCGGCCGGGTGGACGCCATCGAACTGGCGGGTGTGCAGGCCCGGGTCCGCTTCCGGGTGGCCGACGACCAGGTGCTCTACGGCAACACCAAGGCCTCGATCACCTACCAGAACGTCATCGGCCAGCGCTATCTCGGCCTCGCGCTCGCCGAGTTCGGCGACGCCCGGCCGCTGGCGCCGGACGCGGAGATCCCGTTGGCGCACACCGAGCCGTCCTTCGACATCTCGGGTCTGCTCAACGGTTTCGAGCCGCTGTTCGGCGGACTCGATCCCGCGCAGGTGGACAACGTCACCGGGGCGTTGATCAAAGCCCTGCAGGGTGATCAGACCTCGATGGTGCTGCTGATCGAACAGGTGTCGTCGCTGGCGCAGTCCCTGGCCGGACCCGACCAGGTGCTCGGCGCGGTGATCGCCAACTTGAGCACGGTGGTCGGCGACCTGGCACACCGCAGCGGCGAGGTGAGCGGCCTGATCGGCCAGTCGCGAGCCATCATCGGCGGCCTGGCCGCACACCGGGACCAACTGCTGGGAACGCTGGACTCGGCGGCGGTGGTCACCGGCCGGATGGCCGGATTGCTCGATGACATGGAACCGGATCTGAACGCCATGCTCTACCGCGAACCCGGCTTCACCCGGCACTTCGCGGAGAACAAGGAGAACTTCGCCTACCTCGGCTTCAATCTGCCCGCGCTGATGAAGGGCCTGGCCCGGGTCAGTCAGGAGGGCTCGTATCTGAGCACCTACCTGTGCAACTTCAACATCACCCTGTTGCCCTCGCTCGTGGCGCTGGTACCGACGGTGGTCGGTCTCGCCACGCCGGGTGGGCAGCCCCAGTATTCACCGATCTGCAGGTGAGGCGACCATGAAAGAAACTGTCCGACAGTGGATCCGGCTGGCGGGACGGCCGATCGAGGAGCATCGCAAGGTCGTGCTCGGGCTGTGCGCGGTCGCGGTCCTGGTGGCGGCGACCGCCGGTGCGGTCGGTGTGCACGCGCTCGGCGTCGGCACGACACGGTACGAGGCGGAGTTCGCCCAGGCCGCGGGGATCAGCAGCGGGGACTCGGTGACCGTCGCGGGGGTCGCGGTCGGCACCGTCGGCGGCACCCGGCTGGCCGGTGACCGGGTCGTGGTCGCGCTGAACATCGATTCCTCGGTGCCGCTGGGTGCCGGAACCGGGGCGGCCATCAAACTCACCACGCTGCTCGGTGCCCGCTATGTGGAACTGCGCCCGGCCGGCGAGGGTGCGCTGCCGGATCGGCGGATCACCCTGGAACACACCGAGGTTCCCTACGATCTGCAGACCGCGCTGGACAACGCCACGGTCACCTTCGACCGGATCGATGCCGCCCGGATCGGTGACTCGCTGACCGCGCTGGCCGCGCAGCTGGACGGGGTGCCGACGGTGCTGCCCGCCATGCTGACGAACCTGCGCGCGCTGGCCGCCATCGTCGGTGAGCGGCGCGGGGAGATGAGCGCACTGCTGACGAGCACCGCGCAACTCACCACGGTGCTCACCAGCCAGCAGGCCGATCTGGCTGCCGTGATGACTCAGGGCCGTGACCTGCTCACCGAGATCGTGGCCCGCCGCGACGCCGTGGTCGGCTTGATGAACGCCACCCGCGATCTCGCCGATCAGGTGCGTGCGCTGGTGGTCGAGGACCGCCCCGCCGTGGACAGCCTGCTGGCCGGTCTCGACGGTCTGCTCGGCAGCCTCGCCCGCAACGACGCGCTGCTGCGCAACACCCTCGAGATCCTGCCGATCCCGGTGCGCAACTTCGCCAATGCCTCCGGCACCGGCAACGAGGTCGACTTCACCGCGCCGGCCGGACCGCTCATCGATTCGTGGATGTGCGCGCTGGGTGGACGCGCGCAGATGGCGAACCTGCCCCCCTACTTCGAGGACTGTCGATGAGAGCCGGACGTGCACTGCTGAGCGCCGCTGTCGTGCTGCTGGTCGGCGCGGCGGCCGGATTCGCCGACAGCCCGATCCAGGGCGAGCGCCGGGCCACCGTGACCGCGCTGTTCGACAACGCCGCCGGTCTCTACGTGGGCAACGCGGTGGCGGTGCTCGGGATGCCGGTGGGTGAGGTCACCGCGGTGCAGCCACGCGGCTCGCACGTGGAGGTCACCCTGGCCGTCGACCGCGATGTCGAGATCCCCGCGGACGTCCGGGCCGTGACACTGTCGACGTCGGTGCTCACCGACCGGCACGTCGAACTGACCCCGGTCTATCTCGGTGGGGCCACCCTGGCCGACGGCGCGCGCCTCGGCCTGGATCGCACCCGTACCCCGGTGGAATTCGACCGGCTGCTCGGCGCCGCCGACCGAATGGCCGGTGAGCTCGAGGGCGAACAGCCGGGCGACGGACCGGTCGCGCGGTTGCTCACCGCGTCCTCGGCGATCGCCACCGGCAGCGGCGCCCAACTGCGCGACACTCTCGACCAGCTCGCGGTCGCGGTGAGACTCGGCGAGGACGGCGGCGATGCCACCCGGGAGACGCTCACCCAACTGGTGGACCAGCTCGCCGTGCTGGTGCGCGCCGCCGCGGCCAACGAGCAGACCATCAGCGAATTCGGTACCGCGACAGGTCAACTCGGCGACGTGGTCGCCGATCTCGGCATCGGCACCGGGGGCACGGGCGCCCAGATCGTCGAGATCCTGCGCCGGACCGACACCCTGCTCGCCGAGAACGCCGGTGTGCTGCAGACGACCGTGGCCAACACCGCCACGGTGACCAAGGCGCTGGCCGACTACCGCGGTCAGCTCGCCGAGTTCATCGACGTGACGCCACTGCTGCTCGACAACGCCTACCGCGCCGTCGATTTCGAGTACCGCGGGGTGCGCGTGCACGCGCTGCTGGACAAGGTCTTCTTCGACGGCCAGCTGGTCAAGGAGGTCTGCAATATCCTCGGACTGCGCCAATTGGGCTGCGCGACCGGGACACTGCAGGACTTCGGTCCCGACTTCGGGATCACCGACATGCTCGAGGCGATGTCGAGGATGCCCCGATGAGGCCGGCGCGGGGCTCCCGCATCGTGGCGCTCGCGCTCGCGGCCCTGTGTTCGGGTGGCTGTGCCGTCGGGCTCGGCGACCTGCCACTGCCCGCACCCGGCAGCGGCAGCGAGAACTACACCGTCCGAGCCGATTTCGCGAACGCGCTGAACCTGCCCGCGAAGGCGAAGGTCCGGCTGTCCGGCGCCGAGGTCGGCGAGGTGACCGAGATGGCGGTGCGCGACTACACCGCCGTGGTCACCCTGAGCATCCGGCCCGACGTCCGGCTGCCGCTGGGGACCACCGCCGAACTGCGCACCGCCACGCCCCTGGGCGATGTGTTCGTCTCGCTGACAGCGCCCGCCGACGTCACGGCGGCCACCCCGGTGCTCGCCGACGGCGACCGCATCGCCCGCGAGCACACCTCCGCCGCGGCCACCGTCGAGGAACTGCTCACCACCGCCTCGCTGCTGGTGAACGGCGGCGCGATCCGCAATCTCACGACCATCGTCAACGGGCTCGGGCGCGCGGTCGGCGACCGGGGCGACCGGATGGCGGAGCTGATCGCGCAGTCGACCCGGGTGGTCCAGTCGCTCGCGGCCCGCTCCGACGACATCCGCGCCACCCTGTCGGAAGTCGACCAGCTCGCGCGCACGCTGAACGAGCAGACCGGCACCATCGATGACGTCCTCACCGCCGCCGGGCCCGCGCTGACCACCCTGCGCGCCAATTCCGCGCAAGCGCTGTCGCTGGTCGGCGAAGTCGATCGGCTCTCCCGGCAGCTCGCCCGGTTCCCCGGCCTCGACGGCACCGAGACCACCGGCATGATCGCCGACATCAACCGGATCGCCGAACAGCTCAACGCCGCGGCGACGGACCCGAATGCCAGTGTGGCGGCGATGAACTCGATGCTCGGCCCGGTGATCGCGGTCACCACCAGCACCGCGGCCAGTACCGACGCCGACTTCCAGGACCTGGCCCTCGGTGTGCTGCCCGATGTCAACCATCCGGGTGATCCGGCGAGCAGGCTGCCCGACACACGGGACTGGGCGAACTTCGTCGGCACCCTCACCTATACCCTGCTCCGCCTGCAGGGCCGGATCACCGGAGCCGGGCGATGAGCGGCGGCGCGGGGGAGCCGGTGGCCCGCATCGTCGTCGCCGTGGTGCGGGCCGTCCGGGCACGGCGGGCGGCGGTCTCGGCCCTGTCGCTGGTGGTGACGCTGGTGATCGGCATCGGCTACCTGGCCTTCGGCGCGCTGGGCGTGAACCCCGCGGCCGCGACTTACCGCGTCCGGGTCCATCTCGCCGATTCCGGGGGACTGCTGGCCGGTCGCACCGTGGCGCTGCGCGGGGTGCCGATCGGCACCGTGGAGTCGGTCTCGCTCACCGAGCGTGGGCTCGTCGCGGTCGCGGTGATCGACGCGGGCACCGCGGTCCCCGCCGACGGCGAGGTCCGGGTGGCGAGCCTGTCGCTGGCGGGGGAGCAGTACCTGGACTTCCGGCCCACCCGTGACGACGGTCCCTACCTGGCCGACGGGTCGGAGGTGGCGGTCGAGCGGACCAGCACGCCGACCCCGCTGTGGCAGACCCTCGGACAGCTGGATTCCACCCTCGCCCAAGTGGATCCGGCTCAGCTGGCGGCGATCGTCGACGAGTTCGGGGTCGGGCCGCAGGGCGCGGAAAAGCTGTCCGACCTCATCGACGGGGGCATCTTCCTGATCTCCACCCTGGACGCGGTGCTGCCGCAGACCGTCGGCCTGATCCGCGACAGCAGGCAGGTTCTCGGGACCGTGCGTGATCTCACCCCGGGACTCGGCGAGTTCGCCACCGACCTGAACCAGGTGCTGACCGGGGCGAGCGCGAAATCCGGTGGCTACGTGGCACTGCTGGACGCGGCGCCGGGAACGCTGCGCGCGCTGGACGCGGTGATCGCGCAGAACGCAGGCACCGGCGCGAATCTCCTCGACAACCTCGGTGTGGTCGCCGATATCACCGGCGCCCGGGTGCCCGCGTTCCAGGAGTTCTTCTTCCCGACCGAGCGCAGCGGTTCCACCCTGGACGCGATCGCGGTCGCCTTCCACGACGGCGGTGTCTGGGGCCTGGTGAACCTGTACCCCCGCTACTCCTGTGACTACGACCTGCCCCGCCGAGCGCCGTCGCTGCCCGATTTCCCCGAGCCGTACGTGTACACGTACTGCCCGAATACCGACCCCTCGGTGCTGATCCGCGGCGCCGCCAACGCGCCCCGCCCACCCGGCACCGCGATACCGGGTATCCCGCCGGCCGGCGAGAGCCCCACCCAGCAGACGGTGTCGACGCCGATCGGAGCGCTGTCGCTGCCGCTCACCTTCGCAGGCCCGCCGTTACCGGACCCACCTCCGGCGCCGCCGCGATGACCGGACCAGCCCACCTCCCCAGCCCGATCCCTACCGCGAGGAACGACACGATGAGTGACACCGACACTGTAGTAGTCGACCGGAAGACCGCAGAGATCATCGACGACGAGCCGAAAGCGTCTGTCGCCAAGACGGATTCGTCCTCCACGACGTCCGGTGAAGCCCGCTCTGCCGACCGGCCCGCGCGCCTGGCGGGTGCCGTGCGCCGGCTGGGTTCCGCACGCCGCGCGCTGGTGCCCGCGCTCGGGCTGGTCGCGGTCGCCGCCGTCGCCGCCGCCGCCGTCCTGGGCTGGCAGCTGCGCCAGGAGCGGGCGGTGGACGACGCCGCCGCCGCGGCACTGCAGGCCGCCCGCGCCTACGCGGTGACGCTGACCAGCGTCGACTCCGGCCGCCTCGACAGTGATTTCGCCGCCGTGCTCGACGGATCGACCGGCGAATTCCGCGACATGTACACCCGCTCCAGCGGTCAGCTGCGCGCACTGCTGCAGGAGAACAAGGCGACCGGGAAGGGCGCGGTGCTGGAGGCGGCCGTGAAGTCGGCGACCGAGACCGAGGTCGAGGTGCTGCTCTTCATCGACCAGACCGTCACCAATGCCGCCGCCACCGACCCCCGGGTCGATCGCAGCCGGGTCCTGATGACCATGCAGCTCGTCGACGGCCGCTGGCTCGCGAGTCGGGTCTCGCTGCCCTGATCTCGGCGGGCAACCGGCCCGTGCCCATTCCCACTGTTGTTTGCGAGGAGTATCCGAATGACTGATTTCGACACCGTCGACTACTTCACCGATCCGGCCCTGGTGCCCGATCCCCACCCGTATTTCGACCACTTGCGCGCGAAGTGCCCGGTCACGCAGGAATCGCAGTACGGGGTGTACGCGGTGACCGGCTACGCCGAGTCGATGGAGGTGCTGCGCGACGCGAACCTGTTCTCCTCGGCCATCTCGGTCGGCGGCCCGTTCCCGCCGCTGCCCTTCGCCATCGAGGGCGACGACATCACCGAACTGCTCGAGCAGCACCGCTCGAAACTGCCGATGTACGAGCACATGGTCACGATGGACCCGCCCCAGCACACCTACGCGCGGTCGCTGCTGAACCGGCTGCTCACCCCCGCCCGGCTGAAGGAGAACGAGGAGTTCATGTGGCGGCTGGCCGACCGCCAGCTCGACGAGTTCCTGTCCGCGGGAAAGTCGGAGTTCCTCGTCGACTACGCCAAGCCGTTCTCGTTGCTGGTGGTCGCCGACATGCTCGGGGTGCCCGAGGAGGATCACGAGCAGTTCCGGATCGTGCTCGGCGCCGAGCGGCCCGGGGCCAGGGTCGGGGCGCTCGACAACGAGATCGTCGCGTCCAATCCGCTGGAATGGCTCGACGAGAAGTTCGTCGGCTACATCTCCGAGCGCCGCGACAACCCGCGCGACGACGTGCTGACCTCGCTCGCGCTCGCGAAGTACCCGGACGGCTCCACCCCCGAGGTGATCGACGTGGTCCGCTCGGCCACCTTCCTCTTCGGTGCCGGTCAGGAGACGACCGCCAAACTGCTCAGCGCCGCCCTGCGGATCCTCGGCGATCATCCCGACGTCCAGCAGGCGCTGCGCGCGGACCGCAGCCTGATTCCCGCCTTCATCGAGGAGACCCTGCGGCTGGACGCGCCGGTGAAGTCCGGGTTCCGGCTCGCCAAGCGCGCCACCACCGTCGGTGACGTGGACATCCCGGTCGGCTCGACGGTGATGGTCTGCCCCGGTGCGGCCAACCGCGATCCGCGCCGCTTCGACAATCCCCACGAATTCCAGCTGGGCCGCAGCAATTTCCGCGAGCACATGGCCTTCGGGCGCGGTGTGCACTCGTGCCCCGGCGCCCCGCTGGCGCGCGTCGAGGGGCGGGTGTCGATCGAGCGGATTCTGGACCGGATGCTCGACATCCGCATCGACTCCGAACAGCACGGCCCCGCCGGTGACCGGACCTACCGCTACGAGCCGACCTTCATCCTGCGCGGCCTGTCCGACCTGCACATCACCTTCACCCCCAATCCCTGAATCACCCACGGACGCTGGGTTTCCCAGAAGAAAGAGGTTCACGATGACCGGACGAGTCGACGGCAAAGTCGCCTTCATCACCGGCGCGGCACGCGGCCAGGGCCGCAGCCACGCGGTACGGCTGGCACAGGAGGGTGCCGACATCATCGCCATCGATGTCTGCAAGCAGCTCGACAACGTGCCCTTCCCCATGTCCACGCCCGAGGACCTGGCCGAGACCGCGGAACTGGTGAAGGCCGAAGGCAGGCGCGTGGTGACCGCCGAGGTGGACGTGCGTGACTACGACGCGCTCAAAGCCGCGGTGGACAGCGGCGTCGAGCAGCTGGGCAAGCTCGACATCATCGTCGCCAACGCCGGCATCGGCAACGAGGGCGGCGCACTGGCCGACCTCGACGAGACGCTGTGGGACGACATGATCGCCGTCAACCTCGGCGGCGTCTGGAAGACCGTGAAAGCCGGTGTCGGGCACCTCGTCGCGGCCGGTGGCGGCGCGGTCGTGCTGACCGGCTCGGTGGGTGGCCTCAAGGCCTACCCGAACGTCGGCCACTATGTGGCGGCCAAGCACGGCGTGGTCGGGCTCATGCGCACCTTCGCCGTGGAGCACGGGCACCAGTCCATCCGCGTCAACTCGGTGCACCCCACCCACGTCAGCACCTCCATGCTGCTCAACGAGGGCACCTACAAGCTGTTCCGGCCCGACCTGGAGAACCCGGGCCCGGTCGACCTCGAGCCGATCTGCCGGATGTTCCACACCCTGCCCACGCCGTGGGTGGATCCGGTGGACGTCAGCAACGCGGTGCTCTACCTGGTCTCCGACGAGGCCCGGTTCATCACCGGCGTCTCGCTGCCGGTCGACGCCGGCAGCATGCTGAAGTAGCGGAGCCGAAGCGATGCTGTTCGAGTTCGACTCCGAGCAGCGGCTGTTGCGCGAGATCGTGCGTGAGGTCGCGGCCAAGGAGTGCCCGCCGTCCCTGATCCGGGACATCGCGGACAAGGGCGCCGACCCCGCCGCCCTGTGGCAGACCTACGTCGGTCTCGGCTGGACCGAACTCACCGAGCCCGGTGCCGCGGTCGAGCTGGGCATCGTCTGCGAGGAACTGGGCCGGGCCACCGACCCGACGCCGTTCCTCGCGACGATGACCCAGTTCGCGCCGCTGGTGCCGGGCGTGGGACGCCTCGACCGGCCGGGTGCGGCGGTGTACGGCGGGGTCACCGCCGCCCGCGACGGCGCGGGCTGGCGGCTGTCCGGCACCGCCGGGCAGGTACTCGACGGCGACCGGGCCGAACAGCTCGCGGTGGTCACCGACGCCGGGGTGTTCGTGGTCGGCGCCGAGGCGGTGATCACCCGCCGCACACCGGTTTTCGATCCGGTGCTGCATCTGGCCGAGGTCACCTTCGACGGGGTCGCGGTGAGCCGGGCCGACCGGGTCGAGGTCGAGGTGGCGCGCGCCCGTCAGGTCGCGCTCACCGGACTGGCGCTGACCACGGTCGGTGCCTGCCGCCGGATTCTGGACATGGCACTCGACCATGTGCGGGGCCGCACCCAGTTCGGGGTGCCGATCGGGTCGTTCCAAGCGGTGCAGCACAAGTCGGCCGATATGCACGTGGTGATCGAACGGGCGCGGGCACTGGGATTCTTCGCCGCGCTGTGTCTGGCCGCCGACGATCCACGGCGGCGGCTGGCGGCCTCGATGGCCAAAGCCGCGGCGGGCGAGTGCCAGTCGCTGGTGTTCCGGCACGGCGTCCAGCTCTTCGGCGCCATGGGCTTCACCTGGGAGAACGACCTGCAGTTCGCGCTCAAACGCGCGAAGGCGGGGGAGCTGCTGCTCGGCGGCGCCGCCGAGCACCGAGCACTCGTGACGGAGGAATACCGTGCAACTCAGCTTTGATCACGACGTCGAGTCGTTCCGCGCGGAGTTCGTCGCCTTCCTCGCCGAGCACCTGCCCGGCGAGGACGAGGCGGCGCAGCGTTCGGAATCCAGTGCGCACGTACCGGACTGGGCTCGGCGCTGGCAGCGGCTGCTCTTCGACAACGGGTGGCTGCTGCCCGGCAACGCCCCGGAATTCGGCGGCCGCGACGCCTCGGTGCTGCAGCAGTACGTCTTTCACGAGGAGCTGTCCAAGCGGCGGATCTATCACAGTTTCAATCCGCAGGGCGTCGGCATCATCGCCGCCTCGCTGCTGTCGTTCGGCACCGCCGAACAGCAGCGGCAGTGGGCGATCCCGATTCTGCGGGCCGAGATCACCGCCGCACTGGGCATGAGCGAGCCGGGCGCCGGGTCGGACCTGGCCGGATTGCGGACCAGGGCGATCCGCGACGGCGACCACTATGTGGTGGACGGGCAGAAGGTGTGGACCTCCGGCGCCCACCACGCCGATGTGTTGCTCACCTTCGTGCGCACCGACCCGGATGCCCCCAAGCACAAGGGGATCAGCGTGCTGCTGATCCCGACCGATGCCCCTGGCGTCACGCGGCGGCCGTTCCCGTCGGCCTGCGCGCCCGACGACCTGGACTTCAACGAGGTCTATTTCGACGGTGTGCGGGTGCCGGTGGCCAACCGGGTCGGACCCGAGAACGAGGGCTGGTCGGTGGCCAACGGGTCGCTCGGGCACGAACGCACCCTGCTGTGGCTGGGATTCGCGGATCGGCTCGAAGACCTCCTGGCCGACTTCCGCCCGCGCACCGAACTCGACCGTGACGCCTACGCGCGCCTGGTGATGGACAGCTACGCGCTGCGCCTGCTCGGCTCGGCCGCGCTGGCGCGGGAGTCGCGGGGTGAACAGGACGTGCCCGCGCTCTCGGTACTGAAGGTGCTCGGCTCCGAGGCGGTGCAGTCGGCCGCCGAGCGGGCACTCGACGCCGTCGGCGCGGACGGGCTGGCGCACCCGGCGGTGACCTCGCCGCCGAATCCGCTGAATCTGGAGAACTTCTCCGGTGGCTGGTTCGAGCGCTACCTGCGCAGTTTCTCCGGGACCATCGCCGGTGGCACCTCCGAGATCCAGCGCAACATCATCGCCCAGCGGATACTCGGTCTGCCCCGGGCCTGACCGGGACAGGGGTGCGGGCGCGCCGCGGGGGGGGGCCGCGGGGCGGCGAACACCTCCCCGCCGGCCCCGTCGACGCCGACAGAGACAGACAAGAACGTGATAAA
>NZ_JBHVHX010000004.1:0-328290 GCF_042799895.1 Nocardia sp. NPDC057663 | reverse complement strand
GTTTTTTTTTGTTCGGTGGTTGTCTTGTTTTTGTTTTCCCGGCCGCCGCGGCGCGCCCGCGCGGGGGGGGGGGGGGGGGCGGCGGCCGCCCGGCCCCCCCCCCCGCTTCCGGTCTCAGTGCCGCGGGCGGCCCGCGGTCTCGTCCAGTGCGACACCAAAGGTGTTGAACGCCATGGCCAATGTCGTATAGCAGCCCACGGTGAAGACGAAATCCATCCGTTGACGGTCGTCCAGCCGGGCGCCGAGCGCGGTCCACGTCTCGTCGGACAGCGCGGACTTCTCGTCCAGTTCGTCGACGGCGTCGAGGACCAGGCGATCGAATTCCCCTGGCGCGGTGCCGACCCGGCGCGCCGCGTCGATCTCGGCGTCGGTCAATCCCGCGGCCCGCCCCATCTCGGCGTGATGGTGCCATTCGTAGGCGCAGTCGCGACGGTGGGCCACGCGCAGCACGGCCAGCTCACGCAACCGGGGTTCGAGAGTGGAGCCGAACAGCAGGTGCGTGTTGAACCCGAGGAAGGCGCGGGTCAGCCGGGGATGGCGGACCAGGACCGACAAGGCGTTTCCCGCCTGGGCCGGAGTGCGGCGCTCCGGGGGCAGCATGCGCGCCAGCGCGGCGTCGACCTCGTCGTCCCACTGGTCCTCGGGTAGCGGGGGCAGAGCCATGTCGGCCTCCTCTCCGGCGCGGGAGCAACCGCACGCCATTGGTGGTTCAATTCTACTCACGTGAGAATATACTTCTCACAATCGGAGAGTGTGATGCAGAGAGGTGGAATCGCATGACTGCGCAGGACTTTCGCGGCGCCGCGGGCGGATCGGCGCCGAGGCGGCGGGCCGAGATCCGGCGGCACAATCTGCGCTACCGCCTCGCGGTCGTGGCCGGCACGGCCGCCGATGTGGTGCGCCACGCGGGCGGCTGGTTGTGTGACCGCACGATGGCGGGCTGGGAAGTCACCGTGGTGCTGGCGGATACCCGCGACGGCGGGTCGGTGGAGATCCTCGGCGCGAGCGTGCTCGATCTGGACACCTCGCTCGCCGCGGCGGCGCATGATCCGTGGCCGCACGCACTGGCCGTCGCCGCCGACCTGTTCACCGCCGACGCGCGAGTCCGTCGTGGTCTGCTCGACTGCCTGGATCACGGCCGCGCCGAAGTCGTGGTGTGGGGAGATTCCGTCCCCGCGAGCCTGGACAGCAGGCTCGACACCGTGCACCACCGGATCAGCGTCGCGGCACAGACGTTCAAGGACTGTGCGCTGACGGCGGTGGGTCTTCCTGCGGTCGCGGGGGAGACGAGTGAGCGGTTCCGCTGCGGTGAACTTCTGGTCACCGGAACGTGGGGCGCAACAGATCTCGTCCAGATCGGGTGAGCCACCGGCTTTCCGCCGGAAGGCACCACACGGATCACGGTCTCCACCACCTTCTCGCTCGCCGACGGCATTGGTGAATATGTTATTCTCCGATCTGGAGAATGGGATATCGCAGCATCGTGGCGGTCTCGGCATGCCGCCGGGCGGTGCGCGTGGAGAGGGTGCGACATGAGCATTTCGCTGCTGCTGGACATGGCCACGTCGAACGACCCGGACCGCTGTGCGGTGGCCTGCGGCGAGACACAGTGGACGGCAGCCGAATTGAGCGTGCTGTGCCAAGGCGGCGCCGCGGTGCTGACCGGTTCCGGGGCCCGCAGCCTCGCCTATGTGGGGACCGGCGGGCATCTGCTGCCGCTGCTGCTGTTCGCCGCCGCCGGTGCGGCGGTACCGTTCACGCCGCTGAACTACCGCCTCGGCGCCGAGGCGCTCGGCGCGCTCATCGCCCGGCTGGACGCGCCGCTGCTCGTGTGCGACGACGAGTACTACGACATCGTTGTGCGCGAGGTATCCGGTTCTGGTGTCACCGTGCTGCGTTCGCCACAGTTCCTGGCGCTGGCCACCACCGCCGAACCCGCTACCGTGGACGCGGACCCCGAGCAGGTGGCGGTCGTGCTGTTCACCTCCGGGACGACCTCGACGCCCAAAGCGGTCGAACTCACCCACAACAACCTGGTCAGCTACATCACCGGCACGGTCGACTTCGCTTCCGCCGCACCGCAGGACGCGGCACTGGTGTGCGTGCCGCCCTATCACATCGCCGGGGTCGGCGCCGCGATGTCGCACCTGTACGCCGGCCGGAAAGTGGTGTATCTGCCCACGTTCGACGCCGCCGCCTGGGTCGCCGCGGTGCGCCGGGAGTCGGTGACTACGGCGACCGTCGTGCCGACCATGCTCGCTCGCATCGTCGCCGAACTCGAGCGCACCGGCGCGACGCTGCCCTCCCTGCGCACTCTCGCCTACGGCGGTTCCAAGGTCGCCTTGCCGCTGCTGCGGACCGCGCTGCGGCTGCTGCCCGCCACCGGCTTCGTCAATGCCTACGGCCTGACCGAAACCAGTTCCACCATCGCGGTTCTCGGGCCCGACGACCACCGCGCGGCTCTGGCCGCCGACGACCCCGCGCTGGCGCGCAGGCTGGGTTCGGTCGGTACCCCCGTCCCCGGCATCGAACTGCAGATCCGTGACGAGAACGGCACCGTGCTGCCCGCGGGCGCGACGGGTGAGCTCTACGTCCGCGGGGCGCAGGTGTCGGGCCGCTACACCGGCATCGGCTCCGTCCTCGACGCGAACGGCTGGTTCCCGACCAGGGACGTGGCTGTCCTCGACAGCGACGGATTCCTGTATATCGGCGGGCGTTCCGACGACACCATCATCCGCGGCGGCGAGAACATCGCCCCGGCCGAGATCGAGGATGTGCTGGTGGAGCATCCGCAGGTGCGCGAGGTCGCGGTCATCGGTATCGATGACGTGCAGTGGGGCCAGATCATCGTGGCGGTCGTCGTACCCGGTGGTGACCACGCGCCGGATCCGGAGGAGCTGCGCGGTTTCGCCCGCGCGGGCCTGCGCGGCTCGCGAACCCCGGACCGGGTCGTCTTCCGGGACTCGTTGCCCGCCACGCCCACCGGGAAGATCCTGCGGCGCGACCTGGTCGCGGAGTACAGCGGGCACTGAGCTGCCGGTCCGGGCCACCTCGGTGTCAGGCACCGGCGGCCCGGACCGTGCGTCCACCTCACGACCGCAGGCGGAACATCGCCTCCTGGGCGTAGGAGGCCACCAGCTGTCCGTCTTCGGTGATGACGTCACCGCGGCCGAAGATCCGACCGTCGGCGAGGATCGGGCTGTGCTGGCGCAGCACCTGCCAGGCGTCGCTGCGAACGGGCCGGTGGAACCACAGCGTGTGGGTGGTGACCGCGGACAGGAATCGGGTGCCGTTGCCGGACTGGCTGATTCCCTCCTCGGGCCGCAGCGCGGTGCCGATCAGCGTCAGATCGGTGGCGTAGGCGGTGAGCGCCGCGCCCAGCTCCGGCTCGACCGGCGGGGTGCGCATCCACAGCGTGTAGTCCGGTGCCGCGACGGCGGTGCTGTCGAGGTCGTCGGTCGCGCGGGCCTCCCACGGCAGCAGCGGGAACTCCACCCGATACTCGGGACCGAGCAGGGGGCCGACCGCGGGCAGGCTCTGGCGCTGCGAGCCCTCCTCGGGAACATGCAGCGAGGCAATGGCTGTCGCGATCACCTGCTCGCCCTGGCACGCGAGGATCGCAGCGGTGGCGAAGGAGCGGCCTTCGTGCAGGGGGTTCACGTGGTACCGGATCGGGGTGTCCGACTGCCCTTCCCGGGTGAAGACGGTGTGCAGTGACTTCACCGCCTTGTCCGGAAACGCGAGCCGGGCCGCCACCATCAGCTGTCCGAGGACCTGACCGCCGAAGACGCGGTGATACGGCAGGGTCTGGTTCTCGCCGACCAGGGCGATGTTGTCGATGCCGACCGCGGGTTTCAGGTCGAAGCAGGAGAGTAGGTCGTTCCACATATCGGGCATGACGCTAGTGTAAATCGTATTCTCCAGTTGGAGAATACGATTGTCACTCTGCTGGTGCTTCGATGCCACGGGCGCAGAAGTGCCAGATCTCCTCGGCGGTGAGCGGCCGTCCCTCGCCGACGGAGGCGCCCGGGGTCATGGCCATGTGCATCGTCATGGCGGCCATCCGCCGTGGGTGCAGGTCGCCGCGCAGCCGGGCGGCGGCGCTCGCCTCGGTCATCAGTTCGGCGAACATCGTGAACAGCGCGGCGTGGGCGGATCGGACCTCGGCCGGATCGGATCCGCTGAGTTGCGGCGCGAATTCGGAGAACAGCGGCCGGTGCGCGTCGGGGTCGGGGCGGCAGAGCTGGAACAGCAGGACCACCGCGGTGCGCAGCTTGTCGAGCGGATCGGTGCGGCCTGCGGTCGCCGCGCGGATCTGGGTCGTCGTCCGGGCCACGGCGTCTTCGTAGAGGGCGAGCAGCAGTTCGTGCTTGCCGTCGAACTGCAGGTAGAAGCTGCGCAGGGACTGTCGCGAGCGGTCGACGACCTCCTGGACCGTGAAGTCGGTCGTGCCCCGCTCGGTGATGATGGCCTGGGCGGCGTCCAGGAAACGCTGCACGCGCTCGCCCGCTCGCTGGGTCGCGGTGCGCAGTGACCGCTCGACGGCGCGTTGCTTCCAGGCGGGCTGCTCACCGCGGTCGCCCGCGGTGCGGTGGGGTGGGTCATGACGGATCGACACGCGGTGCCTCCGTTTCCGTCTGGCGACTGTGTGGAGTATGCATTACCGTATTGTAAGAATGGCATTCTCGCCCAGCAATCGCGGATGTTGTGGTGGCGAGGGATGCCGAGGTAGGCGAGAGGCCCAGATGGCGATCACCCCAGAGCAGCAGACCTCGCCGGAGTCGTCCGTGTCGCGGATGCTGCGGATATTCGATGTCGAACCCGCGGGCCCGACCGGCTTCACCGGTGTCAGCGACGGTGGTTCGCGACACGTGGTGGACGGCACCCAGTTGCTGGCTCAATCCCTGGTCGCGACCGCAAAGACGCTGCCGGACAAAGTGATTCGCTCCGCGCACGCGGTCTTCACCCGGGCGGTGGACCCCGCGGCACCGGTGCGGTTCGAGGTCGAGGTGACTCATCGTGGCCGGTCCATGGCCGGTGCTGTCGTCGCGGTCGAGCAGGCGGGCCGTCGGTGCGCCACCGTTTCGGTCCTGGCCGATGTACCGGCGGCGGATGTTGTGCGCCACCATGTTCCGCGTCCAGCGGTACCGGGACCGGCGGCGGCACTGCCCGCGGACATGCCGATGGCCGGCCGGGAGCTGCGCATCGTCGGGGTCGCCGATGTCAACGATCCCGGCGAGATCGGGCCGCCGGAACTGCACGCCTGGGTGCGCTACGACCCGGTGCCCGAGCGCGACGACCTGGCCAAGGCGCTGCTGGCGCATTTCACCGGGCACCTGTCGGTCTCCACGACTTTGCGCGCTCATCCGGGCGTCGGCACCGCACAGGCGCATCACAGCCTGTCGACCGCGGTGATGACCGTCGCGGTGCGGTTCCACGAACCGGCCGGATGGGACGGATGGCTGCTGTATTCCCACGAGAGCATCCAGGTCGGGGCCGGAATGTCGTGCGTGCACGGTCTGGTGCACACCGAGGACGGCCGCCTGCTCGCCTCTTTCACGCAGGAAGCGATGATCCGCGGCCTGCGCGCCGACGACGACACCGTGCCCGTGGCGGCCCGGCTCTGACAGGAGATCGCCGATGACCGGACTCCGAGGATTCCTCGACCGCCCCGACTACCGCGTCGATATCCACGCCCGGCGCAATCTCGTCACCGTGCATCTGGACGGGCTGCTGATCGCGGAATCGACCAGGGCCCAGCTGGTCGACGAGCAGGACCACGGCCTCGTCTTCTATGTGCCACTGGCCGATGTCCGTGTGCCGTTGGCTCGCGCCGAGGGATACAGCAGCACGTGCCCGTTCAAGGGTGTGGCGACCTACTGGCGTTTCGCGGGTGACGGCGGTGAACCGCTGGTGTGGAGTTATGAGGACCCGGCCCCGCAGGTCGCGCGGTTGCGGGGGCACGTGGCGTTCTATCAGGATCGGGTGACGCTGCGGGTCGGTGTCGCCACGCCGACCGTGAGCGGGCGCTGAGGGATCGGCGCCCGGCTCGCCGTCCTCGGAGCCGACCGTCTCACCGGCGGCGGCCCTGGCGTGGCGTTCCGCGCCAGCCGCACGGAAGCCCGCACGTCGGCTGCAGTGTCGTGTCGATGCGCCCGTCGCCGAAGACGGCGACGGTCTCGGTCGCCTCGGCGGGGTAGTCGCACGCCGGGCACTTCTCGAAGAAGTCGAGCGCTTGGCGCACCGTCACGCGCGTGGTCGGCGTCGCCGGCTCGACGGGTGCGGGCGACGGCCGGGTGCGACGGCTGCGGGGTGGGCCGGAACGGCCTGCGGTGTCGCGGGGGTCGATTCGGGTTCGCATGATGGTTCCATCTCTCTCGACAATCGGAGAGCGTCATTTCCACTGTATCGCCGAAGGTGGGATCAATGCCGGGCATCTCGTGCGAAAAAGGTTGCTATAACAGCGAGAATGACGTTATCGTCTGTGGCATGGAACGATGTGTCGAAGTCCACCGCCGACCGGAGAGCGCCGGCTCTGCACGCGGAGGCCACCGATGAGCTGGGAACCGTCGGGGCCGGTGTGGTTGTTCTGCCCGGCGGATCGGCCCGAGCGGTTCGCCAAGGCGGCGGCGTGTGCGGACGTGGTCATCCTCGACCTGGAAGACGGCGTCGGCGCGAACGCGAAAGCCGCCGCGCGCGAGGCGATCCGGGACTGTCGGCTGGATCCCGCGCGGACGGTCGTCCGGATCAACCCGCTCGATTCGCGGCAGGTCGAGCTCGACCTGCGCGTGCTCGCGCAGACGCCCTATCGGGTCCTCATGCTCCCGAAAGCCGAAACCGGTGACCTGCCTGCGCTGCTGGCCGGCTACGACATCATCGCGCTGGTCGAGACCCCGGCCGGTGTCCGGCGGGTGGGCGAGATCGCCGCGGCCCGGCGGGTGGTCGCGGTGATGTGGGGTGCCGAAGACTTGGTCGCCGCCCTGGGCGGCAGCTCGTCCAGGCGGGCGGACGGCACCTATCGTGATGTCGCCCGGCAGTTGCGCGCGACGACGCTGATCGCGGCGAAGGCCGGGGGCAAGCTCGCCGTCGACGGTGTCTTCCTCGACATTCCCGATCTCGACGGGCTCGCCGCCGAAGCCGAGGACGCCGTCGCGTCCGGATTCGACATCAAGGTGGCCCTGCACCCCACACAGGTCCCGGTCATCGCCGACGCCTACCGCCCCGACCCGCGCGAAGTCGAGTGGGCGCGGCGCGTGCTCGCCACCGCGCAGCATTCGCGGGGAGTCTTCGCGGTCGACGGACGGATGGTCGACGCGCCCATTCTGAGTCACGCCCGCCGGATCGTCGCGCGTGCGGACTCGACGCCCGCCGCACCGCGCTGACGGCGGAGATCGGCATCCGCTGCGGTGCGGCGGGCCGGGTCGTCAGACAGGATCGAACGAGGAGATGCGCCAGGCCTTGTCGACCCGGGTCAGCGTGACCCGGACACTGCTCGCCGTGATCGCCGGGTCGGGCTTGTCGGCACTGGTCGTGGTCTGGTTGACGAACACCAGGACCACCGCCCGGTCGGGGCCGATCTCCGCGGTCGCGGCCCGCACGACGGCCGCGGCGGTGGTCACCGACTTCTCCTTGGCCGCCGGTGCGACGATCTGCTGGGTGAACTGGCTGTAGTAGGCCAGGAAGTCGCCCGTGAGATGGGTTCGGGCGGCGGCGAAATCCTGGTCGATCGTGGCCGGCTTGTAGGAGAGCAGTGCGACGGTTCCGGTCGTGGCCGCCTCGACTGCCGCCTGCTTGGCGGTGGTGTCCACCGCGCTGTCCGGGCGGTACTGCACCGACCACAGCGCGACCGCCGCGATCACCGCCGTAGCCGCCACCGCGATGAGCACGGCGACGCGCGCATCCGAGCGCAGGTGACCGGCGGCGCCGCGCAACCCGGCGATGAGCCGATTGCGCCGGGTCTGCTGCCGTGCTGTGGGGGAATCGGTGCTCATGGGACGAACTCGACCTTCGACATCTTGAGCCGGTCGCCGTCGCGGGCCACCGTGACGCTGAGGCGCCAGGTGCGCGGTTCCTGTTGCGCACCGGCGGAATTGGTGACCTGCGAGGTGGCCGCGACGAGCACGACCGCGGAGGTCTCGGTCATGGACTCGACTGCCGCGGCGGTCACGCGCCCTTCGGTGGCGACTTTGGATTGCTGGATCACCGCGGTGAAATCCTGTGCCCGGCCTTCGAAGTCGCTGCGGAAGGCGCCGGTGGACAGCTCGAGGACCCGGTGGACATCCTGGTGGGCCCGGCTGAAGTCGAGCGAGGTCAGCGCGACGACACCCTGCTCGGCCGCCGCGGCGAACTCCGCGGCCCGTTCCGTGGTGCCGGCGGTCCGATGGTGGTGCCAGGTGAGATACCCGCTCGCGCCGACGGCGGTGATCAGTGTCAGGGCTGCCGCGGCCACCACCGTGCGGTGCCGTGAACGGGCGAGATTCGGTGCCGGGGACTCGGTTCCGTTGTCGGTGGGTGTCGGCGGGCAGTCGGCGGGAAGTGGGTCGGCCGGGGTGCGATCAGCGGTGGCCGCGGCCCGGCGGCGAAGCCGGGCCGCTCGCGCCCGGGCGCGGGCGGCCTCGGCGGTCGCTTCGGCCGCGATCGCCGCCTGTTCGGCCTCCAGTGCCTCGAGGTGCAGAGCGTCGGCATTGTGCTCGTCGAGTTCCATTGTGTTGCTTCCACTTCCGGTCGATCGTCAACGCCGAGTCCGCGGTATCGGAGTGGATCCGCGCGATTTACGCCTTCTCTGATTGCGAGAATTACGTTATCACCGTGCTGTGCGCTCGGCGGCGAATCGCCCTGCATCCGGCGGTCGAGGTGCTGTGGGCGGCGCCGGTTCACGGCGGGCCGAACTGCGCCCGTGCAGCCGGTTCTGCTGGAAGAATCATGATGAGCGTCATATGAATATGCTATTCTCACCAACGGAAATGCCGATACCGCAGGTCGGTGTGGGCGGGTAGGGAGGTCGAAAATGGTCACCAGCGGTACGCGGCTACGCAGTCAGGTCTGTGACACCGAAGTCATCGTGGTCCGTCCGGCGGACAGTCTCGACGATCTGCGCGCGGGTGGTGTGCCGATGGTGCCGCTGGGGACCACGGTCACCGCCGGGGCGACCCTGCACGTCGACTTCGCCGACGGGAACGTTCTCGGCAAGCGCTACGTCGACGGCGCCGGCGCCGAGATCCTGGTGACCAAGCCGGGCGCCGGGGCGCTCAGTATCGGCACGGTCCGGCTGACACTCAAGGGTGCCGAGCCGTTGCCCGCGAGCGACTGACATGCGTACCGGCGCGGTCGCCCGGCGCATCGCGCGCGATCAGCGGGTCCAGCTCGTGCTGACGCGGACTGTGCTCGCACTCCAGCATCTGGCGATCTCCCTGTGGCCGGTGGAGGACCAGCGCCTCGACTATCCGGTGCGATGTGCCACAGGTCCGTTCGCCGCCGGCGATCGGCACCGGCCCGGGCCGGACGTACCGGGTGCCCGATGAGCTCCGGCACCTCCCGCTGGGGACGCACGGTGGCCGCCAAGGCAACCGGGCCGCTGACGGCGGTCGGCGGGTTGTTCGCGATGTCGGCCGACGCGGTCCGGTTCGCCTTCCGGCGGCCGTTCCAGGCGCGGGAGTTCTTCGAACAGGCCTGGTTCATCGTGCGGGTGTCGATGCTGCCGACCGTGCTGGTGGCGATCCCGTTCACCGTGCTGGTGAGCTTCACCCTCAATATCCTGCTGCGCGAACTCGGCGCCGCCGACCTCAGCGGTGCCGGTGCGGCCTTCGGCGCGGTGACCCAGGTCGGGCCGATGGTGACGGTGCTGATCGTGGCCGGCTCCGGGGCGACCGCGATGTGCGCCGACCTCGGTTCCCGCACGATCCGCGAGGAGATCGATGCGATGCAGGTGCTCGGCATCGACCCGGTCCAGCGCCTGGTGACCCCGCGCATGCTCGCCTCCGGACTGGTCGCGCTGCTGCTCAACAGTCTCGTCTGCCTGATCGGGATCATGGGCGGCT
Source organism: Nocardia sp. NPDC057663 (assembly GCF_042799895.1). NCBI lineage: Bacteria > Bacillati > Actinomycetota > Actinomycetes > Mycobacteriales > Nocardiaceae > Nocardia > Nocardia sp. NPDC057663. Next base: position 318,253 of record NZ_JBHVHX010000004.1, on the reverse strand, counting down.
ACACGTTCTCGGTATTCGTCCAGGACGTGAATCCCGGTGCGTTCGCCGCGGGTATCACGCTGCTGACCGGACTCGGCGAGCTGGCGATCTCCTCGGTCAAGGCCCTGCTGTTCGGCTTCGTCGCCGGCCTGGTGGCCTGCTATCGCGGGCTGATCGTGACCGGCGGCGCCAAGGCGGTGGGCAATGCCGTGAACGAGACGGTGGTCTACGCGTTCATGTCGCTGTTCGTCATCAATGTCGTGGTCACCGCGGTCGGAATCCAGCTGACCGGGCGATGAGCGAGGGGGACGTATGACACTGACCGCACGCTATCCACTGACCCTGCGGCGGTTGCGCCGACCGGTCCTGAGCCTGGCCCGGGTCGGCGACCAGGCCCTCTTCTCCGTCAAGGCGCTGGCCTACGCGCCCTTCGCGGCGGTGCACCACCGGCGCGAGACCATCCGTCTCATCGCCGAGATCAGCATGGGCGCAGGCGCTCTCGCGGTCTTCGGCGGCACGGTCGTGATCGTCGGATTCCTGACCCTGGCGACCGGCGGCACCCTGGCGGTGCAGGGCTACAGCTCCCTCGGCGATATCGGCATCGAGGCGCTCACCGGATTCCTGGCCGCCTTCATCAACGTCCGGATCTCCGCGCCGGTGGTGGCCGGGATCGGGCTGGCGGCGACCTTCGGCGCCGGGACCACCGCGCAGCTGGGCGCGATGCGGATCAACGAGGAGATCGACGCGCTGGAATCGATGGCGATCGAACCGGTTTCGTATCTGGTGGGTACGCGGATCGTCGCCGGGATGATCGCCATCACCCCGCTGTACGCGCTCGCGGTGGTGGCGTCGTTCGTGGCGAGCCGGTTCACCACGGTGTTCCTGCTCGGCCAGTCATCCGGGCTCTACGACCACTACTTCACCACCTTCCTCAACCCCGTCGACCTGGCCTGGTCGTTCGCGCAGGCGCTGCTGATGGCCTTGACGGTGCTGCTGATCCACACCTATTTCGGGTTCCACGCCGCCGGTGGCCCGGCCGGTGTCGGCCTCGCGGTGGGCAACGCGGTGCGCACGTCGCTGATCGCGGTCGTCTCGGTGACGCTGCTGATCTCGCTGGCGGTCTACGGCGCCAACGGCAACTTCGATCTGTCGGGTTAGGGAGGGCCGAAATGCTACGCATGCTGGGCCGGGTCGTCACCGGGTTGATCGCCATCGGCTGTGCCTGCGCCGTGGTGGCGGGCAGTGTCGTGCTGTTTCGCGGCGGACTCACCGACACCGCTGTGGTGACGGTGATCGCGCAGCGCGCGGGGCTGGTGCTGAATCCGGACGCGGACGTGAAGATGCGCGGCGTGACCGTCGGGCGGGTCACGACCATCCGCGAACGCCCCGACGGCACCGCGGCGCTGGAACTGGCGGTCGACACCGGCACGCTCGCCCTGATCCCGGCGGACGTGCGGGTCGCCATCGCCTCGACCACGGTGTTCGGCGCGAAATACGTGCAGCTGAGTCCGCCCGAGCGGTCGGCGGGGGGCTCGCTGCGGGCCGGTCAGGTACTCACCGCCGACCGGGTGACCGTCGAGATCAACACCGTCTTCGAACAATTGACCACGGTGCTCGCTGCGGTCGAGCCCGCGAAGCTGAACGCGACTCTCGGCGCGATCGCCACCGCCACTCGCGGTCGAGGCGCCGAGGTCGGCGCGATGCTCAGCGACCTCGAACAGTTCCTGGCGACGCTCGAGCCGGCGCTGCCCGCCCTGCGCACCGACCTCGCCCTGGCACCACCCGTGCTCACCGCCTACGCGAATTCCGCCGGTGCGCTGGTGGATACCGCGCACAATGCCACCGCGATCGGCCGCACGCTCGTCGACGAGCAGCGCCATCTCGACGCTCTGCTCGTCTCGCTGATCGGGTTCGCCGACACCGGCGACCGGGTGCTCGCCGCCAATGCCGCCCCGCTGGCGCGGACCCTGGACCTGCTGGTGCCCACCACCGCGCTCACCAGCGAATACCGTGAGTCGCTGTACTGTTCGCTCGACGGCTTCGGCCTGCTCGCCCACTCGAAACCCGTCGACGTGCCCGGCCTCGGGCTCTCGGCGAACTTCCTGTGGGGCATCGACCCCTACCGGTATCCGGAGAACCTGCCCAAGGTGGCCGCGACCGGCGGCTCGCAGTGCTCGGTCCTGCCGGTCGGCTATGAGGAGAAGCCGCCGTTCGTCGTCGCCGATGTCGGCGCCAACCCGTTCGCGCGGGGCAATCAGTCGGTGATCCTCAACGTGGACAACCTGTCCCAGCTGCTGTTCGGCGGTGTGCGATGAGCCGCCGCAACGCGCCACTGGTGAAATTCGGGATCTTCGCGGTCGTGATGGTGGTGCTGTCCGGCTTCCTCGCGGTGGTGTTCGGGCAGTACCGCGGCGGCGACACCGAGCGGTACAGCGCACTGTTCGCCGACGTGTCCCGCTTGCGCACCGGCGACTCAGTGCGGGTCGCGGGCGTGCAGGTGGGCAGCGTGCGCAGCATCGAACTGCGCGCCGACCACACCGTCCTGGTCGGTTTCGACGCCGACGCCACGCTCGCCCTGACCACCGGCACCACCGCCGCGGTGCGCTACCTGAATCTCGTCGGTGACCGCTACCTGGAACTGACCGACGCCGCCGGCGTGCACGACCGGCTCGGCGCCGGCGCGCAGATCCCGCGCGAACGGACCGCGAGCGCACTGGATCTCGACCTGCTGCTGGGCGGGCTGAAGCCGGTGGTGCAGGGCCTGCGCGCCCAGGAGGTGAACGCGCTGACCTGGTCACTGCTCGAGATCGTGCAGGGCCGCGAGGGCACGCTGAGCTCGCTGACCGCCGAGACCGCCGCGTTCACCACGACCTTGGCGCGCAACAACGCCGTGGTCGAGCAGCTCATCGACCACCTGAACACGGTGATGACCACCTTGGCCGACGAGGGCGGCCAGTTCGCAGGCACCCTCGACCGCCTGCAGAGTCTCACCACCGAACTGGCGCGCGAACGCGACCCGATCGGCGCCGCGATAGACGCGCTGGACCGCAGCACCGCCTCGGTCGCGGATCTGCTGTGGCAGGCGCGAACCCCGCTGGCGGGCACGGTCGACGAGCTGGCCCGGCTGGCACCGCTGGTCGACGACGACAAGGCCACCCTCGACGCGGCCCTGGCACGCGCGCCGGAGAACTTCCGCAAGCTCGTGCGCACCGGCGCCTACGGCAATTTCATCCAGTACTACATCTGCGCGATCACCGTCCGGGTGACCGACGCGAACGGTGCGGTGCTGGTGCTGCCGTGGATCGAGCAGACGACAGGACGGTGCAGCCCGTGAGCATGGCGCAGTATCGGGGCGCGCACCTGGCGCGGCCGGGCTTGATCGGCATCGCGCTGGCCGTGTGCGTGATCGCCATCGGTCTGCAATCCCAGCAGTTCATCCTGCTCGCGACCACCGTGCGCTACGGCGCGGTCTTCCAGGAGGCGGGCGGGCTGGCGGTGGGCGACGAGGTCGTCCTGTCCGGGGTCACGGTGGGCCAGGTCGTGGGGGTGCGGCTGGACAACGGGGACGCCAGGGTCGACTTCGCGGTCCGGGACGACATCGTGCTCGGCACCGAGACCGAGGCCCGGATCAAGACCGGTTCGCTGCTCGGACAGCGGATCCTCGAACTCACCTCGCGGGGTGCCGGCACGCTGCGGCCGTACCGGGTGATCCCGGTGGCGCGGACCTCGTCGCTGTATTCGCTGACCGACGCGGTGGGTGAGCTGACCACAAATGTGCGCGAGATCGATACCGGCGCACTGGATCGCTCGCTGACCCTGCTGTCACAGACGCTCGACCAGATCGCGCCGCACCTCGGCCCGGCGCTGACCGGGCTGACCGAGGTGTCCCGGTCGGTCAACAGCCGCGATCAGTCGCTGCGCGGTCTGCTCGCCGCCACCGCCGAGGTGTCCGGCATCATCGGGGAGCGCAGCAGCAGGCTGAACACCCTCCTGCTGGACGCGAATTCGCTGCTCCAGGTGCTCGCGCAGCGCCGGCAGGCGATCGTGGACCTGCTGGCGAACATCTCGGCGGTGGCCACGCAGCTCTCGGGCGTGGTCGCCGACAACGAGGCCGAACTGGCGCCGACTCTGGACCGGCTCAACTCGATCGTGGCCATGCTCGAACAGAACCGCGACAATATCGCCGCCGCGCTGCCCGGCTTGGCGAAAGTCGCACTGACCCAGGGGGAAGCGGTCTCGGGCGGTCCGTTCTACAACGCCTTCGTCGTGAACCTGCTCGACGGACATCTGCTCCAGCCCTTCATCGATCAGGCCTTCGGTGTGCAACCGCAGAGTCAGATCCCGGTACCGACGCCGGCGGCTCCCCGATGACCCGCCGGTCCCTGCTGCGCGCCTGTGCCGCCCTGGTCGTGGCCGCGGCGCTGCTCGCGGGAGCGTTCGTGGGATGGCGGAACCTGTTCGGGCCGTACACAGTTCGGGCCGTGTTCAGCTCCGCGACCGCGATCTACCCCGGCGACGACGTCCGGGTGTCCGGGGTGAAGGTGGGTTCGATCGTGTCGATCGAACCGCACGGCACCACCGCCGAACTCGTGCTCGCGGTCGACCGCGCGGTGCCGGTGCCCGCCGACGCCCGCGCGGTGATCATCGCGCAGAGCCTGGTCGACTCCCGCTACGTCCAGCTCACCCCCGCCTACCGCGACACCGGACCACGGCTGGCCGACGGTGCGACGATCCCGCTCGAACGCACCGCGGTACCGGTCGAATGGGACGAGATCAAGACGCAGCTGACCCGCCTCGCCACCGATCTGGGTCCCGGCCGCGAACTGTCGTCCAGCTCGCTCGGGCAGTTCGTCGACAGCGCCGCGAACGCGATGGAGGGCAATGGCGACACACTGCGCCAGGCGCTTACCGAACTGTCCGGGATCGGGCGGATCCTCGCCGACGGCAGCGGCGACATCGTCGGGATCATCCAGAATCTCCAGCGTTTCGTGTCCGCGCTGCGGGACAGCAATGTCCAGGTCGTCGAATTCCAGAACCGGCTGGCCTCCCTGACCGGCGTGCTCGACGACAGCCGGACCGTGCTGGACTCCGCCCTCACCGAACTCGCGCACGCGGTCACCGAGGTGCAGCGCTTCGTGCAGGCCAACCGGGACCGCGCCGGGCAGCAGCTCCAGGGACTGGTGAATGTCACCCAGAATCTCGTCGACCATCGCGACGACCTCGAGCAGTTGCTGCACATCTTCCCGACGAGCATGGCCAACTTCTACAACATCTACAACCCGGACACCGGCACGGAATCGGGTGTCTTCGGGCTGAACAACTTCTCCAATCCGGTGCAGCTGGTGTGCTCGGCGATCGCGGGTATCGAGAACACGACCTCGGCGGAATCGGCCCGGAAATGCCATCAGTACCTCGGCCCGGTGCTGCCGCTGCTGAACATGACCGAGCTGAACAACCTGCCGTTCCCGATCAATCCGCTCCTCGGTCCGACCGCGCGCCCGGAGAACCTGATCTACACCGAGCCCGACCTCGTGCCGCAGGCCGTCGGGGAGCCGGCGGCACCGGCGTCCCCGCTGCCGACACTGGCCGAGATCCTGTTCCCGGGAGGACCCCGATGACCACTTGGACGCGCATCACGCACCGGCACAAGCAGATCGGTGCACTGGCCGCCGCGACCGTCTTGCTGTCGCTGAGCGGTTGTGGCTGGCAGGGCGTGAATTCGCTGCCGCTGCCCGGCGCGGACGGCGGCCCCGGGTCGACGAGGCTGTCGATCGAGATCGCCGATGCCGGGACGCTGGTGGCCAATGCACCGGTGCTGGTCGACGACGTGGTGGTGGGCAGCGTGCGCCGGATCCGGCTGGCCGGCTGGCACGCGGTGGTCGACGTCGACATCCGGCCCGAGACCACCGTGCCCGGGAATGTGGTCGCCACGATCGGCCAGACCAGCCTGCTCGGGTCCAGCCATCTCGCGCTGAACACGCCGGACGGTGTCGCGCCCGCCGGGGCGCTGGCGCCGGGAACCACCGTCGGACTCGACCGGGCTTCGACGTATCCGTCGACCGAGCAGACCCTGGCCTCGCTGTCGGTGGTGCTCAACGGCGGCGGGCTCGGTCAGCTCGGTGACATCGTGTCCGGCCTCGGCGACGCCTTCGACGGGCGGCAGCAGCAGATCGGCACCCTGCTCACCCGGCTGGACACCGTCATGGGCACGCTGGCGGGCCAGCGCGACGACATCGTCGCCGCCCTGCGGGCACTCGAACGGCTGGCGTCCACCTTCGCCGGCCAGCGCGACGTGCTCACCGACGCACTGCGGGAACTACCCGCCGCGCTCGACGTCCTGCTGGCCGAACGACCCGCCCTGACCACCGCGCTGGACCGGCTGCGGGTGTTCGGTGACACCGCGAATGCGGTGGTGACCGAGGTGAAGTCGGACCTGGTGACCAACCTGCGCAATCTCGAACCGACCCTGCGCGCGCTCGCCGATGTCGGCCCGCGCATCGACGCCGCCCTGGCCTACACCACGGTGTATCCCTACGGGCAGTCGGTGATCGATCGCGCCGTGCGCGGCGACTATCTCAATCTGCACGCCACCGTCGACCTCACCGTGCCGCGCCTGCGCCGGGAACTGCTGCTCGGCACACCGTGGGGTGACCCGACGGCCGTCGTCCAGGCGGCCGTGGGTGACCCCGGCTATGCCCGGCCGACCACCAACCCGTTGGGGGTCGGCGTGGAACCCGTTCCGGGAGAACGCTGATGCTGCTGTCGAGATTCGTCCGCGCCCAGCTGGTGATCTTCGCGGTGCTGTCGGTGATCGGGTTGACGGTGCTGCTGACGGTGTATGTGCGGCTGCCCGCGCTGCTGGGCGTGGGAACGCACACCGTGTACCTCGAGCTGCCCGAATCCGGTGGCCTGTACCGGTTCGGCAATGTCACCTATCGCGGGGTGCAGGTCGGCAAGGTCACCGCCGTCGAGCTGACCGCGACCGGGGTCAGGGCGACCATGACCGTGGCTGCCGCGCGGCCGATTCCGGCCGATCTCGAAGCGCAGGTGCGCAGCGTCTCGGCGGTGGGGGAGCAGTACGTCGACCTGCGGCCCCGCACCGATGCCGGGCCCTACCTGCGGGACGGGTCGGTGATCGCGGCCGCCGACGCGACCGTGCCCCAGCAGGTCGGCCCGATGCTGGACCGGCTCAGCGCCCTCGTCGGGACCATTCCCGTCGATCGGCTGCACGACCTGCTCGACCGGCTGTTCCAGGGCGTCAACGGTGCGGGGCCCGACCTGGATTCGTTGCTGGCCTCCGCCGGGACGATTACGAAAAGCCTTGATTCCGTGTCGGATTCGACCGCGGCGCTGGTCATAGACAGCGTGCCGCTGCTGGACGCACAGGCCCGCACCACCGATGCCATCCAGCTGTGGACCCGCAGTCTGGCCGGTGTCACCGGACAACTCGTCGCCGACGACCCGCAGGTCCGGTCGCTGCTGCGGACCGGGCCCGCCTTCGCGAACGAGGTGGGCGCGCTGTTCGGCTCCGTCGAGCTGACCCTGCCGGTACTGCTGGCGAACCTGACCTCGATCGGGCAGCTGGCGGTGACCTACAACGCGGGCCTCGAACAGATCCTCGTCCTGCTGCCCCCGGCGGTTTCGATGATCCAGGCGGTCCAGCCCTCCCGCAACGCCTCGGGCCTCGGCCTCGGTGACTTCCGGTTCGGCAACCTGTCCGATCCGGTGACCTGCACCGTCGGCTTCCTGCCGCCGACCGCCTGGCGCTCGCCGGAGGACACCGACACCATCGACACCCCGGACGGCATGTACTGCAAGCTGCCCCAGAACTCCGACATCGGGGTGCGTGGCGCCCGCAACATCCCGTGTGCCGCGCGCCCGGGGAAGCGGGCGGCGACGGCCGCCCTGTGCAACAGCGACGAGGAGTACGTCCCACTGGCCGGCACCCAGCCGGAAACCGGTCCGTATCCCCGTGATCCGGGCCTCGAGGAGCAGGGGGTGCCCCCTGACACCCGGCCGGTGCCGCCACCGGCCGAGCGGCCGTCGAATGCCGTGCCGTCGCGGATCGGGGTGGGCCTGGCCGAGTACGACCCGCAGACCGGCAACTACGTCGGTTCCGATGGAAAGCTGTACCGGCAGGGCGATCTCGCCGCGCCGCCCGCCGGGCAGTGGCAGCGGTTGCTCCTGACGGGCTCAGCGGTTCTGCCAGGACCCGGCCGCCGGTGCCCGCTTCAGCGGCCAGGACCGCCGCACCGATGCCGCGAAGCATTCTGTCGGTCAAGGCATTTCGGGCCTTGGGGGCGATCGAGCAGGACGACGGTGACCGCGCCGCGGCGGTCGATGGCGAGTTCGTCGCCGCGATGGTTTCGGTGGATTCCCGGCGATCTGTACCACTGGTCATGATCAACTCCTTGTGAGACGCTGGTTCTTTCAGTGAAAAAGTTCGATTCTCGACCCTGAAGGGGAACGGCGATGGCCCGATCGAAGATGCTCGTGTTCTCGAATCCGGTGGCAGGTCAGGACACCGAGTTCAACGAGTGGTACGACACCGTGCACCTCGATGAGGTGCTCGCGGTACCGGGCGTGGTGGCCGGCGAGCGCTACGGGCGGGTCCCCGCGCAGTTGCCGGGCGCCGGCTCCACCGGGCAGAGCTACCTGGCCGTCTACGAACTCGACGACGACCCGGACAAGGTTGTCCAGGCCTTCCAGGAGCGCGCGGCGGCGGGCAAGGTCGGGCTGAGCCCGGCCCTGGACCTTGCCTCCCTCGTCGTCACCGTGTGGCGGGCCCGCGAGTAACTAGGCCAGGACCTGTGGCCTGCGGCGCGCGGTATCGAGGAGTTCCTCGACCGAGACGAGTTTGACCCGCGGGCGGGACTGCGCCGCGCCGCGGTCCCGCTCGGCGGCATCGATCGCGCGCCAGCCCGGCCAGTCCACCGGTGTGAGCCCCCGGCCGGTCATGAGCTCGAGCAAGGCCTGGCGATTCGCGACGGGTCGATCCAGCTCGCCGTTCGCGTGATCGGCCAGCAGGCCGGCGACGGTCTCGGCGGCGCAGCTGCGGTTCGTGCCGATGACTCCGCGCGGCCCGCGCTTGATCCAGCCGGTCACATACACCCCGGGCGCCGCGGCACCGTCCGCGTCGATCACCCGGCCCGCCCGGTGCGGGATGGTGCCGGTGCGCGCGTCGTAGGGCAGTCCGTCGACCGGCTTGCCGCGATAGCCGATCGAACGGAAGACCAGGGCGGTCTCGATCGGCTCCGGATCGCCGCTCACCCGCAGCGCCTCGACGTGCTCGGTGCCGACCAATTCGACCGGGGCGGCATGGAACCGGAAGACGATGCGCTTGTTCCCCGGAGTCGGCGGGCGGTCGGCGTAGTCGCGGGCAAGTTCCAGCTTTGCCGCGGTCTCGACGTCGTCGTCGGGATGCGCTGACAGATCCCCGGCCTCGATGACGACATCGACTCCGTCGAGATGGCCGAGCGCGCTGAATTCCCCGACCGAGAAGGCCGCCTCGCGTGGCCCGCGCCTGCCGAGGATCACCACTTCCTGGATCCGCTGCGCCGACAAGGCCGTCAGCGCGTGGTCGGCGATATCGGTCGCGGCCAGGGCGGCCGGACCGGCCAGCAGCATCCGGGCGACATCGAGTGCCACATTGCCGTTGCCGACGACGACCGCCCGCCGGGTCGTCAGATCGAACCGGTGCGCGGCGTGGTCGGGATGCCCGTTGTACCAGCCGACGAAATCAGCGGCCGCGTGATGGCCGGGCAGCTGCTCGCCGGGGATGCCGAGCTCGCGGCTGTCCGGGGCGCCGACGGCGTAGATCACGGCGTGATGGTGGGTCAGCAGGTCCTGGTGAGTCAGCGCGGCGCCGATCTCCACCGCGAGATGGCAGCCGAAACGTTCGGTCCGAAAGGCGTTGTCGAACACCCGGACCACCGATTTGGTGCGCTGATGGTCCGGCGCCACCCCGAAGCGCACCAGGCCGTAGGGGGTGGGCAGCCGGTCGAACATGTCGACCTCGACCCCGTCGATGCCGAGCAGCTCGGTGGCGGCGTAGCAGGCCGCGGGACCGGCCCCGACGATCGCCACCCGCAGGGTGCCGGGTGCGACGGCAGCACGCTGAACCGGGACCGTGATGTCACCGATCTCGAGTGGATGTCGTTGGAAATAGGCGGCATTGAGCTCCCGGAACCGCTCCTGGTCCGGCGGCAGATCGTATTCGGAGTAGATCGCGTCGACCGGGCACTCGTCCGCGCACGCGCCGCAATCGATGCAGGTCTCGGGATCGATGAACAGCATCTGGGTGCCGTCGTCGCCCTCGCTCGGGCGGATGCAGTCCACCGGGCAGGCCGCGATGCACGAGGCGTCCTTGCAGCAGTTCTGGGTGATGACGTAGGCCACGGCGGTTCCTCGAGAGTATGGAAATCATCTTCTGATGTGAAGAGTACATACTATCCTGATGAGAAGAATGACATTCTCATAGCGGTGGACGCAGAGGAGGCCGGTCGGATGTTGCTCGAGTTCGACGACGATCAGCGGTTGTGGCAGCACACCGTGCGCGAGGTCGTCGCGAAACACTGTCCGCCCACGCTGATCCGGGCCGTCGCCGACCACGGCGCGGACCCGGGGCCGCTCTGGAAACGCTATGTCGAACACGGCTGGACGGCGATGACCGACCAGGACAACGCCGTCGAGCTGACCATCGTGCACGAGGAACTGGGCCGGGCCTGCGATCCGACGCCGTATCTGGCCACCACGAGCCAGTTCGCGCCGCTGGTACCGCACGCGCCCGCCGACGCGGCGGGCGCCGCGGTGTTCGGTGGCATCACGCCCCGGCGCGAGGGCGCCGAGTGGGTGCTGCACGGTTCGGCCGAGGTGCTCGACGGCGATCGGGCCGATCTGCTCGCCGTGGTCACCGGCGCGGGCGTGTTCGTCGTCGAGGCGGGACAGGTGCACAGCCGCCGCTCGGCGATCTTCGATCCGGTCCTGCACCTGGCCACCGTCACCTTCGACCACGTGCGGGTTCCGGCCGGCAGCGCCACCGGCGGTGATGTCGCGCGGGCCCGCGCGAGCGCGCTGACCGGGCTGGCCGCGACCATGGTCGGCGCGTGTCAGCGCGTGCTCGACCTGGTGGTGGCGCATGTGCGGGAGCGCCGCCAATTCGACGCTCCCCTGGGATCTTTCCAGGCGGTAGCGCACAAGGCCGCCGACATGCACGTCGCCGTCGAACGCGCCCGCGCGCTCACCTACTGGGCCGCGCTGACCCTGGCCGAGGCCGACGAGCGCGCCGGGCTGGCGGCGGTCATGGCCAAGGCGGCCGCGGGCGAGTGCCAGGAACTGGTCTTCCGGCACGGGCTGCAGCTGTTCGGCGCGATGGGCTACACGTGGGAGAACGACCTGCAGTTCGCGCTGAAGCGGGCCAAGGCGGGGGAGATGCTGCTCGGCGGAACCGACGAGCACCGGGCGACGATTGCGAGGCGGTACCGTGCAGCTGCGGTTTGACCAGGACGTCGAGGACTTCCGCGCCGACTTGATCGCGTTCCTCGACGAGCACCTGCCCACCGATGCCGGTGCGGCACCACGTCCGCGCTCCACCGCGCACCTGCCGGACTGGGCGCGCCGATGGCAGCGGGTGCAATTCGACGCGGGCTGGCTGGTACCGGGATATCCGCCGGAATTCGGTGGGCGCGATGCCGGGATCGTGCAGCAGTACGTGCACCGCGAGGAACTGGCCCGGCGCGGCATCCACGAGAGCTTCAATCCGCAGGGCGTCGGCATCGTAGCCGCCTCGCTGATCACCTTCGGCACCGCCGAACAGCAACGCCGATGGGCGATTCCGGTGCTGCGCGGTGACCTGACCGCGGCATTGGCGATGAGCGAGCCCGGCGCGGGATCGGATCTGGCCGGGCTGAGCACGCGGGCTGTCCGCGACGGCGACCACTTCGTCGTCTCCGGGCAGAAGGTGTGGACCTCGGGCGCCCACGACGCCGATGTGCTGCTGGCCTTCGTGCGCACCGACCCGGACGCGCCGAAACACCGTGGCATCTCGGCGATCCTGATTCCCACCGACCTGCCCGGGGTCGAGCGCAGGCCGTTCGCCTCGGTGGCCGACCCGGACGACCTGGACTTCAACGAGGTGTTCTGCACCGAGGTCCGGGTGCCCGCGGCGAACATCGTCGGCGCGGTAAACGAGGGCTGGCGGGTCGCCAACGGCTCACTCGGGCACGAACGCACCCTGCTCTGGCTGAGTTTCGCCAGCCGGCTCGACGGCCTGCTCGCCGACTTCCACCCGGCGACCCCGCTCGACGCCGACCGCTACGCGACCCTGGCGCTCGACTCCCAGGCCCTGCGCCTGCTGGGTTCCCGTGCCCTCGCCGGCGCTGCCCGCGGCGAGGACGATGTCGCGGGTCTGTCGGTGCTGAAGCTGCTCGGCTCCGAAGCGGTGCAGGCGGGCGCGTCGGCAGCGCTGACCGCGGCGGGACCCCGTGGCCTGATCCATCCCGACGTCACCGCGCGCTACAGCCCGCTGAGTCTGGAGGAGTCGGCGCCGGGCTGGTTCGAACGCTACGTCCGCTCCTTCGCGGGCACGATCGCCGGCGGCACCTCCGAGATCCAGCGCACCATCATCGCCGAGCGCGTCCTCGGCCTGCCCCGGCGGTGAGTTCCGGCACGGGCGCTCACCGCCGCTGGAGATCGCGCACCGCGGGGGCGACCCAGGTGGTCAGATAGCCGCGCAGCGCCGCGCCGCGCCGGGCCGGGCGACCGGGGTCGAGGACGAAGGACCCGACGATGCGGAGCATGTGCTCGACGAGTTCGTCGAGGCGGCTGTCGGTGAATCCCGCCTGCTCCCAGTCGACCGCGAAGCGTTCCAGGATGCTGCGACCCAGGGCCAGTGCCGTGTCGGAGGTGACCTCGGCGGGAAAGGAACTGGCGCGGCCGGGGGTCAGCAACAGGCTGAGGTAGCGGTCCTCGGGCAGGGACTCGAGGGTGTAGGCGATGCCTTCCACCACCGCCTCGGCGGGGTCGGTGATGCGGTCGAGTTTCGCGGCCAGGACGTCGAGGAAACGTCCGGTCTCGGCCAGGGCGGTCGCCGCGATCAGCGCGTCGGCGTTGGGGAAGTAGCGGTAGACCGTCTGCCGGGTGACGCCCAGTTCCCGGGCTATCTCGGCCATGGTGAAGGCGGCGCCGGATCGCTCGATGACCGACCGCGCGGCCGTCAGGATGCGGTCGACTGCCTCGGCGTCGGTGCTCGGCACCGTGCCGGACCAGCCATGCCTGCGCAATCGAACCTCCCTCGGAAACCGGTATGTCGCCGACCCTATCTGCTGTGTGCCCGGTCAGGGGTTCTCGTCGATTCAGACCATACATTGGAGTCTAGATGTATGGTCTGAATGGAGCTCGCGAAAGGACAGTCCATGACTCACCGAACCGACCCGGATGCTGCCGGTCTCACCGACGATCTGACCCGCCGCGCCCTGCGGCTGGTCCTCGACGGCACCACCGACATGGCCGAATCCACCCTGCGCGTCCCGCTGCTCTACTACCGGGACCCGAAGATCACCGAGGTGGAGGAATCGCAGATCCTGCGCCGCACGCCCCTCGCGGTCATGCCCTCGGCCCGCATCCCCGAACCCGACGACTACGTGGTCCGCACCGTCCTCGGCGATTCCCTGCTGATCACCCGTGACCGCGCGGGCACCGCGCATGTGCTGCTGAACTACTGCAGACATCGCGGGGCACAGCCGGCCTGCGGATCAGGCAAGGCCTCCCGCTTCACCTGCCCCTACCACGCCTGGACCTACCGCAATACCGGCGAACTCGTCGGCGTGCCCGGCAAAGCCGGGTTCACCGGGATGGACCGGGACGACTACGGCCTGGTGGAACTGCCCAGCCAGGAACGGCACGGCTTCATCTGGACGGTGCTGACCGCCGGCGGCGAGATCGATGTCGACACCCACCTCGGTGCGATGGGGCCGGAACTGGCGCAACTCGACTACGCCTCCTACGGATACCACGACGACCGCGAGTTCGTCTCCGAGGTCAGCTGGAAGGGGGCGCTGGAGGCCTTCGCCGAGAGCTACCACTTCCCGTTCGTCCACGGCGAGAGCGTGATCGGGCAGAACACCGTCGCCGACACCTCCACCCACGACGCCTTCGGCCGCCACCACCGCATGGGATTCCCGTTCACCTGGATCCGCGATCTCGACACCGAGCCCGCGGGCGACTGGAACCCGCTGATGAACATGGGTGTGATCTACTGGATCTACCCGAACCTCGTGCTGGCCAACAGCCCGGTCGGGGTGGAGATCCTGGACATGCTCCCCGCGGGAGCGCCGACGCGCTGCACCGTGCGCCACAGCTGGATGGCCAGGATCCCGGCCGCCGACGACGCCCAGCGCGCGGTGTACGACACCATCTACCAGCAGGTGCACGCCGCGGTCCGGGACGAGGACTTCGCCATGCTGCCCCAATGCGGGGAAGGGGTGCGCCGCGGCCAGCACGACCATATGATCATCGGCCGCAACGAGATCGGCGTGCAGCACATGATCCGTACCTTCGCCACCGAACTCGGCGTCGCGCTCGGCTGAGGGCCGGCCCGCCCCACTGCACCCCGAAACGAGGAACCCATGACCCACCCACCCCGGCCCGCCCAGCTCGACTCCCCGCTGTTGCCGAAGCTCTTCTCCTTCGCGGGGCGGGCACACGTGCGGCTCTACCGCTGGACCGGCGGCCGCATCGGCGGGCTCTGGCGGGTCGGTGCGGGGTGGCGCAAACCGGTCCCCACCCTGTTGCTCGAACATCGCGGCCGCAAATCCGGTGACCTGTACACGACGCCGCTGCTCTACCTCGTCGACGGCGCGGACACCGTGATCGTCGCCTCACAGGGCGGACTGCCGAAACATCCGCAGTGGTACCACAATCTGCGCGCCGAACCCGACACCCATGTCCAGATCCGGCGCGACCGGGTGCCGGTGCACGCGATGGTCGCCGACGCGGAGCAGCGTGCCCGGCTCTGGCCGTTGCTGGTCGACCTCTATGCCGACTTCGACACCTATCAGTCCTGGACCGAACGGGAGATCCCGGTCCTGGTGCTGCGCCCGCGAGCGTGAGCCGTTCCGGCTATTCGACGACCGACAAGGCGGCGCGCGGGCACTGCGCCACCGCGTCGCGGATCAGGGCTTCGGTGCCGGCGCGCAGCTCGGGATCGACGATGTGCAGGATGTCGTCCTCGTCCAGGGTGAAGATCGCCGGCGCGATGCCCATGCAGACACCGTTGGCCTCGCAGATCTGCGGATCCACTTCGACTCTCATGGTTGCTCCTCGTGCAGGTCAGGATCGGGGAGTTCGTAGAGGCCGGGCGCACCGGCGCCGCCGGTCACCGTGGTGAGGAAGGTGCCGGGTGACTGCTCGGTGCCGACGCCGCGAAAGGCCGCACCGCCCTCGTGCTGCACGAACGGGAGATGAGCGAGGGTCTCGACATTGCTGACAGCGTGGGTAAACCACCGACACCGCGCTGGAACGGCCGCGGTGGCTTGTCGGTGGGATGGGCGGGTCCGCCGTCGATCGCGCGGACGGCGGCCGTCTCCTCCCCGGCCACGGAGCCGGGCGCCACCTCGACGATCTCGACGTCGGCGCTGCCCGTGGCGCGGAGTTCGGTGACGGCCTCGCGAATTCGCTGCGCGGCGACGGGATCGGACAGATACACCACACTGCGCCGGGCGCCGGTGATGTGCGCCGCCAGCCGCAACCCGTCGAGCACGAGGTGCGGCCGGTGCCGCAGCAGCCATTTGTCCTTGACCGCCTCCGGTTCGCCCTCCTCGCCGTTGGCGACCACCACGGCCCCACCGCGCCGCCGGCCCGCGGCCCGCACACTCGTCAGCTTGGTCGCCAGGGGGAATGCCGCCCCGCCGCGCCCGAGCAGTCCGCTGATCCGGATCTCGGCGAGCAGCTCATCGGTCGAGCCGAGCGGCCGGTAGCCGCCATCGGCGCGGTAGTCGTCGAGCCCCTCGACACCCGCCTCGGCGCGCAGCGGCCGCGGGACCCACCCGTCGGCGGGCACCACGAAACCACCGGGGTGGGGCTCCGAAATATCTTGCATTACAACCCCTTTCGTGCTCCCGAAGATGATGATGGGTGCGGGCCCGCGCGGTTAGGCTGGGCGACATGAGGACCGCGGTTGTACGCATCGATGTCGACCCCGACCGGATACTGACCCCGGCACGGCGGGCCGCGGGGCTGCGCGCGCTGCGGGCCGATGCCACGGGTCTGTGTGAAAACCCGGGTGTGGAACTGCGATTCCAGGTCGCCACCGACGACCCCGCCACCACGGTGCGTGACCTGGTGGACGCGTGCGCGCGGGCGTTCGGGACCGAACCGGTGCCGGGCACGGTGACCTTCCTCAGCCGCGGCACCGACGACGACGCGCACGGCGTGCTGGCCGGTTTCGGACTCACCGGCGATGTCGGCCGTCTCCCCGACGCCGCCGGCGGATTCGACATCGTCACCGTGACCCTGCGCGAGGCCGACCTGGCGCGAGTCACCGAGAGCCGGGTGCTGACCGCGCTCGAGGCCGCCCTGAATGCCGAAGTGCGCCTGCTGTTGCGCTGAGCCGGTGTTGGCGGGGCGGCTCACGGGCGGGCCAGGAACTCGGCGATCGCCGGTGCGGCCAGCACCCACGTGTCGAACAGATTGAAACGGTCGATCCGCCCGGTAGCCCGATCCGCCATGGCCCGTTCCCAGGCGTCCTCCGGCCAGGGCGGGTCGATCAGCTCCGCGCCCTCGATCAGGCAGGAGATCTCGAGCGAGGTGCGCCGTGGATGATCCAGATCCTGGGCGCCGCCGCGAATGATCAAGGTGGGCACCCGGATCCGGTCGAACAGGTCGTCGTCGACGCCCGGCACGGTCTGGCCCGGCTTCTGCACGTAGGCGTTGAGCCAGCGCAGCGACAGTTTCACGAACTCGTCGCGGTCCAGGGCCAGCAGCCGCTGCTCGTTGCCGGGATTCTGTTCGACGCGTTCGCGCCACTCCCGCAGTTTCAGCAGTCCGGGAATTCCGGCGCCACCGACCACCTGCAGGCTCGGCAGGATGTAGTGCGCACCGAGATTGAACAGGCCGTAGGTCCCGCCGACGATGTTCCACAGCACCAGCCGGGTGACCAGCTCCGGATACTGGATCGCGGTCAGCAGTGAATCCCGGGCGCCACCGGACCCGCCCGCTAGCGCACACGGACCCAACCCCAGCTCGGTGAGCAGTCCCGCGAGCGTCTCGGCTCGCATGTGGGATTCGCTCACGCCGTAGAACTGGACGTCGGACGCGCCGCAGTTGGGCCGGTCCCACAGCAGCACGGTGTGCCCGCGCTCGACCAGGGCATCGGCCAGCGGCCGGAGTCCCGGAATGTCCATCCCGAACCGGCCGCCCGGCGTCAGCACCACGAGTGTGCCTGTCGTACCGAGGATCTCGTAGACGACGCGGCCGCCGTTCACCGTCACGGAGGGCACGGCAGGTCCTTTCACGCCTGGACGACGACGGAGCCGTCGACGACACGCACCGGATAGGTCCGGATACTCCACTCGGGTTTGACCGCGGTGGTCCCGGTGGCCAGCTCGAATCCCCACTGATGCCACGGGCAGTAGAGGAACTCGTTGTCGCGCACCATCACCGCGTCGCCCGGGACGCTCTCGTCCACCACGGTCCGTCCCCGCGTCCGCCCGGAACACAGCGGACCGCCTTCGTGCGGGCAGTAGTTGGCGATGGCGTAGAAGGTGCCGCCGACGTTGTAGACCCCGACGCCGAACCGGCCGATCGGCACCACCTTCGACGACCCGGGCGGGATCTCCTCGACGGTGGCGACCACGTGCTCGCGGCCCTGCGCCAGGCGCGGCGGCTCGCCGGGAGTCGCGCTGTCCTCGGTCATCTCAGCGCCTCCGCGGCGAATCGGGCAGCGCCGGAACGAATTCCGGCAGGTGGTAGGTCTCGATGCCGTTGCGGAACATCACCCGGTCCCTGGCCGCCGCGGGCAGATGCTTGACCAGCCAGCGCGGATCGTCGAAGGTCCAGTGCGGGTAGTCCGAGGAGAACAGCAGGATCCGGCCCGCGTCCATCCATTCCAGCGCGCGGGTCAGCTCGGTCTTGTCCTCGGGATAGTCCAGCGGCTGGGTGGTGAACCGGATGTGCTCCTTGACGTACTCCGAGGGCTTGCGCCGGATCGTCATCCACTGCTTGCGCGAGGCGTAGATCGCGTCCATCCGCCACATCAGCGGCAGGATCCAGGTGAACGCGTGCTCGACGAACACGATGCGCAACGCGGGGAAGCGATCGAAGGTGCCGTCGAAGATCAGGCTCATGATCTGGTTGGCCGCCAGCAGCGAGTAGCTGACCATGAAATCGTGGTTGTAGCTGGGGAATCCGACCGGCGACATGGGCATCGTCTCGAACGCGCCGCGTCCCAGATGGCAGCTCACCACCAGATCGTGGCGCGTCGCCGCTGCCCAGATGGGGTCGTATTTCGGATCGCCCCAGGACGGCCGCGGTTCGGCCTTGAGCAGGATCTGCGCCATGTAGGGGTGACCCGCCCACTGCTCGATCTCGGCGACCGCGCCGGCCGGATCGTCGACGGCGACACAGATCGACCCGCGCCAGCGCTGATGCCAGTTGGCGACCGGGTCGAGCCAGTGGTTGGCCTGCCAGTGATTGATGCCGGTGGCCATGGCCTGGGTCGCCTGCGGCAGCCGGGTCGCCCGGACGGTCGGCTCCAGGATGGCGATGTCGGACCCGGCTTCCACGATCAGCTGCCGGTACGCCAGGTCGGGGTCGCTGCCGGGGAATTGGCCGTCGGCGGGGAACGCGTCGACCCGCATCGCGTAGGAGTGTGCGTAGTCGGGGGCGTCGTAGATGATCGTGTCGCCCACCCGGTGACTGAGGAAGTAGGCGCTGCGGTGCGGTTCGGGGATGTACTCGACGAGTTCGCCCCGGCGCGGCACCGGATGCACGTCGGAGTCGACGACCCGCACGGCGACCTGTTCGGGTGCGGGGGCACGCTGCTCGTGCTGGATCGGCGGCATACGCGTCCTTCCTGGAATTAGCTGGGAACTGCGGCGGCGGTGGGGACCTCGATGCCGTAGAGCCGGGCTGCGTTGGCCCAGCAGAGCTTGTCGCGTTGCTCGGCCGTCAGGGCCGGCGACAGGGTGTCGATATCGGTGGCCTGCCAGTGCGGATAGCTCGAGCCGAACATCACCATGTCGTCCTTACCGGTGAAACCCAGCCATTCGTCGGCGAATTCGGCGTCGCCGGGCGGGCCGTCGTGCCGGTCCTGGACGAAATACACGTGATCCGGGAGGTAGTCGCTCGGCATTCGTGGCGCCCACGGGGTCTGCTCGAGATGCGGTCGGCCGAAGGTGTCCATCCGCCAGCTGAACGGCGTCAGCAGATCCGCGCCGCCGTCGGCCCACACGAAACGGAGGTCCGGGAACCGCTCGAAGACGCCCTCGGCGATCATGTTCAGCAGGTGATAGAGGTAGTTGAGCGACATGAACCCGAGGTACTGCTCGTAGGTTCGGGTGTGGCCCGACGGCGTCGGCGGGAACGCGATGCTCTCGCCGGTCTCGATGTGCGCCGCGACCGGCAACCCGGCCGCGGCGGCCGCCTCCCACAGTGGCCAGAACTGCGGTTTGCCGTAGAGCTCTCGCGACTGCAACGGCACCCCGACCTGCACGATCGACGGATGCTGTCCGTAGCGGGCGATTTCACGCAGCGCGCCGGGGATGTCCTCCGGGTTGACCCGCAGGGTGCCGCGGAACCGGCCCGCGAACTCCTCGTGCTCGAGCCAGCGGGTGACCAGCATGTCGTTGTGCGCGGCCAGCACCGCCGAGGTGAGGTGCCGGTCGGGCAGGATGCCCCGGGTCATCGGATGCAGGATCGCCACGTCCACGCCGCGGTCGGTGAACAGGTGCCCGCCGACCACGGCCGGGTCCGAACCGGGCGCCCGGCGGCCGGGACCCGTTGCGCCGGTGAGGTATTCGCCGCCGGGTGCCCCGTACCAGTCCAGGTCCACATCGGGCACGCCCCGGCTCTTGAACGGTTCGCGCAGATGATCGCGCAGGTCCCGGTTCGAGGCGAAGAAGATGTGCACGCTCGCGTCGATGTACGGGGTGGTGGTGCCGTCGGCGTGGGTGCGCATCAGTCGATCCGGGCCATCTCGGGCCGCACCGTCACCGATGCCGCGAGCTGCTGCTCGTCACAGATGATCTGGAGTTTGGCCAGGGTCTCGTCCAGACCGGCGCCGAGGCGCGGGCCCGGGGTGAAGGTGGCGGGCAGGTTGCGCATGCCCTGGATGACCCCGATCGTGTCGTAGTGCAGGGTGCCCGCCGGATCGCAGGCGAAGTCGGGCATCCGGTCGAGCACGGCGGTGAGCATCGACTTGAACACGGTGCGCGCGACATTGGACCCGATGCAGCGGTGCACGCCGAGCCCGAAGCTGAAGTGCCGGTTGCCGCGCCGGTCCAGCACGATGTCGTCCGGATCGGGGAACACCTCGGCATCGCGGTTGGCCATCGCCCAGGACAGCCAGAGCCGTTCGCCCTCTTTGAATGCGGTGCCCTCGATCTCGACGTCGGCCGAGATGGTGCGCCCGTCGCCGGGAGCCGGGGTGAAGTAGCGCAGGAATTCCTCGGTCGCGGGCGCGAGCAGGGTCTCGCGGTCACGGCTGAGCCGGGCGCGTTCGCCGGGATTCTGCGACAACCACTCGAGCGCGTGCGCGGTGAGCGCGGTCGTGGTGTCGAAACCGCCGCCGATGATCAGGCCGAGCATGCCGAGCAGTTCGAGATCGGGCGCGGGTTCGCCGTCGATGCGCAGTTCGGTGAGCGCCTCGAGCAGACCGGGGCGCGGATGCTGTTTGACCTCGGCCAGACTCGTCAGCAGGTCGATGCCCATCGCGCGATGCAGCTCGGCCACGCGCGCGGCATCGGGGGAGTCTTCCGGGGTGTACACCGCGGCGTGCACCGGTTCGCTGTAGAGCGACCACTTCGCCAGCGGGATACCGAGCATGGCGAGCGTGAGCACCGCGGGCACGACATTGGCGAGGTCGTCGACGAAATCGATGCGGCCCGACTCGATCTTCTCGTCGAGCGCGGCCCGCACGATCTCGTCGATCACCGGTTCCCAGCGGCGCACCGCGGCCGGCGACAGGTACGGGTTGAGCACCTGCCGGTAGAGCCGGTGCTCGGGATCGTCCATCTCGAGAATCCCGCCACGCACGAGTTGCGCGCGCTGGGCGGTGGGAATCGAGATGCCCTTGTACCCGTTGCGCTCGCCGTTGAGGTCGTGGTCGTTGGACACGTGCGGACAGCGGGCGAGCTCGAAGACCGCGTTCGCCCCGGCCGCCACCCAGTGGCCGTCGTAGGTGTCGGTCCAGGCGACCGGGCACTTCGCGTGCAGGTCGTGGGTGATCTCGGTGAAGCGGTGCCGGTATTCCGGGGTGTGCCGGTCGAAGTGGTATCGGTTCGCCTTGCGGTCCCGGTCGGCGGCATCGTCGATGCTCACGGATGCTCTCCTGTTCCAGCGCAGCTGTCGCGCGATCGGAGTGGCACGACAGGGAAGTCCGTGCAAGAACCTGACTTGCCGGATATGAGAACCGTACTCTTGAACCGTGTTTCGCCGCAAGCAAAAGCCGGCGATTGCCGCGAGCTCCGACATCAGCGGCTGCCCTGGAATCCGGGGTGACCGGCATCGGGAACGGCGGGCGTACACGAGATCCGCGAAAAGATTGCGGCGCTCTCTGGCGGAGAATAACATTCTCGCCATACGATAACTTCGATCTCGTCCGGTGTCGCGACACCCGGCCGGGTGACGGCGGCCGACAAGGAGAGCGGGACAGTGACTTCGCAACAGAATCCGTCGACCGAGCAGTGGGACACGGAGGTCGACGTCGTCGTCCTCGGCAGCGGCGCGGCCGGGCTCACCGCGGCACTGAGCGCCGCGACGGCCGGTGCGTCGGTCGCGGTATTCGAGAAGGCGTCGACCGTCGGTGGCACGAGCGCGGTCTCGGGCGGCATCGCCTGGATTCCCGCGCACGATCGGGTCCAGGGCGAACCGCTCACCGTCGCGGACGCGATGGCCTATCTGCGCGCGCAGTCCTTCGGCTCGATGGACGAGGATCTGGTGCGGACCTTCGTCGAAACCGGGGCCGCCACCATCGCTTTCGTCGAAGCGCACAGCCGTGTGCGCTTCGAGATCGCCGACGGATTCCCCGACTACAAGCCCGAACTGCCCGGCGGCAAGCCGGGCGGCGGTCGCTCGCTGAGCCCGGTGGCCTTCGATCTGGCCGAGCTCGGATCCTGGCGCGACCGCATCACCAGCTTCCCGGCCGACTGGAGCAATGTCGGTTTCGACGCCGAGACCAGGGCCCGGCTGCACGCCTCGGTGGGTGAGGACAGCACTGCCGACCTGTGCGTGGCGGGCACCGCGCTGGTGGCGGGGCTGCTGGCGGGTGTCCTCGCCGCCGGCGTGGTACCGAGTACCGGTACCCGTGCGGTCGAGCTGATCGCCGGCGACGGCGCGATCACCGGAGTAGGGATCGCCACGGCGGCAGGCGATCGCACGGTGCGCGCCCGCCACGGCGTGATCGTGGCGACCGGCGGTTTCGAGTGGGACCCACAGCTCACCCAGGCCTACCTGCGCGGACCTATGCGCGGCCCGGTCTCACCGCCCGGCAACACCGGCGACGGCCTGCGGATGGCGATGGCGCACGGCGCCGATCTGGGCACCATGAGCGAGGCCTGGTGGGTGCCGGTGGTGCAGATCCCCGGCGACACCATCGACGGGCATCCGCGCAGCCGCAGCGTCCGGCTCGAACGCACCAGGCCGCGCAGCATCATGGTCAACCGGGCCGGTCGGCGCTTCGTCAACGAGGCCTCGGAGTACAACTCGATGGCCGGTGCCTTCCACTACCTGGACCCACGCGGCGGCTACGTCAACGATCCCGGCTGGATCGTCTTCGACGCCGAGCACCTGCGCCGCTACGGCTTCCTCGGTGTCGCACCGGATGATCCGGTCCCCGCCTGGTTCAACGAATCCGCGGACCTGCCGAGCCTGGCCGGGCGCATCGGGATCGACGCCGCCGGGCTGGCCGACACCGTACTGGGCTGGAACCGCGACGTCGCGGCCGGGCACGATCCGGCGTTCGGCCGCGGGTCGAGCGCCTACGACGGCTGGTGGGGCGACCAGGATGCCACGACTCCGGTGGGCCGGACCCTCGGCCCGATCGATACCGGGCCCTACTACGCGGTCCCGGTGACAGTCGGCGCGATGGGTACCAAGGGCGGTCCGCGCACCGACCGCGACGGCCGGGTGCTGCACGTCGACGGCTCGGTCATCCCCGGGCTGTTCGCCGCGGGCAATGCCATGGCCGGGGTCACCGGCCGGGCCTACGGCGGCGCGGGCGGCACCATCGGCCCCGCCATGGTGTGGGGTCACCGGGCCGGGCACACCGCGGCCACCGGCAAGCCGGTCGAGGCCTGACCACAGTGAACAACCAACGGGCAGAGGGAGTGACGGAGTTGTCCGAGCACGAGAGCGTATGGAGCGACCTGCAGGGCGTGCCGTTCACCCAGGGGTACCTCGATGTCGGTGGGGTGCGCACCCGCTACCTGCACGCGGGCGCCGACGACCTGCCCACCCTGGTGCTACTGCACGGGTCCGGCGGACACGCGGAAGCCTATGTCCGCAACCTGGCCGCCCACGCCGACCACTTCTCCACCTGGTCGATCGACATGCTCGGCCACGGTTACACCGACAAGCCGGGCCACGCTCTTGAGATCCCGCACTACGTCGACCATCTCATGACCTTCCTCGACACCATCGGGGTGCGACAGGCGTCGCTGAGTGGTGAGTCGCTGGGCGGCTGGGTCGCCGCCCGCGCGGCCATCGATCACCCCGACCGGGTCGACCGTCTGGTGCTCAACACCGCGGGCGGCTCCCAGGCCGACCCCGAGGTGATGCGGCGCATCGTCACCCTATCGATGGCCGCGGCCGCTGACCCCACCTGGGCGACCGTGCAGGCGCGGATCACCTGGCTGATGGCGGACAAGTCCAAGGACTACGCCGATCTCGTCGCCAGCAGGCAGCGCATCTACCGGCAGCCGGGGTTCACCGCCGCGATGCACGACATCATGGCGTTGCAGGATCCGGTGATCCGGGAGCGGAATCTGCTGGGGGAGAAGGAGTACGGGCAGATCACCGCACCCACCCTGGTGGTGTGGACCAGCCACGACCCGACCGCCGATGTGGCCGAGGGGCGGCGGATGGCCTCGATGATCCCCGGTGCCCGGTTCGAGGTGATGCAGAACTGCGGGCACTGGCCGCAGTACGAGGACGCCGCGACCTTCGATGCCCTGCACCTCGGCTTCCTGCTCGGGGCCTGAGATGGCCGACATCGACGTCCTCATCGTCGGCGCGGGCCCGGTCGGCCTGACGCTGGCCAATATCCTGGGCGCCGCGGGTGTGCGCACGCTGGTGGTCGAGGAGCGCGCCACCCTGATCGACTACCCGCGCGGTGTCGGTCTCGACGACGAATCGCTGCGCACCTTCCAGTCGATCGGGCTGATCGAGCAGATCCTGCCGCATACCACCCCGAACCAGATCATGCGCTTCGTCGATGCCCGGCGCCGACTGCTCGCCGAGATCGCGCCGACCGACACCTCGTTCGGCTGGCCCAAGCGCAACGGCTTCGTCCAGCCGCTCGTCGACGCGGAGTTGCTGGCCGGGCTCGACCGGTTCCCGTGCGTCGAGGTGCGGTGGTCGGCGGCCGTGGGGTCCTGTGCCGACCAGGGCACGCACGTCGAGGTCGGGATCACCACGGCGACCGGGCCCGCCCTGGTCCGGGCCCGATACGTGGTCGGGTGCGACGGTGGTCGCAGCGTCACCCGCAAGGCGATGGGCGTGAGCTTCGACGGCACCACCTCACCGACCCGGTGGCTGGTGGTCGACATCGCCGCCGACCCGCTCGGCCACCCCAATATCGAGGTCGCAGCCGACCCGGCGCGCCCGAACGTGTCGGTGTCCATCGCGCACGGAATCCGCCGCTTCGAGTTCATGATCCACGACGACGAACCCGACGAACTGGCCGAGGATCCGGCGTTCGTGGCCCGGATGACCGCGCCGCTGGTGCCCTACCCCGAGCGCCTCGACATCATCCGCCGGCGCGTCTACACCCATCACTCGCGCATCGCGGGCGCCTTCCGAGCCGGGCGGATGCTGCTCGCCGGAGACGCCGCGCATCTGATGCCGGTCTGGCAGGGACAGGGCTACAACAGCGGTATCCGCGACGCGGCGAACCTGGGCTGGAAGCTGGCGGCCGTGGTGACCGGCCGGGCCGATGCCACCCTGCTCGACTCCTACGACATCGAGCGCCGCACCCACGCCCGCGCGATGATCGACCTGTCCACGCTGGTGGGGCGGGTCATCTCGCCGACCGACCGCCGGGTCGCCGCGGTCCGGGACGCGCTGGTGCGGGCCGCTGCGGCGATCCCGCCGGTGCGCAGCTATGTGCTGGGCATGAAGTTCAAGCCGATGCCACGCTACGACCGGGGTGCGGTGGTGCACCGCTGGTCGCGATCGGAGCCGTCGCCGGTCGGGACGTTGTTCGTGCAGCCGGTGGTGCGCACCCGGACGCGGCCGGAGGTGCTGCTCGACGACGTGCTGGGTCCGTGGTTCGCGGTGCTGTGCTGGAACAACGACCCGCGCGCGGTGCTCGGCGACGAAGTGTTCGCCCGCTGGAAGAGCTTCGGCGCCCGATTCGTCGCGGCCCGGCCCGTCGCGCAATTGCCGTGGGCCGAACAGGATCACGACGATGTCACCCTCGTCGGCGACCGGACCGGCGCGCTCAAGCGCTGGTTCGACGGCCAGGCCGACTCGGTGCTTTTCCTGCGCCCGGACCGGGTCGTCGCCGGGTCGTCCATCGCGCAGTTCGCGCCGGAACTCGGCGCCGAGCTCCTCGACACGTTCGCCCCGACTCCAGGAGGTCCTGATGCCGCTGGCCGTGTGCTGCGTCTCGCACAGCCCTCTGCTTGAGCTGCCCGGGCCGGAGCCGGAACTGCGCACCGAGATCGGGGCGGCGCTCGACGTCGCCGCCGGATTCGTCCGCGACCTCGATCCCGAGCTGGTGGTGACCTTCTCACCCGACCACTACAACGGCTTCTTCTACCGGACGATGCCCCAGTTCTGTGTCGGCACGGCCGCTTCCGGCGTCGGTGACTACGGCACCCACGCCGGGCCGCTCGACGTGCCTGCCACGTTGGCGACCGAGCTCGCCGAGTCGGTCCTGGCCGCGGGCGTGGACGTCGCGGTGTCGACGGCGATGGAAGTCGACCACGGCACCGTGCAGCCCCTGGCACGGTTGCTGGGCGCGGCTACCGCCCGGCCGGTGATCCCGATCTTCGTCAACGCGGTCGCCGTTCCGCTCGGACCGGTGGACCGCGCGAGGGCGCTCGGTGCGGCGGTGGGCGCTTTCCTGTCCACGCTCGACGCACGGGTCCTGGTGCTCGGATCCGGTGGCCTGTCCCATGATCCGCCGGTGCCGCGCCTGGCGACGGCGACCGGCGCGATCCGCGACCGGATCGTGCACGGCGGGCCGATGTCGGCCGGGCAGCGCGCCGCCCGCAGCGCCGCGGTGGTCGAGGCCGCCCGCGAGTTCGCCGCGGGCGAGGGCACCCTGCAACCGCTGAACCCGCAGTGGGACACCGAATTCCTGACCCTGCTCGACGAAGGCAGGCTCACCGAGTTCGCGCGCTGGGACAACGCGGCCATCACCGCCGCCGCGGGCCATTCCGCCCACGAGATCCGCACCTGGGTCGCGGCGTTCGCGGCGCTGGCCC
Organism: Nocardia sp. NPDC057663; assembly: GCF_042799895.1. Classification (NCBI taxonomy): domain Bacteria; kingdom Bacillati; phylum Actinomycetota; class Actinomycetes; order Mycobacteriales; family Nocardiaceae; genus Nocardia; species Nocardia sp. NPDC057663. Next base: position 291,410 of record NZ_JBHVHX010000004.1, on the reverse strand, counting down.
AGCAGGGCCCGTACCGGACCCCGGTGCGCTACTACCGGGCCGCCCCCGCGCTCATCACCGGCTTCGCGGTGCGCACCGCCGTGCCCGCGGATCCGGATCCGACGACGAGGGAGGGTCGATCGTGACCGCCGACTCCGCACCGGACCCACAGTCCGGCACCACATTCGACGAGGACGTCGACGTCCTGATCGCCGGCTCCGGCGGCGGCGGGCTCACCGCCGCGCTCAAGGCCGAGGCCGAGGGGCTGTCGGTGCTGATCGTCGAGAAGGGCCCCAGTTACGGCGGCTCGACCGCACTGTCCGGCGGCGGCATCTGGGTGCCCAACGCTCCTGCTCAGCGGCGCGCCGGATTCGCCCTCGACCCCGACGATGTCGTCGCCTACCTGGAGACCATCACCGAAGGCCTGGTCGACACCGCACGCCTGCGCGGCTACGTGACCAAGGCGCCGGAGATGATGGAGTTCCTCGAGAACCGCAGCCGCTGGCTGGAATTCGTCTGGAAGCCCGGCTACGCCGACTACTACCCGGAACTGCCCGGCGGCTCCGCCCAGGGCAGCACCATCAATGTTCCGCCCATCGACCTGCGCGAACTCGGCGAGGACGAGAGCACCTTGCTCGCACCACTCGCGCTGGCGCCCAAGGGCATCTGGCTGGGGCCCAAGGATCTGCGGCTGTTCTATCAGGTCCGGCAGAACTGGCGCGGCAAAGCGATACTGCTGAAGCTGATCTGGCGGATGGTGCGCGCGCACGTGTTCGGCGACCGGATCGTCACCATCGGCCAGTCCCTGGTGGCGCGGCTGCGCCTGGCGCTGCGGGAACACGGTGTCCCACTGTGGCTGAACGCCCCGATCACCGCCCTGCACACCGAGGACGGCCGGGTCGTCGGCGCGACCGTCGACCGCGACGGCACCCCGGTGCGGGTGCGCGCCCGGCGCGGGGTGATCCTGGCGACCGGCGGCTTCGACCACGACCTGGCCTGGCGCACCGCCGAACAGCCTGTCGTGGACCAGGACTGGAGTTTCGGCAACCAGCTCTCCCTCGGTGACGGCATCCGCCTCGGCCGCGAGGCCGGTGGCGACACCGAGCTGATGGACGAGGCCTGGTGGTTCCCGGCAATCCAGTGGCCCGGCGGCCGGCTGCAGTTCCTGCTCAACGAGCGGATGATGCCCGCCCAGTTCATGGTCAACGGTGCCGGCGAACGCTTCATCAACGAGGCTGCGCCCTATATGGACTTCGGCCACGCCATGATCGACGGCCAGAAATCCGGCGTCACCCACATCCCGTGCTGGCTGATCACCGACCACCGCTCCTGGAAGCGCTACGTCATCGGCGGCCACCTGCCGATCCCGAAGATCCCCCTCGCGCCGGTACCCACCGGTTTCACGATTCCCGCCGCCTGGCTGGAATCGGGCGTGGTCAAAGCCGCCGACAGCTGGGCCGACCTCGCCGCGCAGCTCGACGTCCCGGCAGAAGCGTTGCAGTACACGGCGACTCGCTTCAACACGCTGGCCCACGCGGGCCACGACGACGACTTCGGGCGTGGCGACAGCGTCTACGACAACTACTACGGCGACCCCACCCTGCCGAACCCGAACCTGCACCCGATCGGCACACCGCCCTACTACGCCTTCCGCGTCATCCTCGGCGACCTGGGCACCTCGGGCGGGCTGCGCACCGACGAGCACGCCCGGGTGCTGCGCGCCGACGGCACCGCGATCGCAGGCCTGTACGCGGTCGGCAACACCTCGGCCGCGGTCATGGGCCGTAGCTACGCGGGCGCAGGCGCGACCATCGGCCCGGCCATGACCTTCGGTTACATCGCCGCCGAGCACCTGACGCAGCACCCGGCACCCGCCGACACCACTGGAGGTACCCGATGAAAATTTCCCTCTTCTACGAATTCGCGCTGCCGCGGCCATGGACCGACGACGACGAATACCAGATGTTCCAGGACGGTTTGGACGAGGTCGAACTCGCCGATCAGGCGGGCTTCTCGACGGTCTGGCTCACCGAGCACCACTTCCTCGAGGAGTACTGTCACTCGACCGCACCGGAGATGTTCCTGGCCGCGGCCAGCCAGCGCACCGAGAACATCCGCCTCGGCTTCGGCATCATGCACCTGCCGCCGGCGATCAACCATCCCGCCCGCGCCGCCGAACGGGTCGCCACCCTCGACCACCTGTCCAACGGGCGCGTCGAATTCGGCACCGGCGAATCGTCCTCGGTCGGTGAGCTCGGCGGGTTCGCCATCGACCCGGCCGACAAGCGCGCCCAGTGGGAAGAGGCGCTGCAGGTCACCGTGCGCTGCATGACCGAGGCGCCGTTCACCGGTTTCAAGGGCAACCACCTCGAGATGCCCGCCCGCAATGTCATTCCGAAGCCGCGCCAGACCCCGCATCCGCCGCTGTGGGTGGCCTGCACCCGGCCCTCGTCGGTGCAGATGGCGGCCCGGATGGGTATCGGCGCACTGAGTTTCGCCTACACCGGGCCCGAGGCGCTGGGCGACCGGGTGCGCGGCTACTACCGGGAGTTCGAGGACCACGCGGCGCCGATGGTGCCGCAGATGAACCCGAACATCCTCGCCATCGGCGGCGACCTGTCGATGATGGTCGCCCCCACCGACGAACAGGCCGTGCAGCGCCTCGGCGTCGGCGGCGGGTTCTTCTCCTACGGGATCATGCACTACTACATGACCGGCATGCACACCCCCGGCCGGACCCAGGTGTGGCAGTCCTACCTGGACGCGGTGCAGGACGACCCGACCGTCGCCTACGGGCCGGGCCGCGGCGCGATCGGTTCCCCCGACACCGTGCGCGAATTCCTGCGCGGCTACGAGGCCAGCGGCGTCGACGAGATCATCCTGCTGCTCAACCCGCGCAGCCACGAGGCCACCATGGAATCCCTCGAGATCATGGGCAAGCAGGTCCTGCCCGAATTCATCGAACGCGACGCGCAGGCCGTCGCCGAGAAGGCGAAGCGGATGGCGCCGATCCTGGAGAAGGCCGAGGCACGCCGTGTGCCGATGCCGTCGCCTGCCTTCGACGAGGACTACTCCTTCGGCGGTCTGCCCACCGGTCGCGGCGGGACGTTCACCGCGGGCGAGATTCCCGAGGCCATGGCCGAGATCGAAGAGGGCCAGAAGCAGGCCGCGGCCCGGCTGGCAGAGCAGCAGCGGCTGCTGGAAGAACGCGGCCGGGCCTGAGGCGATGGACACCTTCGAACAGCGGTGCCGATTCGACGGGCAGCGGGTGGTGGTCACCGGCTGCGCGTCGGGGATCGGCGCGTGTGTCGCGGCCGAGGTGTCGCGGCTGGGCGCGCGCGTCGTCGGTGTCGACCTGCGCGGCCCCGGCCGCGACGAGGTGCTCGACGAGTTCGTTGCGATGGACCAGGGTGATCCCGCCTCGGTCGACGCCGCGCTGACGCGGATCGGGGGACCGGTCGACGCGCTGTTCAATGTCGCGGGGGTGTCCTCCGGCATCGGCGACCCGCGCAAGGTCGTCGCGGTGAACTTCCTTGGCCTGCGCCAGTTCACCGAGGCGATCGTGGCGGGTATGACGCCCGGTTCGGCGGTCGTCTCGGTGTCCTCGCTCGCGGCCTCCGGGTACCACGAGAACCGCTGGGACACCGCAGGACTGCTCGACACCACCTCCTTCGCCGACGGTCTGGCGTGGTGTGCGGAGCATCCGGAGATCGTCGCCGACGGCGGCGGCTACCGCTTGGCGAAAGAGGCACTGATCCTCTACACGATGCGGCGCTCGGTGGCGCTGGCCGCCGCGGGTATCCGGATCAACTGCACCGGGCCCGGCGTCACCGACACCCCCATCCTGGATCAGCTGCGCACCGCCTACGGCCCGCAGTACCTCGACGGCATCCCCCAGCCGCTCGGCCGCTCCGCGGATCCGATCGAGCAGGCCACGGCGCTGCTGTTCCTCAACAGCCGGGCGGCCGCCTACATCACCGGCCAGGTGCTGTGGGTCGACGGCGGCACGCTCGCCGCGCGACTGGCGGACGAACTGGCCGGCCCCGCCCCGGTCACCCGGCAATAACTGGAAGGAATCCACCGCCGTGGCAACTCTCACCGATTTCCACTCCCTCGCCGAGCGGGTCCGCAACTGGGGCCGCTGGGGCGCCGACGACGAGCTGGGCACCCTGAACTTCATCACCCCGGCCAAGATCGCCGCCGCGGCCGGACTCGTGCGGCACGGCAAGGTCTTCCCGCTCGGTATCGACTTCGGTTCCAGCGGCCCGCAGGGCGCCTTCCAGTTCCGGCAGAACCCCACCCACGTGATGACCGTCGACGGCGGCGACGCCAGGACCCTGGCCGAATACGGCCCGAAGTGGTTGCGCAACAGCGTCGCAGGCGAACTGAGCAGCTTCTTCGCCGACAACCCGTTCCGCTTCAACGACGACCTGATCATCATGCCGCTGCAGGCCGCCACCCAGTGGGACGCGCTGTCGCACGTCTACTACGCCGACCAGCTCTACAACGGTTTCCCCGCCGAGTCCGTCACCAGCCAGGGCGCGTTCCACTGCGGCATCGACAAGGTCGACGGCAAGGGCATCACCAGCCGTGGCGTGCTGCTGGATCTGGTGCGCTATCGCGGCGCGGACACCTATCTCGCGCCGGGCGCGCCGATCACCGCCGACGAACTCGACGAGTGCGCCGCCCGCCAAGGCGTCACGATCGAATCCGGTGACATCGTGCTGGTGCGCACCGGCTGGTGGGACCGCTACCTCGAGGCCCGCGACGGCGCCGAGCCGTACTCCGGCCTGGACTGGACCTGCGCGCTGTGGCTGCACGAACACGAGGTCGCCGCGGTCGCCGCCGACAACCTGATGGTCGAGGACCCGGCCTCCGGCGTCGACGGCACCTTCCTGCCGCTGCACATGCTGTGCCTGCGCGATATGGGCCTGATGCTCGGCGAGTACTGGGACTTCGCCGCGCTGGCCGCCGACTGCGCCGCCGACGGGGTCTACGAATTCCAGCTCGTCGCACCGCCGTTGCGCGTCGTCGGCGCGGTCGGGTCGCCCCTGAACCCCATCGCGATCAAGTAAGCGAGGTCGAAGACCATGACAGTCAGCACGACGAGCCAGACCACCGCCACGCCGGTCGACCACGGGCGCCCGTTCGTCGTCGGAATCGGCGGCACCCTGCGCGAGGACTCCTCGACCGAACGCGCGCTGCGGCACTGCCTGGCCGCGGTCGAGCGGCGCGGTGGGCGCACGGCCCTGTTCAGCGGCACCGACATCGATCTGCCGATGTACAGCCCGCACGACCAGGTCCGCACTCCCCGCGCCGCCGCCCTGGTCGAGGCCCTGCGGCAGGCCGACGCCGTGCTCGTCGGGTCACCCGGCTACCACGGCGGGGTGTCCGGCCTGGTGAAGAACGCCCTGGACTACATCGAGGACATGCGCGGCGACGCCACGGTGTACCTGGACAACAAGCCGTGGGGCTGCATCACCTGCGCCTACGGCTGGCAGGCCGCGGTCGGCACGCTCGGCCAGCTGCGCGTCATCGGCCACGCCCTGCGCGCCTGGCCGACCCCCCTCGGTGTGGCGATCAACTCGGCCGAACCGATCTGGGACGCCGAGGGCGCGCTCACCGACACCGGCATCGAGGCGCAACTGGACATGCTCGCCGGGCAGCTGCTGTCCTTCGTCCCCGCGGGCGGCGGCCGATCATGAGCGAGAGCCGCACGGAGACCGGGCATCTGGCGGTGTCCAGCGCCCTGACCGCGCTGCGGGCGGGCCGCGTGATCATCGTCGCCGACCCGGCGGCCGAGGGGGCGCGCGGGCACCTGGTGCTGGCTGCCGAGCATGTCACCGCCGCGGCGATCACCGTGCTGAGCACGCTGGGCTGTGGGCTCGTACAGGTCGCCCTGCGCGCCGCGGTCCTCGACGACCTCGCCGTACCGCCCGCGGATCCGGCGGGCACCGGACCGGACCGATCCCGCTACCGGGTCTTGGTCGGCCTGGCCGGCGCGGCGGGAATCTGCGCGTCCCAGCGGGCCGCCACCGTGCGCGCCCTCGCCGCGGCCGACGCGCACGCGGCCGAATTCACCAGGCCGGGAAACATTTTCCCGCTCGGCACCGCCGCCGACGGGGTCCTGGAGGTACCCGAGATCCCGGAAGCCGCCGTCGATGTCACGGAACTGGCCGGGCTGCGGCCCGCCGGGGTGCTGTGCGAGATCACCGGCGCCGACGGGGAATGGCCCACCTGGACAGAACTGGCCGAACTCGGCCGCGCCCACGGGTTTCCGGTGGTCTCGGTCGCCGAACTGATCGCCTACCGGCGCCGCGAGCTGTGCCGGGTGACCCGGCACGGTGCCGCGCGTATCCCGGTGCCGCTCGGGGAATTCCGGGCCATCGGTTTCACCGACGGACTCGACCGCGAGCACGTCGCCTTCGTCCACGGCGATCCCGCCCGCGCGAGCGCGCCCCTGGTGCGCCTGCACTTCGAATGTCTCATCGGCGATGTGCTCGGTTCGCGGGCGTGTGGCTGCCGCGATGCGCTGCACGGCGCGGTCGAGCGGATCGTGCGCGCGGGCTGCGGTGCGCTGATCTACGTGCGGGCCGGGGCGACCGCGATCGGCGACACGCTCCGCGCCAGCGGGCACGGTGGCGAATCCGCGCTGCCCCGAGCACATCCCGTGGGCCACAGCGATCTGCAATCCGCCTTCGACATCCTCGACGACCTCGGCATCCGGGCGATCCGGCTGCTGACCGAACCCGGGGAGACCCACGCCGTGCCCGGCCATGTGCGCGTCGTGGAACGTATCGGCCTCTCGGCCGTCGAGCGGGTGGAGCGGGCCTCGTGATCGCGGACTATCGCCGTCTCGTCGTCGACGGGCACGACACGGCCTATCTCGACGCCGGTTCCGGCGAACCGGTCGTCCTGCTGCACGGCGGCGAATTCGGCGCCGACGCCGCCCTCGGCTGGGAACACACCGTCGACACCCTCGCCCGCCACCACCGGGTGATCGCACCGGACATGCTCGGCTTCGGCCGGTCGGCCAAGGTCGTCGACTTCACCGACGGGCGTGGACTGCGCATCCGCCACCTCGCCGCCCTGCTGGCCGTACTCGGCATCGACTCCGCGCATTTCGTCGGCAATTCGATGGGCGCGATCAACCTGCTGGTCGACCAGACCGCCGCGCGGCCCCGGCTGCGGGCGCGCAGCCTGGTCGCCCTCTGCGGCGGCGGCGACATCCTGCGCAACGAACACGTCGACGCGCTCTACGACTACGACGCGACCCCCGAGGGGATGCGCCACATCGTGGCGGCGCTGTTCCACTCGGGGGCCTATCCGGCCGACGCCGACTACGTCCGGCGCCGCTACGAGTCCAGTGTCGCGCCGGGCGCGTGGGAAGCCCTGGCCGCCGCCCGATTTCGCCGACCCGGCGCCGCGGCGCCCTCGACCCCGTCCAGCGACCGCGCCTACCACCGGATCACGGTGCCCACCCTGTTCGTCGAAGGCGCGGGCGACAAGCTGCTGCCCGCCGGCTGGGCGGAGGAGCTGGCGCGGCGGGTGCCACACGGCGTGCACGCGGTCGTGCCGGACGCGGGGCACTGCCCCCAGCTCGAGCAGCCTGCCATGGTCAACGAGCTACTGCTGGATTTTCTTGCCCGCCACGCCGATTCGGCGGAACTGCCCGCGGGCGCGCCGGTAGGGGCGCGATGACCACATCAGAGAAGGGAGAGCGGATGACCGACGAACTGGCAGGTCGAGTCGCCGTCGTGACGGGCGGCGCGTCCGGGATCGGTGGGGCGATCGTCGCGCGCTTCGTCGCCGCGGGCGCCCGGGTGGTCGTCGGCGACGTCGACGCCGAGCGGGGACGCGCCTCGATCGCGGGCTACGGCACCGCCGCGATCTTCGCGGAGACCGACGTCGCCGACCCCGTGCAGGTGCGTCGGCTAGTCGATCGCGGCGTCGAGGTCTTCGGACGACTCGACGTGATGTGCAACAACGCGGGCATTTCGGGGGTGATGCACAAGGACTTCCTGCACGACGACCTGCTCGACTTCCACCGGGTGCTCGGGGTGAACCTGCTCGGCGTGATGGCCGGAACCCGCTTCGCCGCCGCGCACATGGCCGCGGCCGAGGGCGGGTCGATCATCAATGTGTCCTCGATCGGCGGCATCCAGGCCGGCGGTGGCGTCCAGAGCTACCGCGCCTCCAAGGCCGCCGTCATCCACTTCACCAAATCCGCCGCGATCGAGCTGGCGCAGTACGGAATCCGGGTCAACTGCATCGCCCCTGGCAGCATCCCGACACCGCTGCTGGCCTCCTCGGCCGACCGGATGCCGAGTGGCGTGAGCGAGAAGTTCACCCGCATGGTCCGCGAGTCCATGAGGGACGACCGTCCACTGCAGCGTGACGGCGAGCCCGAGGACGTGGCCGAAGCGGCGGTCTATTTCGGCAGCGATCTGTCGCGCTACGTCACCGGGACCGTCCTGCCGGTCGACGGCGGCACCGTCGCGGGTAAACCGTTGCGGCGCCGTCCGAAACCCGCCGAGCAGGGGAGTGCGCGATGAAGCGCGGCACCGGTGTGCTGGTGGTCGGGGCATCGGCCGCCGGCTTGGCTACCGCGGAAGCCCTTCGGCGCGAAGGATATCGGGGCCGGATCACCGTTCTCGGTGCCGAGCCGCACCTGCCCTATGACCGGCCGCCGCTGTCGAAACAGATCCTGTCGGGGCAGTGGCGCGCCGAACGCACCCTGCTGCGCCCGCCACGGCTGCTGGCCGGACTCGACCTCGAGCTGATCCTGGATACACCCGCACTGGCATTGGACGCCGCGACCCGGACCGTGCAGGTCCGCGGCGGGTCGATCACCGCCGACCACGTGGTGATCGCCACCGGCGCCGCGCCACGCACCCTGCCCACCCCGCCCGCCCTGCGCGGCGTCCACGTTCTGCGCACTCTCGACGACGCCCTTGCCTTGCGGGCCGGGTTGGGCGACGCGCAGCGGGTGGTCGTCGTGGGCGAGGGCGTCCTCGGCAGTGAGATCGCCGCCACCGCACGCGAACTCGGCCGCGACGTCACCCTGTGCGGTCCGCTGTCGGCGCCGATGGCCGGTCAGCTCGGTGACCTGGTGAGTGCCCGGCTCGGCGCGCTGCACCGGGGCAACGGTGTGCGCCTCGAGCTCGGTGCCCCGGTCGACGGGCTGACCGACCGCAACGGGGAGGTCACCGGGGTGGCCCTCGTGGGCGGCGTCGTGCTGCCCGCCGATCTGGTCGTCGTGGCGATCGGCGCGGCGCCGGTCACCGGCTGGCTCGACGGCAGCGGCCTGTCGTTGCGTGACGGGGTCGTCTGCGACGCGTATTGCCGTGCCGCCGAAGGGATCTACGCGGCAGGCGATGTCGCCCGCTGGCGTCACCAGGGGCTCGGTGCCGAGGTCCGGTGGGAGAACCGCACCAACGCCACCGAGCAGGCCGCGGTCGTCGCCGCCGCCATCGCGGGCACCCCGCGCCCACACGAGCCGATCTCGTACTTCTGGACCGACCAGTTCGGCACGAAGATCCAGGTTCACGGCACGGTCACCCGCGACGCCACCGCCCAGGTCGTGGACGGCGATCCGGACGACGGGCGCTTCGTCGTCCGATACGAGCGCGACGGCGCCGTGACGGCGGTCCTCGGCTGGAACATGGCGAAACAGGCCAGGATTCGCCGCCAGGAATTGATCGACGGGCGGGCTGATCCCGTCCCCCAGGAGAGCAGGTCCCGATGAAGGTGACAGTCGACCAGGTCAAGTGCGTGGCCGCGGGCCACTGCGTGATGCACGCCGACGAGGTGTTCGACCAGCGCGACGAGGACGGCATCGTCGTGCTGCTCGACGCCGAGCCACCGGCCGAACTCGCCGGCGACGTCCGCACCGCCGCCGCCGTGTGCCCCGCCATGGCCATCCACATCGAGGAATGACCCGCGCGCCCGCGGCCCCGCCGCGGCGCCCACCGAAGGAGTGAACCGTGTCCGACACACCGGCCGAGACCACCGCCACCGCGGCAGCGCCCGAGTACCCGATGCTGCGCGCGCCGGGCTGCCCGTTCGCGCCGCCCGCCGAGACCTTGCGGCTCGGCCGCGCCGACCCGCTGCACCGGGTCCGGATCTGGGACGGCAGCACTCCCTGGCTGGTCACCGGGTACGCGGAGTACAAGCAACTCATGTCGGATCCGCGGGTCAGCGTCGACGACCACCGTCCCGGTTTCCCGCACTGGAACGAGGGCATGCTGGCCATCGTCGGGAGCAGGCCGAAATCGGTGTTCACCACCGACGGCGCCGAGCACCAGCGCTACCGGCGCATGCTCACCAAACCGTTCACCTACAAGCGAGTCGAAGGGCTGCGCCCGGCGATTCAGCAGATCACCGACGAGCACCTCGACCGGCTGCTGGCCGGGCCGAAACCGGCGGACCTGGTCGAGGCGCTCGCGCTGCCGGTGCCGACCTTGATGATCAGTGAGATGCTCGGCGTGCCCTACGACGATCACGAGTTCTTCCAGAAGCACGCCAGTGTCAATGTCGACCGGTTCGCCACCAAGGAACAGGCCGCCGCGGGCCGGGCCGGCTTGGCGCGCTACCTGGTCGACCTGATCAAGCAGAAGCTGGACGACCCGGCCGAGGACGTGGTCTCCGATATCGCCGAGCGGGTGCGCTCGGGTGAGATCGATATGCGCGAAGCCGCCCAGCTGGGCACCGGGCTGCTGATCGCCGGCCACGAGACCAGCGCCAACATGATCTCCCTCGGCGCGCTCGCGCTGCTGGAGAACCCGGCACAGTTCGCGCTGCTGCGCGACACCGAGGACCCGGCGATCGTCGTCAACGCGGTCGAGGAGCTGCTGCGCTACCTGAGCATCATCCAGAACGGGCAGCGCCGCATCGCCACCGCCGACATCGAGATCGCCGGGCAGACGATCCACGCCGCGGACGGGCTGATCTTCGATCTGGCACCGGCGAATTGGGACGAGCGGGAATGGGAGTCGCCGGACCGGCTGGATCTGGCCCGCCCCGCGGCACACCACCTCGGCTTCGGATTCGGCCCGCACCAGTGCGTCGGCCAGCAGCTCGCGCGTGCCGAACTGCAGATCGTCTTCCGGACGCTGGTGCGCCGGATCCCGACACTGCGCCTGGCGATCCCGATCGACGAGGTCGAGTTCAAGCACGACCGCCTGGCCTACGGCCTGTACTCGCTACCCGTCACCTGGTGACCGGTATCCATTCCTAGTTGCCGTGAGGGGCGATCCGATGACGACCAGCACCACCGACGAGGTGTTCTACGACCCGTACGACGTCGAGCTCAATGCCGACCCGTTCCCGATGTTCCGGCGGCTGCGCGACGAACTTCCCCTGTACTACAACGAGACCCACGACTTCTACGCGGTCTCCCGATTCTCCGACGTCAACGCGGCGCTGCTCGACAAGGACACCTTCAGCTCGGCCCGCGGCGCCATCCTGGAGCTGATCAAGGCGAACATCCCGATCCCGCCCGGTGTCCTGATCTTCGAGGACCCGCCGATCCACGACATCCACCGCCGACTGCTGTCGCGCATGTTCACGCCCCGCAAGATCCAGGCGCTCGAAGGACAGATCCGCCAATTCTGTGCCGACAGCCTCGATCCGCTGATCGGCACCGGCCGGATCGATTTCGTCGCCGATATCGGCGCGCAGATGCCGATGCGCACGATCGGCCTGCTGCTCGGCATCCCGGAGCAGGACCAGGAAGCCATTCGCGACTTCGCCAACGACCAGATGCGCACCGAGGAGGGGCAGCCGATGAAGGCGGCCTCGGCGGGCATGGCCGGGGGCGAACTGTTCGCCGCCTACATCGACTGGCGGGCCGAACACCCGTCCGACGACATCATGACCGAACTGCTCACCGTCGAATTCGAGGACGAGACGGGGGTCGAGCGGCGTCTGAGCCGCGAGGAACTGCTGACCTACGTCAATGTCGTCTCCGGCGCGGGCAACGAGACCACCACCCGCCTGATCGGCTGGGCGGGCAAGGTCCTGGCCGAACATCCCGATCAGCGCAAGCAACTGGTCGACGATCCGGGCCTGATCCCCAAGGCGGTCGAGGAACTGCTGCGGTTCCAGCCGCCGGCCCCGCACGTGGCGCGCTACGTGACCCGCGACATCGAACTCCACGACCGGACGGTCCCGGAAGGCAGCGTGATGATGATGCTGATCGGCGCGGCCAACCGCGACGAGCGGCACTTCGCTCCCGACGGCGATGTCTTCGACATCCACCGGATCTCCCGCCCCCACCTGTCGTTCAGCGCGGGCACCCACTACTGCCTGGGTTCGGCCCTGGCCCGCCTCGAGGGCCGGATCGCGCTCGAGGAGATCCTGCGCCGCTTCCCCGAATGGGAGGTCGACCTGTCCGCCGCACGGCTCTCGCCGACCTCGACCGTGCGCGGCTGGGAGACCCTGCCCGCCACCACATGCTGACCGACGCCCACCGTGCGGGCGTGGGTGCTGTCCGGGCCGTTGTCGACCAGTTCGGGAAGAAGGTTGTGTCATGGTGGCGAAGACATCGGTAGCCATCGTCGGGTCCGGAAACATCGGCACCGACCTGCTGTACAAACTCCTGCGGTCGGAGTGGCTGGAACCGCGCTGGATGGTCGGCATCGATCCCGCCAGCGACGGCTTGGCCCGGGCCGCTGAACTCGGTCTGGAGACCTCCGCGGCGGGCGTGGACTGGCTGCTGAGCCGGTCCGAGACACCGGATCTGGTCTTCGAGGCCACCTCGGCCGCCGTCCATCGCGCGGCGGCCCCGCGCTACGCCGAGGCCGGGATCCGCGTCGTCGACCTCACGCCGGCGGCGATCGGTCCGGCGGTCGTGCCGCCGGCGAATCTGCGCGAACATCTGGACGCGCCGAATGTCAACATGATCACCTGCGGCGGGCAGGCGACGATCCCGATCGTCCACGCCGTCTCCCGGGTGGTCGAGGTGGCCATGGCGGAGATCGTCGCCTCGGTGTCGTCGGCCTCGGCAGGCCCGGGAACCAGGGCGAACATCGACGAGTTCACCAAGACGACCAGCCGGGGCGTCGAGACGATCGGCGGCGCCGCCCGGGGCAAGGCGATCATCATCCTGAACCCGGCGGATCCACCGATGATCATGCGCGACACCGTCTTCTGCGCCATTCCCGAGGACGCCGACCGGGAGGCGATCACCGCGTCCATTCGCGAGGTGGTCGCGCAGGTGCAGACCTATGTGCCGGGCTACCGGTTGCTCAACGAACCCCAGTTCGACGATCCGTCGGTGAACTCGGGTGGCCGGGCGGTGGTCACCACGTTCGTCGAGGTGCAAGGCGCGGGCGACTACCTGCCGCCCTATGCCGGAAACCTCGACATCATGACCGCCGCGGCCACCGCCGTCGGTGAGCAGATCGCCCGGCGGGCAACGGAACTCGCCGCGGGCGGCACGGCACCGGGAGCAGCGCGATGAGCGATATCTGGGATGTCCGGATCACCGACACCTCGCTGCGCGACGGGTCGCACCACAAACGCCATCAGTTCAGTGGCGACGAGGTCCGCGCGATCGTCACCGCGCTGGACGGAGCCGGGGTGCCCGTCATCGAGGTCACCCACGGTGACGGCCTCGGCGGATCCTCGTTCAACTACGGCTTCTCCGCGACACCCGATCAGGAACTCATCGCCATCGCGGCACAGTCGGTGACGAGCGCCCGGATCGCGTTCCTCATGCTGCCCGGGGTGGGCACGATCGACGACATCGCCCAGGCCCGGGACAACGGCGGCGCCATCTGCCGGATCGCCACCCACTGCACCGAGGCCGACGTGTCGGTCCAGCACTTCGGCGCGGCGCGGGGACTCGGCCTGGAAACGGTGGGTTTCCTGATGATGGCCCACACCGTCGGCCCGGAGCGCCTCGCCGCGCAGGCCAGGATCATGGCCGACGCCGGGTGCCAGTGCGTGTACGTGGTCGATTCCGCGGGGGCACTGGTGGGCGACGGGGTCGCCGACCGGGTGGCGGCGCTGGTGGCCGAGCTGGGCGCGGACGCCCAGGTCGGGTTCCACGGGCACGAGAACCTCGGGCTGGGCGTCGCGAACTCGGTGTCGGCCGTGCACGCCGGCGCGGTCCAGATCGACGGCAGTGTGCGCCGGTTCGGCGCGGGCGCGGGAAACGCGCCGGTGGAAGCGCTGATCGGGGTGTTCGACAAGATCGGCGTCAAAACCGGCATCGACTTCTTCGACATCGCCGACGCCGCCGAGGACGTCGTGCGGCCCGCGATGCCCGCCGAATGCGTCCTCGATCGCAACGCGCTGATCATGGGGTACTCCGGTGTCTACTCGAGTTTCCTGAAACACGCGGTGCGCCAGGCACAACGCTACGACGTCTCCGCGGCGCAGCTGCTGCACCGCGCGGGGCAGCGCAAGCTCATCGGCGGCCAGGAGGATCAGCTCATCGACATCGCTCTCGAACTGGTCCGGGAGCAGGCGACCGACGACGAACACCGCACACGGTGACCTCCCGCGAATACCGCCGGCCCGACCCGGGATCCGGGGCAGGCCGGCGGTTCGCCGGGATCACCGTGCCCAGGTGCGGGCCGGCACCACCGTCGGCTCTCCACCGACGACACCGGCGGCGATCAGCTCGCTGATCTGCGCGGCGTCCAGGCCGAGATCGGTGAGCACGGTGAGATTGTCCTGGCCGAGCAGCGGCGCGGGCGCACGGTGGAACCGGTACGGTCCCGCCGAGAACCGGGCGGGCACCGTACTGTGCCTGGCCGTTCCGGTGACCGGGTGCGTGACGTCCTCGAAGAAGCCGCGGAAGGCGAGCTGGGGCAGTGCGCTCTGGCGGTGCGGCTGCATCACCTCGGCGACGGGAACCCCCGCGTCCCACAGGATCTGCACGACTTCGTCGCCGTCGCGGTCCGCGCACCAGGCCGCGAGCCGCGCATCGATCTCGGTGTGCCGGGCGCGCCGGCCCGCCGCACTCGACAGCGCGGGGTCCAGCATCCAGAAGGGGGTACCGAGTGCTGCACGGAGCCTGCGCCACTGGCCGTCGGTGGCGACCGCGATCGCCACCCAGCAGTCACGGCCGCCGAACTCGTCGGTGCCCGCGACCCGGTACAGATTCTGCGGCGCCGCCGCCGGGCCCCGGTTGCCGTCGCGGTGCAGCAGAACGCCGTTCGCGGAGTACTCCACGACCTGTTCGGCGGCGACATTGAGCGCGGCCTCCACCATGGCCGCTTCGATCAGGGTTCCCTGGCCGGTGCGGCGGCGGTGGGTCAGCGCCAGCAGCAAGGCGTTGAGCGCGTGTACGCCCGCGTTCGGGTCGCCGATCGAATAGGGCTGCACCGGATTCTCGTCGGGGTGACCGGTGAGCCAGCTGATGCCCGAGGTGTCCTCGATGACATAGGCGAAGGCAGGGTTGTCGCGCCACGGCCCACTGGTGCCGAAACCGGGCATGCGCACCATGATTCCGTCGGGCCGCAGCGCCCGATAGACGGGATAGTCCAGCCCGATCCGCTCGAGCACGCGCGGGGTGTAGTTCTCGACGACGACGTCGCAGGTCGCGGAGAGCCGCGCCAGCAGCGCGCACCCGCGCTCGTCCGCCAGATCCACGGTGATGCTCTTCTTGCCGGTGTTGAGCCCGGAGAAGATCGGCGATTTCTCCCACCACCGGTCTTCGCCGGTGGGCACCCCCGCGATGAGACGGGTCCCGTCGAGCCGCGTGGGTGATTCGACGTGGATCACCTCGGCGCCGAGCATGGCCAGATAGTGGGTGCACGACGGACCCGCCCAGAAGGTGGTGAGATCGAGCACCCGCATCCCCCGGAACGGCAGCTGTTCCGTTGCACCGCTGCGGATTCGGGGGACACTGCCGACAGCCTGCACGCGGTAGTGCTCGGTGTGCTCGCCCAGCCGGGGCGCGGGCCCGGGTTCCGGCAGCAGCGGGGGATCGAAACGATACGGCGGACCAGGGCGCACGAATCCGTCACGGGGATCGGTCACGAACGACTCCCGCGCCAGATGTTGATCCATTGCCGGGGCATTCGCGCCGTCGGCGACCGGCCCGTTGGGAATCCGGAAGGCCGAGGCCAGATCCTGAACCACTTCGACCGGGTGGCCTGCCAGCCAGGCATAGATCTGCGGTGCCTTGGCGGCGGCGCGCTCGGTGATCGACGCGTCGGTGTCCTCGTCGATCCACTCGGGATGCCCGACCATCGCGCACAGGTCGAACCACTGCTGCACGGTGCCGCAGCCCACCGAGACCAGTCCGTCGGCGGCGGTCGCGATACCGGGAACGCTGCGCCGGCGCCGGGTGCGGAACGGCCGGCCGAGCGCATCGTGAAAGGTGACGGGAAAGTAGGTCAGCCCGAGGATCTGGGCTTCGAGGATCGAGAGGTCGATCAGTTCGCCCCCGCCGCCGCGCAGCCGTGAGGTCAGGGTGGCGACGGAAGCGTGCGCGCCGGCGAACCATTCGCCGATCCGCCCCCCGACGGCCACCGGCGCCCGCTCCGGCGCCCCGCGCCCGAGCCCGATGATGCCGCCCGACCAGGCCTGCAGTGTGAACTCGGTGGCCGCCCGCCCCGCCCACGGCCCGTCGAGCCCGAACGGCGTGATCGCGGTGACCACCAGGTGCCGATGCGCGCGTCGCAGCGCGGCGGGGGACCAGGCGGGATCGTCGGCGATCGGCGAACCGGGTTCCCACACCACGACATCGGCCACCGCGAGCACACCGTCGAGCATCGCGCGATCGGCCTGCGCCTGGACATCGACGACCACGCTGCGCTTGCCGCCGCTCAGAAAAGTGAACAGCGGTCCGTCGGCGCCGAGGGCGAGCGGGGTGCGCGAGGCCGACCAGCGCCGCAGTGCGGCACCCCGCGGCGGTTCGGCGACAACGACCTCGGCGCCGGCGTCGGCGAGCAACTTGGTGCAGTACGCGCCCGCGATTCCCGCGGACAGGTCGACGACCGTCCACCCGGACAGCGGCGCGGCCACGGTACTCACCGGTCTTCCTTGCGCGCGGATTTGCTCAGCCGGAACTCCGGCGGGAAGCGGGCGTCGTTGTCCTTCACCGCGGCGCTGAGCCCGCTGTCGTAGGCGTCACCGAGCATGAGTTCGTCGTCGGCGTGGACATGCCCGCCCATCGATTCGAAGAACCCGCTCAGCAGGCTGCCCATGTACTCACCCTGCTGCTGCTTCATGATCTCGAAGAACACCTTCTGCATGAAGATGGTGTCGGTAGGGCGATTCCGGGCGCAGGCCAGCGCGTACTTCGCGGTCTCGGACTCCAGCTCGTCGCGCGGCACCACCTTGTTGAGGAAGTTGCAGTCGGCCATCTCCTGCGCGGTGAACGCCCGGCCGGTGAACACCATCTCCTGGAACTTGCGCAGGCCCATGGTCTGCGCCCAGGTCCACATCCGCGGACCCCAGCCGTAGTAGCGGAACGACGGATGGCCGAAGAGCGCGTCGTCGCTGGAGATCACCAGGTCGGCGTCGGCGGCCTGATAGAAGTGCCAGCCGTAGCAGTAGCCCTTCACCTCGACGATGCTGATCTTCTTGAACTCCTGCAGGCTCCGGCAGCCCGCCTGCGCGTTGGCGTACCACTGGCTGACCGTCGCGCCGTGCCGGAACGACCCCTCCGGCGGGTGGCGCACCCCGTCCTCGGCGCCGATCCGGTACTCGGCCAGCCGTAGACCCGGATCCGGATCGCGCTGCACGGCAAGGAATTCCGGCAGATCGGCGCCGCTGCCCAGATCGTCGCCCGCGCCCCGGACGACGAGCACCTTGACCTCGTCGTCGACGCTCGCGCGATGGATCAGCTCGCCGTAGCGCAGCCGGGCCGCGATGGTCGGGGCGTTGAGATGGTCGGGTCGGTCGAAAGTGATGGTGGCGATACGGGTTTCGGGGTCCTTGTCGAAGCGGATGATCTCCTCCGCCGACGGCTGCTCCGGTCCGGGCACGATACGGCTCCTTTGCCTGGACGAGGCGGACCGCCCGCAGGCGGCCCGCCTCGAAGGATGTTGCGGGTCAGTGCGGCCAGTGCGGCGCGTCGGTCAGCACCTCGGCGCCGTCGGCGGTGACCAGCACCGCGTCGCGGCCGAAGACGGCGCCGACCCCGGGCTCCCAGACATAGCTGGTGACCGAGAGCACCATGCCGGGCTCCAGCCGTTCGGCCTCGGCGGTCCGGCGCAACAGCGGTGAGACGACCGGGGCGTCGAAGCCCATGCCCAGTCCACGGGCCACCGGCATCGGCGGCAGCGATTCACCGGCGAGGTCGTAGGCGGTGAGCAGATCGGCGGCCACCGCTCCCGGACGGCACGCCTCGACGAGCCTGTCCCACAGGACATCCCAGCGCCGATAGAGCGCCCGCACCCCGGTATCGCCCACGCCGCCGGCGGGCCAGGTCCGGCCCACCTCACCGATATAGCCCTCGCCGAGAATGCCGGCCGAGAACGCCACCAGATCGCCGGCCAGTGCGCGCCGTTGCGCACCAGCGCGCCGCCACGGATGTGCTCGCGAGGTCACCCACGCCGAGTCCTGTGAGGCGGGCGTGCTGATCCCACCTGCGGCCATGGCCTCCAGCAGGATGCCGATCAGCGACTGCTCGCTCACGCCCGGCGCGAGTGCGGCCACCGACGCCGCCAGCCCGCGCTGCGCCACGGCCAGGGCGCGGCGCAGCGCGAGGATCTCCTCCGGCGTCTTGATCCGTCGTGCCGCGCTCATCGCCGGTTCTCCGTCGACGAGTTCGGCCTGCGGGAACGCCTGCGGCAGCAGCTGGGCGAAGGTCGGGGACAGGGCATCGGTGCCGACGCGGCGGGCCGTGCTCGCGCCCTCGATGCGGCGCAACACCTCGATGGTGGTCAGCGGATTCCACGCCAGGCCGTAGAGATTGCCGTGCGGGATGTCCTCCGGAATGCCCTCGTCCCAGGTGCTGAGCAGATGCACCGCGCCGCTGTCGCGAACCAGGGTGGCGACGGGGCCGAACGGGCGGGTGCCCGCCACCCACAGTTGTGGGGCGCCCGCCACGTAGCGGGCATTGGCCTGTCTGCCCAGGACGAGGATGTCGAGATCGTCGGCATGCATCTGTGCCAGCGCGCGAGCGCGTCGCCCATGCCGCAGGGCGCGCTCGTCGGGCAGGATCTCAGTACCCATACGGGTCGTACGGGTAGTCGGTGAGGGCCGCGTAGCCCTGATCGGTGATCACAACGATCTCCTCGCTTCGGTATCCACCGGTGCCGTCCGCCCAGACGACCGGTTCAAGCACCAGCACCATCCCCGGCTCGAAGACGAAGTTCTCGTCGTACTCCGCGCCGAGATCGGTGCCGATCATCGGCATCTCGGCGGCGCTGACGCCGATGCCGTGACCCAGATAGAAATGCGGCAGCCAGGGTTTGACGCCGTCGTTGGCCGCGATCGCGGCCCGGGTGAGATCAGCGGCGGTGGCGCCGGCCCGGGTGACATCGAGCACCGCGGTCACGATCTCGCGCCAGCGTTCGAACTGCCGTTGCTGCCGCGCGTTCGGGGTATCGCCCACGATCCAGGTGCGGCCGAAATCCGAGCAGTAGCCGCCGTAGACGATGCTGACATCGGTCCACAGCACGTCGCCGGCCACCAGCGCCCGTTCGGTGGTGAGCAGTGGTAGCGCCAGGTCACCGTGGGTCGTCCACACGCCCTCGGCCTTGGACTGCGGCATCACCTGCCAGATGGCGTCGAGCATGTTCGCGGTGGCGCCGAGTTCGAAAGCGCGGCGGACGAATCCGGCCGACAGATCGATCTGGCGGCGGCCTGGTTCGAGGGCGGCCTGCACCTCGGCGATCGCCTGCTCGGTGATCCGGTTCGCGATCCGCAGGCAGGAGATCTCGTCCGGCGTCTTGATCAGTTTCGCCGCTCCGACGACCAGCGCGGCGTCGGACGGGGCGCCGCCGGGGAACAGCGCGGCCTGCGCCCGGCGCATCGCACCGGTGCACTCGTCGACCGCGACGGTGGACCCGGCCGGGACGAGCTCGGCCAGCGTGCGGGCGAAAGTGCCCACGCCCTCGTCGAATTCGAGGTAGACCGGTCCGTGCAGGTGATCGGCGGGCAGTTCGGCCTCGTCGGAGGTGCCTTCCCGGAACGGCAGGAACAGGTGCGGCCACGGATCACCGGCCACCACCACGGCCACCGGGCGCTCGACATGCGAGAGCCCGGCATCCCCGAGCGGCCAGTTCGCACCCGTGGCGTAGGCGACATTGGTGTTGTTGAGCAGGACCAGCGCGTCGACGCCGCGGGCGGCCATGGCCGCCCGCAGCCGGGCTCCGGTCTCGGTCCGCATCCGGGCCCGGTCGGGGACGTCGGGGATTTCGAAGGCCGCGGATCGCGCGGCCGTGCTGAACACCGTCATCTCAGACACCCAGGAAGTCGCGGATGTTGCCGCTGACGATCCGGGCCGCCGCGGTGGGCCCGACGGCCTCGACGACCGCGGCCAGCGACTGCTCGGAATAACCGAAGGTGCTCTCGTTGTGCGGGTAGTCCGAGGACCACATCACCCGGTCGATCCCGATCTGGTCGATGAGCGAGAGCCCGAGCGGGTCGACCATGAACGAGGCGCGCATGTGGTTGTCCCAGTAGTGCCGGATGTCGTGTTCGACCGGCCGGTCCAGCATGTGCTGGAAGGAGGCGAGCATGTGCTCCGCGTCCTGGATGGCCGCCGGTACCCAGTTCACGCCGCCCTCGAACCAGCCGATGCTCAGCCCGGGATGGCGGTCGATGATCCCGCTGAAGATGTACTTGGAGAACAGTTCCCGGAACGGCGCGACATTGTGCATCATGCCGACCGCGACACTGTTGACCTCGCACGGAGCCGACAGCGGCGACTCACCGATGTGGTGCGAGACCGGGACGCCGGACTCCTCGATGGCGTCCCACACCGGAATCATCGCGGTGCTGCCGTAGTCGATGACCGCGCCCTCGTCGTCCTTACCCGCCGACAGCGGCAGCAGGAAGGTCTTGAGTCCCAGCGACTTCAGCTCGTCGAGGGTACGGCGCGCGCCCGCGGCATCCCACCAGTTGATCAGGCCGACACCGTAGAAGGTGCCGCCGGACTGCTCCTGCAGTTCGGCGATGTAGGCGTTGTAGGTGCGGAAACAGAGCTCGCGGATCTCCTTGTCCGGGTAGAACAGCAGCGCGAGCAGCGCATTGGGGAACGCCAGTTCCCTGGCGATGCCGTCGGCGCGCAGATCGGCAGCGCGGGCGGCCAGGTTGGCGCTGCCCGAGCCCTCCAGTGGGTCGTACTGCATGAGCACGTGGCTGAAATCGCCGGGCAGGAAAGACTTTCCCTTGCGGCCGAGCTGATAGGCGCCGTCCTCGTACCAGACCCGGGGCGCGCGGTCCTTGAGGTTCTCCGGGAACCGCTCGTAGAAGATGTCGTGCGCCAGCGAGATGTGGTTGTCGGCGGAGAAGACGTCGGTGCCCGTGGGCAGCCCGAGGGCACCTGCCGCCTTGCCGCGCCGGTCCTTCGGTGGGCCGAATCCGCCGGGTGGGTACAGCGGGGCGCTACTACTGGGAACCGGCATCCTGCCCTCCAATGTGATTCTCCGAATGCGGAAACAACATTATCACAGGTGGAGAGTGCGGCTAGGAGATCTTTTCCTGCGAAGGTGGTTTCAGCTGCGAGGTAGCGCAAGAACGTGATTCTCGTATCGTGGCGAGGAGGGGCCGACAATGCGGTGGACGATCGGCCGGCTCGGAAGAGGCATGAGACCCTTGTCACATCGAGCCAACCAACCTACTGTGTGTTCACTAGGTTTTCTCGAACAGGGTGCCGCGCATGACTTCTCCTCGTCCTTACGCCTCGCTACTCGCCAAAGGAGAGGATCGCCGCCAGCGCATCGTGGCCGTCGCCCAGCGCCTGCTCACCCGCAATGGTTGGCGCAACACGAGTCTGGCGATGATCGCGCGCGAGGCCGGGGTGAGCCCGGCGGGGTTGCTGCACCATTTCAGCTCCAAGAACCAGTTGCTGCACGCGGTGCTCGATGCGCGCGATGCCGACGACCTGCGGCAGGCGGACCTGCGTGGGGACCTGCTCGAGGAGATCGAGAAGGTCGCCGAGCGTATCCAGCGCTCACCCGAACTGGTCGGGACCTTCGCCGTGCTGCTCGTGGAGAACCTCCAGCCCGATGCTCCGCTACACGACCGGATGCTGGACCGATGGAACATGGCCGTCGGCATCGTCACGGCGTTCATCCGCCACAACCAGGAAATCGGCCGCTACCGTGCCGATTTCGATCCCGGGATCCGGGCGGTGGAGATCGTCGCTTTCATCAACGGAATGGAGATCTCATGGCTGCTCGATCATTCGATTCCCCTGACCGAGGTGTTCGCCGAGTACACGAGGTCGCTGAAACGCGACTTCGCCCCGGACCCTCCGCGATGAGGTACCGCCTCGACGTCGTGGCGACCAGCGTCGTCGACGTCGTCGAACATGCCGGGGGCTGGTTGTTCGATCGCGCGGTAGCCGGCTGGGACGTGTCGGTGCTCGTCGCCGAGATCTCCGACGCGCGGCCGCTCCGCATCCTCGGCGCCGAACTCGTCGACCTCGGGCAGGTGCTCGCCGCGCACGGACAGGGCCGCAGGCCGCATGCCCTGGCGATCGCCGGCGATGTCTGTTGTCGCGACTCCCGCGCGCACCGCGGTGTGGTCTCGGCCCTGCGGGACGGGGGAGTGGAAGTCGTTGTCTGGGGCGATGATTGGTCCTCGCCACCCGAGCATCGGGTCGATCCGGTGGTGCATCGGCTCAGCGTCGCCGCACAGGCGTTCAAGGCGCAGGCGCTGGCCGCCGCCGAGCTGCCCGCCGCATCGATCGCCACGACCGAGGTTTTCCGCAGCGGGGTGTCGACGTTCCCGCCCATCGGTGCGGATCTGAGCCCGGTCGGCTGAACCGGACGGCCGCCGCTCGCGCCCCGCGGGGCGCGAACGGCGGCGAACCGGTCAGATGCGGATGTAGACGGCCTTGGTGTTGAAGTAGGCGTCGATGCCCTTGCGTCCGCGCTCGCCGCCCCAGCCGGACTGCTTCTGGCCACAGATCGGCATCGAGGGATCGGCCGCGAGCGCGGAATTCACCCAGATCTGGCCTGCGCGAAGCTCGTTGACGACGCGGTGGGCGCGGCCGAGATTCTCGGTCCAGATGGAGCCTGCCAGACCGTAATCGGTGTCGTTGGCGGCCGCGATCACCTCGTCCTCGTCGTCGAAGGGGATCACCGAACCGACCGGCCCGAAGATCTCCTCGCGGATGAGCCGCATGTCCGGGGTGGTGCCGGTGATGATGGTCGCCTCGTAGAAGTAGCCGCGGCGGTCCATCGGCCTGCCGCCGGTCACCACGTGCGCGCCGGCGGCGACGCCGTCGTCGACGATGCCTTCGACACGCTCGCGTTGCTTCGCGCTGATCAGCGGCCCGAGGACCGAGGTGGGATCGTCGCTGCCACCCATCGGCAGCATTTTCGCGAAGGCGGCGAGACCGTCCACCACCCGGTCGTAGATGCCGCGCTGGACATAGATGCGCGACGTGCAGGAACAGTTCTGCCCGGAACCGGCGAGCAGACCCATCCCGGCGCCCATGATCGCCTTGTCCAGGTCGGCGTCGTCGAACATGATCAGCGGCGATTTGCCGCCGAGTTCGAGAGTCAGGCGTTTGAGGTTGCCCGCCGCGGCTTTCACGATCAGGCGGCCGACCTCGGTCGATCCGGTGAACGAGATCTTGTCGACGTCCGGATGCGCGGTCAGCGCGGCGCCGGTGGTCTCGCCGTAGCCGGTGACAACGGTGAGGACACCGTCGGGCAGACCCGCTTCGCGGAAGATCTCCTCGAGCTTCAACGCGCTGAGCGGGGTCTCCTCGGCAGGCTTGAGGACGGCGCTGCACCCCGCGGCGAGCGCGGGCGCGACCTTGAGCATCGCGACGAAGAACGGCCCGTTCCAGGGCACGATGAGGCCGACGACGCCGACCGGCTCGAGCTGGGTGAAGGTGTGGAAGCTCTCGAACTCGCCGAGCAGGCCGTCGGAGACCAGACTGCTCGACTCGCCGTGGATCTTGCCGACCCAGCCGGCGTAGTACATGAGCATGTCGTAGGCCACCGCGATGATGTGGCGCGCGGCCATGGCGTTCATGCCGTTGTCCCTGGCCTCGATCGCCGCGAGTTCGTCGGTGCGTTCCCGGACGATGGCCGCGGCCCGGAAGAGCACGTCCGCGCGGTGGATGGCGGGCTGCTTGCGCCAGACCCCGGACTCGAACGTCTCGCGGGCCCGGGCCACCGCCGCATCGACGGCCTTCTGGTCGGAATCGACGACTTCCGCTATCTGTTCCTCGGTCGACGGGTCGAAGACCTGAATGATCCTCGTGCTGGGGCTTTCGACCCCCGATTCGACGTCGATGGAGTTACTCACTATGTCTCATCCTCTCGCCGAGCCGCTCCGGCTAGGGGCAGCGCGGTGGCTTGGGGTGTCGAGAACCCGGTGCCGCGGACGGTTTCCTCGCGGCGGCGGATTCGAAGAGAATGATACTCTCCAATACCGGTAATTACGTCCTTGCGCGGGCATTGCCGAGACCTTTGGCAAGGGTCGCAGACGGGTAATGGGGGCTTTGATGCAGAATGTGAAGGTGAACGATAGACCTGAGACGAAGTGCGGGGTGCCTGCCGCTGTGGGATCGATGGGTGTCGCGACACCTGTTCGCGGTTAGTTCGATGTCGGACCAGGAAGCCGGGTCGGGGCCTGGTGGAAGTCGATTCGATGCGGTGGAGCAGCTGCGTCGGAAGTGGGAAGAGATGAAGGCCGCGGAGGGTGGTTCCGGTGCGGCCGAGCGTGGGGGGTCGAATGTTGTCCGGCTGCCGAGGCGGCCGCGGCGAGGTCGGGAGGATGTCGGCGAGGCTCGGCGCCGGCCTTGGTATCCGGAGGCTGTCTACGATCCGGCACCTACCCGACCGGTAACTCGAGCGGAGTTGCAAGGTGAAACAGGCACGTGGCCGGCCGATGCGCCGGCCCGGTCTGCGGGGCAGACGGGCGGGAACGTCGAGCACGAACGGAATGTCATCGACCTCGGCGCGTCGCGTCGGAAACGTGCCGGTGGGGATGCTTCGCCCGGGGGACCTCGGCCGACGGTGCGGCCACGCAGAGTCGGGCCCGGCGAGAGTGAGCCGGGCGGCGACGCCGATGCCTCACCGCCGGACAACCCTGGTCGGTAGCCGCTTCGGCCACCCGGCCCCCGTGCTTACGCGGGTCAGCTGACGGTGGCGGTGATCTTGATCGTCGGCGTGACCTTGTACTCGGTGGCGAAGGTGATCGTCTCGCCCCGGGGCAGGAGTCCCTGGCAGAGGTGGCGCGGCCTCGGTTTCAGGGCGCAACGCTGTCGCTGCGTGGATCGATCAGGATCTTGGCGTGGTGGTCCGGAGATCCCAGGGCGGCGAACGCTGCTTCGACGCCGTCGAGCCCGACCGTGCCGGTGATCAGCGGACTGGGATCGACGGTGCCGTCGGCGATCATGTGGAGGGTGTCGCGGAATTCGCCGGGGTCGTAGCCGAGGACGAACCGCAGCTCGATCTCTTTGTTGATGGCGTTGGCGGGGTGGAATGCGTCCTGCTGCATGCACACCCCCACGACCACGACGCGGGTCGACGGCGGTGCGGCGGTGAGGATCTGGTCGATGATGCCGGGTACGCCGACGCATTCGAAGACGACGGGGCCTGCCGGGCCGCGGTCGAGAGTGTGCGCCGCGCGAAACAGATACCACCACGGGACTTTCGGGACGCGGCGCACGCGTTCCATGACGTCGAAGCCCAGGTTCAGCATGTCCGCGGCACCGGCGATGCGTGGCGGTTTCGGGGCCGAATCCCAGGCGGATTCGGTGGCCGGGTCGACCACGACATCGGCGCCGCAGGTGCGGGCCAGTTCCCGGCGGCGCGGCGAGAAGTCGCTGGCGACCACGGTGCGTACGCCCGCGGCTTTCAGCATGGTGATGACGGCCAGTCCGATGGGACCGCACCCGATGACGAACGCGGTCTGTCCCTTGGTGATCCGGCTCTTGCGGACGGCATGCCAGCCCACCGCCATCGGCTCGGTGAGCGCGGCGTGCTCGGGTGAGAGTCCGTTGGGGACCTCGAACGTGACCGACTCCTGCGTCAGCACCTGTTCGGCGTACCCGCCGGGGGCGTGGGCGGACAGCCCGGTGAGCTCCGGTTCGCGACCGCTGCGCAGAATCGGCATCGCCACCACGGGTGTGCCCGGCTTCCAGCGACGGTGGGTGCGCGGCCCGTACTCGGCGATCTCACCGGTGAATTCGTGCCCGAGGACAATCCGCTGGTCCGAACGCATGAAGCCGCTGTAGCCGGTGGCGGCGGCCAGGTCGGCGAGTTCGTCGCAGTGCACGCGAGCGTGCAGGTCCGAGCCGCAGATGCCGCAGCGGGTCACGGAGATGAGCACCTGGCCCGGCCCGGGTTCCGGCGTCGGCAGATCCTCGACGCGAAATTCACCTTTGCTGACCACCGTCGCACGCATGAGTGCCTCCTAGGCGAATGATGGGTCATCACCGGGGGCGCCCGTGCACCTCCCTCGGCATGTGTCGAGTCGCCGATCTCGATCGTCATCGTAGCCCTACAGGGTCGGCCAGGGCGGGTGATCGCCCTGGCCGGTTTCCCACACCCGGACCGCCGTTGTGCCCTAGTGAACGGCGCGGTCGGCACCCTCCCAATGCAGCTTGCGCAGATCGCGCTTGAGGACCTTACCTGCCCCGGAAACCGGTAGCGCGTCGAGGAATTCGACGCTGCGGGGCAGCTTGTAGTTGGCGATGTGCTCGCGACAGAACTCGCGGATGTCCGCCTCGGCCGCGATCTGTCCGGGCGCCAGGACGACCACGGCGTGCACGCGCTCGCCCCAGTCGTGGTCGGGAACGCCGATCACGGCGACCTGGGCGACGGCGGGATGCTTGGCTACCGCGTTCTCGACCTCGACGGAATAGACGTTCTCGCCGCCGGTGACGATCATGTCCTTGAGCCGGTCGACGACGAAGACATAGCCGCCCTCGTTCATGTAGCCGGCGTCGCCGGTGTGCATCCAGCCGTCGCGCAGCGCCGACGCGGTCTCGTCCGGCCGGTTCCAGTAGCCCGACATCACGTGATCGCCACGGACGACGATCTCGCCGATCTCGCCGCGCGCGAGTTCGGTGTCGTCCTCGCCGACGATGCGGACCTCGGCGTGGACCGCCGCGCGCCCACACGACCTGGTCAGCGCGGGATCGTCGTGGTCCTGCGCGGTGAGCAGGGTGGCGACCGGCGCGAGTTCGGTCATCCCGTAGGCCTGGGTGAACCGCGCGTTGGCGAGCACAGTGCGCGCCTTGGCCATCACGGTCTCGGAGATCGGGGAGGCGCCGTACAGCACGCGCTCCAGGCTGGACAGGTCCGCGTCGGCGGCGGCGGGGGAGTCGACGAGCAGTTGGATCATCGTCGGTACCAGCAGCGCGTCGGTCACCCGGTGGGTGACGATGGCCTCGAGGGTGGCCGCCGGAGTGAACGACGGCACGATGACGTGCGTCGCGCCCGTCAGATTGCCGACGTTCCACGCGGCGATATCGGCCAGATGGAACATCGGCGCGGCATGCAGCAGCATGCCGCCGCGGGTGAGCATGTCCGTGGTGACCAGGCTGCCCATGGCCGAGGTGAGACAGGCCCGATGCGACAGCATCACGCCCTTGGGGAAACCGGTGGTGCCGCCGGTGTAGAAGACGCCGTAGAGCTCGTCGCCGCCGCGACGGGCATCGGGGATCGGCGCCGTGGCGGCGATGAGCTCCTCGTAGGCGAGCATGCCGGCCGGTGTCGGACCGTCACCGGCGAAGACGACCGTGCGCAGGTTCGGCGCCGCGGCGCGCAGCGCGTCGACGGCACCGGCGAAGGCGTCGTCGACCACGAGGACATCGGTGCCGCAATCGACGAGCGAGTAGGCGACCTCGGCCGTGCTCCAGCGGATGTTGACCGGGTTGACCACGGCATCCGCCCACGGCACCGCCATCAGCAGTTCGTGGTAGCGGTCACTGTTGAGGGCGTAGATCCCGACGCGATCACCGGAGCCGACCCCGAGCTCGCGCAGTGCTCCCGCCAGCCGAGCGATGCGATCGACCGATTCGGTGACCGTGCGGCGGCGGGTGCCGAAGATGGTGGCGGTCCGGTCGGGATCGCGTTGCAGCGCCGCGTGCAGGGATTGCGTGATGTGCACGGCCAACTCCTCTGTTGTGAATCTTGATCCGTGTGATCTACATGACATTGTGGCGGGCCTTGAAGGATTGTCAAGGGTCGTGCAACCATGAAGTGAATATTGATTCGCCAAGACAGGTGGTGGTGTGATGCAACGGGTGCAGGTCGCCGGAGTCGGGATGGTGCCGTTCTCGACGCCGAGTAGGAGCGAGCCCTACGACGTGCTGGCCGGGGGCGCGGTCCGCAACGCGCTGCGCGACGCCGGAATCGGTATCGACCAGGTGCAGCAGGCCTACGCGGGATACGTCTACGGCGACTCGACCAGTGGCCAGCGCGCGCTCTACGGCGTGGGGATGACCGGTATCCCGGTGGTCAATGTCAACAACAACTGTTCGACCGGGTCGTCGGCGTTGTGGCTGGCGCGCCAGGCCGTCGCCAGCGGCGCCGCCGACTGCGTGCTCGCCTTCGGATTCGAGCAGATGGAACGCGGCGCGCTCGCCATGAAGTGGCCCGATCGGCCGAGCCCGTTCGTCGACTTCATGGCGGTGGCGCATCAGCACAACGGCCCGAGTGACGCGCCGTTCGCCGCGCAGCTGTTCGGCGGAGCGGGCGCCGCGTACGCCGAGAAGTACGGGACCGACCCGGCGACCTTCGCGATGATCTCGGTCAAGGCGCGCACACACGCGAAGAACAATCCGTTCGCCGTGTTCCGCGACGAGGTCACCGTCGAGCAGGTGCTCGAATCGCCGCAGATCTTCGGGCCGCTGACCCGGTTGCAGTGCTGCCCGCCCACCTGTGGCGCGGCCGCCGCGATCATCACCAGCGAGGACTTCGCGCGGCGCCACGGATTGCGGACCGACGTCGCGATCACCGCGCAGGCGATGACGACCGATACCCCCGACACCTTCGACGATCTGCCCAAGCTCGTCGGCTACGACATGGCCCGGCGCGCGGCCGACCAGGTCTACGAGGCCGCGGGCGTCGACCCCGCCGACATCCGCGTGGTCGAACTGCACGACTGCTTCACCGCCAACGAACTGCTCAGCTACGAAGCGCTGCGGTTGACCCCCGAGGGCACCGCGGAGAAGTTCATCCGCGACGGCGACAACACCTACGGCGGCCGCGTGGTCACCAACCCCTCGGGCGGACTGCTGTCGAAGGGACATCCGCTCGGCGCGACCGGGCTCGCCCAATGTGCCGAGCTCACGTGGCAATTGCGCGGGCAGGCCGAAGCCAGGCAGGTCGACGGCGTGACCGTGGCGCTGCAGCACAACATCGGCCTCGGCGGCGCCGCCGTGGTCACCCTGTACGAGAAGGTCGGCTGATGGCCGTCGACATCGAACGCGCCCTGGCGCTCACCCTGCCCACCTTCACCGTCGACGTCGAGCGCGGCCGGTTGCGCCTGTTCGCGCGAGTCATCGGCGAGACCGACCCGGTCTACACCGAGGTCGAGGCCGCACGGGCGGCAGGTCACCCGGATCTGCCCGTCCCACCGACCTTCTTCTTCAGTCTGATCCTCGAATCGCTTTCCCCCTTCGGCTATTTCGATGAGCTAGACATCGACCTGCGCCGGGTCCTGCACGGCGAGCAGACTTTCGACTACTTCGCGATGGCCTATGCCGGGGACACCATCGAGATCAGCGAGCGCGTCGTCGACGTGACCGTCAAACGCGGCGGCGCCCTCGAGTTCGTGACCAAGGAAACCGAATTCCGCCGTGGCACCGAACTTCTCGCCAAGGCCACCAATGTGGCCGTCGTCCGCAATCCGGAGGTGACCGCGTGAGCACCGCGCTGCTGACCGTCGGCACGGAGCTGCCGCCCTTGGCCTTGCCGCCCATCTCCCGTACCACGCTGGCGTTGTTCGCCGGCGCCAGTGGTGACCACAACCCGATCCACATCGACCTCGACAACGCCCACTCCGCCGGCTTCGACGACGTCTTCGCCCACGGCATGCTGTCCATGGCCTACCTCGGCCGCCTGCTGACCGGCTGGGTGCCCCAGCGCGACATCCGGTCCTTCGCCGTGCGATTCACCGCGATCACCCCGATCCACGGGCAGCCGACCTGCACCGCGACGGTCACCGCCGTCGAGGACGGACTCGCCACCCTGTCCCTCGCCGTCACTCTCGCCGACGGCACCTCCACCCTGCTCGGCACCGCGGTCGTCGCCGTGCCGGGCACCCACTGATCAGGAGTCACACCAGCATGGGAACACTCGACAGCAAGGTAGCCATCGTCACCGGATCCGGTCGCGGCATCGGGCGCGAGATCGCGCTGAAGTTCGCCGCCGACGGCGCGTCGGTGGTCGTCAACGACCTCGACAAGGACCCGGCCGAGCAGACCGTCGCCGACATCCGCGCCGCGGGCGGCACGGCGGTCGCGTGCGCGGGCAGCGTCACCGACGACGACTTCGCCGACCGATTCGTGCAGACCGCGGTCGACGAGTTCGGTGGCATCGACATCATCGTCAACAACGCGGGCTACACCTGGGACACCGTCATCCAGAAGATGACCGACGAGCAGTGGGACGCCATCCTCGACGTCCACCTCAAGGCGCCGTTCCGCATTCTGCGCGCGGCCCAGCCGATCATCTCCACCGAGGTCAAGCGGGCCAGGGCCGCGGGCGAAGCCGTGCCGTGCCGCAAGGTCGTCAACATCTCCTCGATCGCCGGGCTCGGCGGCAACGCCGGTCAGGCCAACTACGCCGCGGCCAAGGCGGGCATCACCGGGCTGACCAAGACCCTCGCCAAGGAATGGGGCAGGCTCAATGTCACCGTCAACACGGTCGCCTTCGGCCTGATCACCACGCGACTCACCGAAGCGCCCGCCGACGGCAGTGCCACCATCGATGTGGGCGGCCGCGAGCTGGCCGTCGGCGTGAACCCGACCCTGCTCGACGCCATGGCCCAGCAGATCCCGCTCGGCCGCGCCGGCACCCCGGCCGAGGCCGCGGGCGCCGTCTATCTGCTCTGCCGTCCCGAATCCGATTACATCAGCGCCCAGACACTGGTCTGCGGCGGCGGATACACCATCTGAGAGAGGATCCACGATGGACCGGGAGATCTTCGAACCCGAGCACGATGCCTACCGCGACAGCGTGCGGCAGTTCCTGGCCAAGCACGTCGTGCCCGGCTACCAGGAGTGGGAACAGGCGGGCATCGTCCCACGCTCGCTGTTCACCGGCATCGCCGAACTCGGCGCGTTCATGGCGGTGCCCGAGCAGTTCGGCGGCGCGGGGGTGAACGACTTCCGGTTCAACGCGATTCTGATCGAGGAGGCCGCGGCGGCCGATGTCGCCCCCGCGGTCCTCGGTCCGACGCTGCAAGCCGACGTCTGCATGCCGTATCTGCTCGAACTGACCAGCGATGAGCAGAAGGCGCGCTGGCTGCCGGGCGTCGCCACCGGCGAGACGATCGTCGCGATCGCCATGACCGAGCCCGGGACCGGGTCCGACCTCTCCGGTATCCGCACCAAGGCGGTCCGCGAGGGCGACCATTATGTGCTCAACGGCGCGAAGACGTTCATCACCAACGGCATCAATGCCGATCTGGTGATCACCGCGGTGCGCACCGGCGAGCACCCGCACCGCGGCATCAGCCTGATCGTGGTCGAGCGCGAGACCGAGGGATTCACCCGCGGGCGCAATCTGGAGAAGGTCGGCATGCACGCCCAGGACACCGCGGAGCTGTCGTTCACCGACGCGCGGGTTCCGGTGGCCAACCTGCTCGGCGAGGAAGGCACGGGATTCTTCGGGCTCAGCAACAACCTTCCCCAGGAACGGTTGTCGATCGCGGTAGCGGCCATGGCCGGTGCGACCACCGCGCTGCGCGAGACGACGGACTACGTGCGGGAACGCCGGGCCTTCGGGCGCGCGATCGGCGATTTCCAGGCCACCCGGTTCCGGCTCGCGGATCTGGTCACCGAGGTCGAGATCACCCAGACCTACGTCGACCGTGGCATCACCGCACTGAACGCCGGTCGATTGAGCGCCGTCG
Source organism: Nocardia sp. NPDC057663 (assembly GCF_042799895.1). Lineage (NCBI taxonomy): Bacteria > Bacillati > Actinomycetota > Actinomycetes > Mycobacteriales > Nocardiaceae > Nocardia > Nocardia sp. NPDC057663. Next base: position 259,238 of record NZ_JBHVHX010000004.1, on the reverse strand, counting down.
ACGCAGCCAAGGCCAAGCTGTGGGCGACCGAGCTCCAGAGCCGGGTCGTCGACGCCTGCGTGCAGCTGCACGGCGGCTACGGGTACATGCTGGAATACCCGATCGCCCGGGCCTATCTCGACTCGCGGATCGCCCGCATCTACGGCGGCACGAGCGAGATCATGAAGGAGATCATCGGCCGATCGCTGCGACTGGGCTGAGCGGTAGCATCCCCGTGGTGTCCTCACCGCCCGCCGCCGTGCGCCGCAAACGCCCGGCCAACCGTCGCGAACTGATCGTCGACGCGGCAGCGTCGCTGTTCGCCGACAGCGGTTTCGAGAACATCGCGATGAGCGATGTCGCGGCCGCTGTCGGCGTCGGACCCTCCGCGCTCTACCGGCATTTCACCGGCAAGGACGACCTGCTGCGCGCCGCCATCGAGCAGACGCTCGACCGGTTCGCGAGCACGCTCGACGGCCCCGATGTCCTGGACGCGGTCGCCGATTTCGCGGTCGGCCGGCGCAGCGCGCCGCTGCTGTGGGTGCGCGAGGCACGCCACCTCCCGCGCCCACAGCGCCTGGACCTCGCCGCTCGCCTCGAGCAGTTGTGCGAGGCGTTCGCGGTGGCGACGACCGGCGACGCCCCCGGCCTCGACGCGCGGTTGCGCGCGAGAACGGCACTGGCCGCACTGCTCAGCCCGGCGTTCCACAGCACCACGCTGCCCGTCGACGAATTCCGGACGACGCTGGTCGGTATCGCCGCGGCGGTGCTGGGTGTCGAGGTGGAAGTGCCTGCGCCACCACAGATTCCACCACCGACAGGGCTGGCGCGCGGAAGCAAACGCGAACAGATCCTGCGCGCGGCACTGCGCATCTTCGCCGATCAGACCTACGCGAGCACCGGGATGGAGGAGATCGGCGAGGCCGTCGGCCTGTCCACCTCGAGTGTCTACAACCACTTCACCAGCAAGCTGGAGATCCTCGACGTCGCCCTGCACCGGGCCAACGGGTATCTCCAGGTCACCCTGGACGACACGCTGCTGGCCGCATCCGACGAAGCCGCCGCGCTGCGCGCGCTGGTCGCGGTCTATGCCGACTTCACCCTGCGCCACCCGGCCCTGGTCGACATCCTGGTCACCGAAGTCCGCAGCCTCGGCGCCCAAGCGGAACCGCTGGTGCAAGCCCAGCGCGACTACGTCAGCGAATGGGTCAGGCTGTGCCGCGCGGCACGCCCCACCCTCACCCGCGAACAAGCCCTGGTCACCGTACAAGCCACCCTCATGGCGATGAACGATATCGCCAGGGACAGTGCGTTTTCCGACGTTCGTCAGCTGAGCGTTCCGCTGGCAACGATTGCCGTTGCCGCCCTGGGCCTTCCGGAGTAGGCGGGCTGTTCGCCGGGTCGGCTACAGCGACGCGTTCGCCCTGAGCGTCGGAGGTACGCGATCAGCGGAATCGATCGACCACCGGAGCACGGTCCAACGGTGTTGCGGTCGTATATCTTCGAGAAGGAGGAGTTCGGGATCGTCATCCGAGCTCGTGCACTAGGGGGTAGGAAATGAATCGGAAACTCGTCGCCGCTGCGGTGGCGCTGTCCACGGGTGCCATCGTCTTGACCGGGTGCTCGAGTGACGCCGATGTGGTGTCCAAGAACCTGTCCAAGGAATCGGACCAGTTCAAGATCGACCGTCGCGTGGTGTTCTTCAACGGAATCACTGACAAATACCTGCTGTCCATCGAGGGCAAGTGCTCGATCAAGGACGAGAACAATCAGCTCGAGGTCACGTGCAAGACCGGTGAGGACGAATACAAGAAGCACTTCCTCGGACTCTCGGACAACGTGAGCTACTTCGTGGAACAGCTCGAATCCGCCGAGGTGAGCCGTTATCACTACAAGGTGATCTTCAAGCCCGAGACGATCCTCCGCGACGTCGACCGTCCCTGAGCTGGAGAAGACACGGCGCTGTGGTCGACGGCTATGAGCCGAGCTGCTCGCGGACGAACGCCGCGGCCTGGTCACGGTTGCCGTTGACGAAATACGCGAAATGGCCGTAGCTCAGGGCGTTTCCGAACCCGGCGGCCGGGTCACCGCCCTGGCAGACGCGGTCGCCCGCGTTGCAGTAGTCGTGCAGGCGGTCGGCGAATTCGGCGAGGGCGCCTGCGGGTAGGGGACCGGTGCCCGACAGTGCGAGGTCGAAGCTGCCGCGGTTATAGGGTTCGGTGCCGTTGAACAGCGGGTTGCCGAACAGGGCGACGGCGTCGATCCGCGCGCCCGCCTGGTCCGTCAACGCGGTTCGCGCGTTGAGGGTGTTCCCGATGACGCGGGCGCCCTGCGAGTAGCCGAGCAGGACGAGCTGCTGGTCCGGGCAGGTGGCGGCGGTCGTGTTCAGCAGCGTGGTCAGGTTCTCGACGCCGCGGATAGCGCTGTCCGGGGCCATCGAGGCCGGATATTCGAGTTCGGTCACCGTGGTGCGGCGGCCGGATTCCTGGGCGATCCGCTTGCCCAGCGGTGTCAGGAGCAGGCTGCCGGTCTGTGGTTCGAGGGTGCCCCGCACAGTGACGACCCGGACCTCCGCGCAGCCGGTGGGGCCGGTGGACGGCTCGGCGGCCGCGGTCGGGAGGGTCGTAAGCGCCAGTGTCGCCGTGACTGTTGCCGCCGAACGCAGCAGGATTCGGGATCGTCCACGCATGCGCTCACTGTATTGCGTCGGCGGGCCGTGTGGGGGACAGACCGGGTTTCCGCACGTTCTCACGAATCGGACCCGGGGCGACAGACAGTAAAACTTGGGTATTTCACATTGATGGGAGTCGACTGGTGTCGGCGAGCATATTCATAGGAGGTAGCCATGAATCATCTACTCGCCAAACCCCTTGCTGCCATTGCTCTTTCGAGTGCCATGGTCGGCGCAGTCCTGGGTCCGGCGCAAGCCGCTCCGGCCACTGTCGCTCCGATCGCGGATTCCGGATCCGCGTCGGGTTCCGGCGACTCCGGTTCCTCGCTGGCACCGCTGATCACCTTCCCGCTCGGCGCGCTCTACATCCTGCTCTGCGATGCCGAACCGAACGGGCACGTCTGCGCCCTCATCTACGAGATCGGCAGCGGCAGCGCCGAATCCGACCCGGCCTGACCCCGAGAACACCCACCAACCTGATCCGGAGGCACTCCCTCATGAGCCGAATGCTCACCACATCCCTTGTCGCGGTTGCACTCTCCGCCGGACTGGGCCTGGCCCCAGTGCAGGCCGCCCCGGTCGCCGTCGCGCCCGTCGCCGAGACGCAGACCGGGTCCGCGTCGGGATCCGTCCAGATGCTGTTGGCCTGGCCGCTCGGCTTCGTGCTGTTCGGCGCCTGCTTCGCCGACGGTGACAGTCCGACGCACAATCCCCTGTGCCAGGCGCTCCTCGACCTGACCGCCGGCAGCACCGACTTCTGACCTGATCAACGCTCACCGCTAAACGCCGTCGTCCCCGCACCGTGGGGCCGACGGCGTTTCGGGTTGGCACGGATGTTGTGGGGCGGATGACTCCCTGCTCGACGGCTACGCGGTCGGGGGACCGGTCGCCCCCGATGGGGGCGCCGTCGCCGCCGATCACGCCCGCTCGCCGAACTCCACCATGGTTTCGCCGCCGTCGGCAGTGTGAGAGTCGTCTAGTTCGGCCGAGAGGCAGCAAAAATAGAACGTGTTCTAGTAGGGTTCGGCTATGGAACGACTCACTGGATTGGATGCCAGTTTCCTCTATCTGGAGACCGATACCCAGCATTTACACGTCTGCGCACTGCTGATTCTCGACCCGGCCGACGGGCCGTACTCGTTCGACCACCTCCGCGACGAACTACGCAGGCGATTGCCCCTCATCCCGCACATGCGCCGCCGGGTCCACCCGGTGCCGTTCAACCTCGACCATCCGCTCTGGGTCGACGACACCGACTTCGACATCGACAACCACATCCGGCGCGCCGACCTGCCGGAGCCGGGCGGTCTCGCCGGTCTCGCCGGTCTGGCCGAGCTGATCGGTGACATCGCAAGTCGGCCGATGGATCAGAATCGGCCGCTGTGGGAGATGTCGGTGGTGGAGGGTCTCGACGACGGCAAGGTGGCGGTCGTCTGCAAGTACCACCATTCGGCCGTCGACGGCATCACCGGCACGAACATGATGATGCACCTGTGCGATCTGGAGCCGGGGCTCAGCCGTCCGGAACCCGAACCGTGGCAACCGGAACCGGTGCCCGGCGATCTCGAGCTCATCGCGCGCGCCGCGGTCCGGTTTCCCGCCAGGGCCGGGATGCTCGGCATGGTTCCCAAAACCCTCGGCATGGTCGCGGGTTTCGCGCAACGGCGGCGGAACAACGAAGCGGGGATGGCGCTTCCGTTCTCCGCGCCGCGCACGCCGTTCAATCAGGCCGTCACCGGGACACGGTCGGTCTCGTTCACCAAGACGGACCTGGGCGTGATCAAGGAGATCAAGGCCGCGTTCGGGGTGAAGGTGAACGATGTCGTGCTGACCGTGGTCGGTGGCGTGCTGCGCCGCTACCTGGCCGATCGGGGCGAGCTGCCCGATCGCTCGCTGGTCGCCTCGGTGCCGGTGTCGGTGCACGAATCGACCAGGCACACCGAGGGAATCAACAAGGTCTCGACCCTGTTCTGCCGTCTCGGCACCGATATCGCCGATCCCGTCGAGCGGCTGGAGGCGCTGGCCGTCGCCAACCGCGACGCCAAGGCCGAACATGATCTGATCGGCGCCGACTTCCTCCAGGACTGGTCGAAGTACGCCCCGCCCAACACCTTCCGCCTCGCCTCCCGCGTCTACTCGTCGCTGAAGCTGGCCGAACGGCACCCGGTGGTGCACAACCTGGTGGTCTCGAATGTGCCCGGTCCGCCGATGCCGCTGTACTTCCTCGGTGTCCGGGTGGACGGCATGTACCCGTTCGGTCCGGTCTTCCACGGCGCCGGGCTCACCGTCACCGTGCTGTCGAACTGCGGTGATCTCGATTTCGGCTTCATCGCCTGTCGTGACCTGGTTCCCGACGTCGACGCGCTGGCCGATGCGGTGCCCGCAGTGATCGACGAATTGCTGGCCGCGGCACGCGCTCGGGGCTGATCGCCCACGCCGAAAGTCCGCCCTGTTCGCCATCGGCGTCGAACAGGGTCGTCGACTACAGCCGCGCGGCCACCGCCCGGCACGCGTCGGCCAGTGCCGGCACGAACCGGTCCGGTGCGACAGCGCACGCCGCATGACCCGCCGCGACCGGATGCACGCTCGACCCGGGAATCGCGGCCGCGAGTTCGATCTGCCGGTACACCGGGATCGCCCGGTCCTTGGTCGTGATGACCACCGCGGTCGGCACCCGCAGCTCCGGCAGCCACGCGGTAGCGTCGAACGTCCCGATCTCGGCCAGCACGGGCGCGAGCGCCCATCCGCTCGTACTGCGGAATTCGCCCACCGCCCACCGCCGTAGCTGCCCCGGCACCAGGGCAGGCGGCAGTTCCGGCAGACCGCGCGTCAGCCGCCGGGCCCGCCGATACGGATAGTCGCCCATCGCCTCGGCGACGGTGGCGAAACCGCGATGGAACGCCCGCTCGCGCCGCTTCTCCTGGAAGCGATACGGAGTCGCGCAGAGCACCAGCCCGGCGACCCGGTCCGGATGCCGGTGGGCGGCGAGCAGGGAGACGATGCCGCCGAGGGAATAGCCCACGCAGACAAAGCGATCCAGGCCGAGCGCATCGGCGACCGCGACCACGTCGTCGGCACAGTCGTCGAGCCGGAACCGCGCCGATTGGATCCCGCGCCCGTGCCAGCGCTGATCGAACAGCACCACGCGATACCGCGCGCTCAGCGTTTCCAGCGCCGGAAACCAGTTCAGGGCCGCCGTGCAGGCGGTGCCGTGCAGCAGGATCAGGACGGGTGCGCCGGCTGGTCCCGGGATGTCCACGACGTAGGTCTGGCCACGCCCCGGAAGTTCGAGCATCCGTCCACCGGGAATCTCGTCGACGGCGGGCACGACGAAAGGTCCCGTCCGCACTGATCGCGCAGTTCCCACGAAGTCCTCCTCGGCAATTCTAGAACTCGTTCTAGTTGATGATGCCATATCGGCGCGCCGGCGTGACGCAGGTCGAGGTGGGGGAGCAGGCCGGGTAGCAGGGGGTGTAGCTACCTGTTCTTCGGTTTCGGTGGCGGGTCACCGAGCGCGCGGTCCAGAAGCACATCGTCAGCAGGCGCCGAGTGTTCGGTCGTGCGGCGATATCCTTGGGTTGATCGTCGAGAGGTGAGCAATGGTGCCCGTGCCTTCGTTGGGGTCGGACGTATCGGTGTAGTCGATGACCGGTGGCGATCCGCACGCGACCCAACGCGACACATCCGGGTCGGTCGTGGCGGAGCTGGCTGCGGCCGGGTTCGACGATGCGGTGGAGATCGGCCGAGGCGGATTCGGCACCGTCTTTCGATGCGCGCAACCCTCACTCGACCGGGTGGTGGCGGTGAAGGTGCTGATCGCCGATCTCGACGAGGACAATCGAGCGCGATTCTTCCGCGAGCAACGCGCTGCGGGCAGGTTGACCGGACATCCCAATATCGTGAGTGTCCTGCACGCGGGCACCACCGGGCAAGACCGGCCGTTCCTGGTCATGCCGTACTACGCCCACGGCTCCCTCGACGCTCGTCTCCGCGCCAACGGTCCGCTCGACCTGCAAGAAGCCCTGCGGCTCGGGGTGAAACTGGCGGGTGCGCTGGAGACGGCGCATCGCTCGGGGGTTCTCCACCGTGATGTCAAACCCGCCAACATCCTGTTCACCGTGTACGGCGAGCCGGCACTGGCGGATTTCGGGATAGCCCACATCGCGGGCGGGTTCCACACCGCTACCGGCGTCGTGACCGGTACACCGGCTTTCACCGCGCCGGAGGTGATCGCCGGCGAGCCACCGGGTCCCGCCGCGGATGTGTACGGCCTGGGAGCGACGTTGTTCGCCGCGATCACCGGGCATGCCGCTTTCGAACGCCGCAGCAGCGAGCAGTTGGTGGCGCAGTTCGTCAGGATCGCGTCCGAGCCGATTCCGGATCTGCGTGACTACAGCATTCCCGAGGATGTCGGCTCGGTCGTCGAACGTGCCATGGGCGCTGACGCAGGTGGCCGCCCGTCCGCCGCAGAGCTGGGTGCGCAACTCCAAGCGTCGCAGCGCCGACATGGATTTCCCGTCGACGAGATGGCGCTGCATACGCCGCATGCCGATGATGCTGGTTCACTCGAATCCAAGGAGCCCTTCCCGGCCGCACGCCACGAAGGTGACCCCTCGAAGACCCCGGCGGGTGGCGATCGTCGCGGGACGGTTCCCGCGGAATTGACCAGTTTCGTCGATCGGCGTACCGAGCTGACCGAAGCGACGAACGCCTTGTCGAGCTCGCGGTTGGTGACCTTGACCGGCACCGGCGGGGTGGGCAAGACACGACTGGCGGTGCGGGTCGCCACCGGCGCGAAGGCCCGGTTCGCCGATGGTGTGGTATTCGTGGAGCTGGGCGAGGTGCGCGACGAGTCGCTGGTGGTGGGGATCGTGGCGGGCGTACTGGGATTGCCGGACCGATCGGTGCGACCGTTGCGCGAGATGTTGAGGGAATTCCTGTCCGATCGGGAGTTCCTGATTGTTCTGGACAACTGCGAGCAAGTGGTGGCTGCCGTCGCTGAGCTCGCCGACTCCCTCCTCCGTAGCTGTCCCGGGTTGCGGATTCTCGCGACGAGTCGTGAGCCGATCGGTGTCGACGGGGAGTCGCTGTTGCCGATTCGTCCGCTCGCGGTACCCGATCCCGATCGGCTACCGAGGAGATTGTCGCAGCAGGACGCCGTGAAGTTGTTCGCCGACCGGGCAGGCGCGACCGTCGCGGGATTCGAGATCACCGATGACAACATGATCACCATCGCGCAGATCTGCCGACAGCTCGACGGCCTGCCGCTGCCGATCGAGCTGGCAGCGGCACGATTGCGGGCGATGTCGCCCGATCAGATTCTGCAGCGGCTGACCGATCGGTTCGCATTACTGACCCGCGGCACCAGAAGCGCCCCGCCGCGGCAACAGACATTGCGGATGTGCATCGACTGGAGCCACGATCTGTGCACGCCGGCCGAGCAGCAGGTGTGGGCTCAGCTGTCGGTGTTCGCCGGCGGGTTCGACTCCGATGCCGCGCGATTCGTCTGCGGCGACGGCCCCGAAGCCGTGGATTTCCTGGATACGCTGGCCTGCCTGGTCGACAAGTCGATCCTGGTCCGAGAAGAATCCGGCGCCTCGGTGCAGTTCCGAATGCTGGGCACTGTGCGTGAGTACGGTCGCGAGAAGGCGCGCACGGCCGGTGACTACCTCGAGCTGCGCCGCCGTCACCGCGACTGGTACGAACGCCAAGCAGAGGACGCGTATGCCGGTTGGGCTGGTGCCCAGACTCTCGAGTGGATCACCAGGTTGTATCGGGACCAATCGAACCTGCGGCAAGTGCTGGAATTCTGCGTTTCCGACAGCCCAGCGGTCGGCCTCCGGATCGCCGCGGCCATCTGGCCATTCTGGTTCTGCCAGGGCGCCCTCAGTGAGGGCCGTCGCTGGCTGGACCGCCTCTTGGCACGCCGCACCGGACCACTCACCGTCGACGAAGCTGCTGCGAGGTATTGCGCCTGCCTGATGGCCGCGGTGCAGGGCGACCTTCCGGCAGCGGTTGCCGTGGTGCGCGAAGGGCGAACGCTTGCCGAACAGACGACGGACCCGTTGATGCGAGCACACATCGACTTCGCCGACGGTGTCCTTGCGCTGTACGGCAGGAACGCCGGGTCGGCCCGACGCTACTTCGAGAAGGCGATCGCGGTGTATGCCCAGCGCGGCGACGTGCTTTTTCAGATCGACGCTCTCACCAACCTCGGGCTCACCTACCAGCTGCGTCATGACACCGACCGCGCGATCGAGCATTACGAGCACGCGCTCGCACTCGCGGACGAGACAGGAGAAACGATCTACCGCTCGTACCTGCTGTGCTCGCTGGCCGTGGCGCTGTGGCGGCAGGGAAACCCGGCGCGCGCGACCCAGCTCCTCGGGGAGTCACTGCAGGTCAGCCGCACAGTCAACGACCGCACGAACTCGAGCGCGTGCCTGCAGGTGCTGGCGTGGATAGCTGCCGAGCAACGCGATGCCGAGCGCGCGGTCGTGCTGACCGCGGCCGCGGAGCAGATCGGCCGGTCCGTGGGCACCGGACCCGTGCCGATTCCGGATCTGGCTGTCCACCAGGAAGAGTGCGAGCGCTTCACCCGACAGGCGATGACTGAAAAGAGCTATTCCGCCGCGCGACGGGAGGGCGCCGCGTTGAGTTTCGATGCCGCGATCACCTATGCATTACGCGAGCACAAGCCGCCCGCATCGACCGATCCTGTCGGCCGCAAGTTGACCAAGCGGGAGCGGGAAGTCGCCCTCCTGGTTGCCGAAGGGCTCACCAACCGGGAAATCGCCCATCGCCTCGTCATCTCACCACGTACTGCCCAGGGGCATGTCGAGCATCTGCTGACCAAGCTTGGGTTCACCTCCAGGGCGCAGATTGCGGCATGGATAGCAGCATCGCAGAATCCCAAGCCTGAGCCAAGGAAACCTGCAGCTGCTGTTTCAGGCCGCGAACCGTGACACTGTCGGTCCGCCGCGGGCGCAGCGCGTCCTCCACCTTCTGAACAAATCGCCCGCGAGGCCGTCGCGAGGGTAGTCGAGCTCGGATTCGCGGATGAATATGCTGCGGAACACCAATCGGGACGATTGGTTGTCGCCGCCGATATTGGCCCGCCACTGCCCGCGCCCGACGATTGTCGGCGTGAGAATCACCAATTTTTCGTCGCCGGGTGCGCGAATATTCACCTGCCGCGTGCCGGTCGAAGGGCCGAGCTCATGACCAATCTCGCCTGGAACCTGAAGAATTCGGCCGAACGGTTTCCTGCACGCCCGGCAGTTCGGCTCGACGATCAGGTGCTGACCTACGCCGAGTTCGACGATCTGAGTTCGCGGGTGGCGGGCTGGTTGCGGGAGCGCGGCTACGCGCCCGGTGACCGGGTCGGCATCATGTTGCCCAATGTCATCGCCTTCCCGGTGATCTATTACGGAGTCCTGCGGGCCGGTCTGATCGCGGTGCCGATGAACCCGCTGCTGAAGGAACGCGAGGTGCGCCACCATCTGGACGATGCCGGTGCCACGCTGCTGTTCGCCTGGCACACCGCGCTCACCGAAGTCGCCTCCGCCGTGGTGACGTGCGAGGCGAGCGCGGTCACGGTGACCGAAGGGAAGCTCGCCGAGATCGCCTCGTGGCCCGCGCTGGTCGAGGTGACCGAGCGCGACGACGAGGACACAGCGGTCATCCTGTACACATCCGGAACGACCGGGGCGCCGAAAGGTGCCGAGCTGACGCACGCCAACCTGCGGGCCAACGCCGCTGTCACCGCCCGGACGCTGCTGGAGGCCACGCCCGAGGACGTCATCATGGGCTGCCTGCCGCTGTTCCATTCTTTCGGGCAGACCGCAGGCCTGAATGTCGCCGTGCTGTGTGGGGCCGGTATCACGCTGATCCCGAGGTTCGACCCGGCCGCGGTGCTGAAGCTGATCGAACGGGACCGGGTGACGGTATTCGAGGGAGTCCCGACGATGTACGTAGGCCTGCTCAGCGCGGGGCGTGAGGTCGCCGACACCTCGACCTTGCGCGTGTGTCTGTCCGGTGGCGCGGCGCTGCCGGTGGAGGTCCTTCGTGGGTTCGCCGACACCTTCGGCGTGCAGGTCCTCGAGGGGTACGGGTTGTCGGAGACCTCCCCGGTCGCCTCGTTCAATCGCGTCGCCGCGGCGAAGCCGGGTTCCATCGGCACCCCGGTCGAAGGCGTGCAGATGCGCGTCGTCGACAGCGACGGCAACGATGTCGCGCCGGGCGAAGTCGGCGAAATCGTCATCCGCGGGCACAACGTGATGAAGGGGTACTGGAACCGGCCCGAGGCGACCGCCGAGGCGATCAGGGACGGCTGGTTCTACACCGGCGACATGGCCAGGCAGGACGGCGACGGCTATTTCGCTGTCGTCGACCGCAAGAAGGACCTCATCATCCGGGGCGGGTTCAATGTGTACCCCCGCGAGATCGAGGAAGTGCTGTACGAGCATCCGGAAGTACTGGAAGCAGCGGTGATCGGCGTGCAGCATCGGACTCACGGCGAGGAGGTCGCTGCTGTCGTCGCGCTGAAGGCCGGGTGCACCACGACGGCGGATCAGTTGCGCGAATACGTGAAAGCCCGTGTCGCCGCCTACAAGTATCCACGCCACGTGTGGTTCGTCGAGGCACTTCCCAAGGGTCCTACGGGAAAGGTGCTCAAGCGTGCCATTGTCGTTCCCGAGGAGCTGTCATGACCGAGTCGTATGAGATGCCGACTACCACCTCCATCGCGGGACTCGAGTCCTTCGTGGGACGACACCTCGGCACGAGCGAGTGGCTCGAGGTCACCCAATCGCGGGTCGACACCTTCGCGGATGCCACCGACGACCACCAGTGGATCCATGTCGATCCCGAGCGTGCCGCCCGGGAGAGCCCCTTCGGCGGGCCTGTCGCGCACGGCTATCTCACGTTGTCGTTGCTGCCCTATCTCTGGCCGCAGGTTCTCGCAGTCACCGATGCGGTGGTGGCCGTGAATTACGGCCTCAACAAGGTCCGCTTTCCGAGTCCGGTTCCGATCGGCGCGAAGGTCCGCCTCAATGCGACCCTGCAGTCGGTCGATCGGGTCTTTGGCGGAGTCCAGGTGACTATCGCCGCCGTCGTCGAGATCAGCGGTGCGGCAAAGCCGGCGTGTATCGCCGAGCCGGTCTATCGGTACTTGCAGCAGATCTGACCAGGCACATCGTTACCTCGCACCGGTGCCCCGTAGCGCTTCCAGCGCTACGGGGCACCGGCCGTTCGGTCCACCTCCGTCTCGGTGCCGAGCTCTGCTATTCGGCCATCACGTAGGTGCCCGGCGCGCCGCCGAGCGGACGGAAGTCGGCGTTGCCGAGCGCCGCCGGCGACGGCTTCTCCTGCCCGGAGCGGTCGCCGAGCCACGCGGCGTAGTCCGGCCACCATGACCCCTGCACGGTGGTTGCGGCGCCGCGCCAGTCGGCGGGGTCGAGTGAATTGTCGTCCGACACCTGGTAGCTGGACTTGCGGTTACCGGGTGGATTGACCAGCGCAGCGATATGACCGTTGGTCGACAGGACGAAACGCACCTTGCCACCGAGCAATTGACTGCTGCGGTAGCAGTTGGCCCAGGGGCAGAGGTGGTCGGCGGAGCCTGCCACGACGTAGGAATCGACGGTGATCTCGCCGAGGTCGACGGGAGTCCCGAGAACCGTGATCGATCCGGGGGTGGCGAGTTTGTTGTGCACAGCGGCCTCGATGAAGTCGCGGTGCAAAGCAGCGGGCATCCGGGTGGTGTCGGCGTTCCAGAACAGGATGTCGAATTTCGGTGGTGTCCTGCCTTGCAGATAGTTGTTGACCCAGTAGTTCCAGACCAGGTCCGCGGGACGAAGCCAGGCGAAGACCTCCGCGAGATCGCGGCCGTCCAGGTAGCCCTTGCGTTTCGACTGGGCGATCGCCGTCCGTGCGATGGCCTCGTCGACGAGCGATCCGGCGACTCCGGCCCTGTTCTGGTCGATCATCGTGACGAGCAGGCTGAGGCTGGCCAGTGTGCCGACCCGCCCGATCGCCGCGCGGTGTGCGGCCGCCAGGGCGGTGATCAAGCCACCCGAGCAGGCAGCCAGCGTATGCACGGATCCGGCTCCGCTGATCCGGTCGACCACCGAGAACGCATCGATGACGGCTTCGGCGTACGCATCGATGCCCCACGTGCTGTGGCGTTCGTCCGGGTTGCGCCACGAGATCACGAACACTTGCTGGCCCTGCTGGACCAGATACTCGATCAGGCTACGGCCGGGTGCGAGGTCGAGGACGTAGTACTTGTTGATGGTCGGCGGGACGATCAACAGGGGCACGCCGCGCACGGTCTCGGTCTGGGGCACATACTGGATCAGTTCGAACATCGGCGACCGGTACACGACGGCGCCCGGCGTGACCGCGAGGTCGGCGCCCACTCTGAAGGCGTCGGGCTCGGCCATCGCCGGGATCCGCGGCGAGCTGGCGAAGTCCCGAATGAGGTTGCGCGGGCCCGCGATCGCATTGGCGCCGCTGGTGGCGAAGAACGTCCTCCAGGCGACGGGGCTGATCAGCGGATTATTGCTGGGCGATACGGCTTCCATGATGTTCGACGTCACGAACTTCATCCGTTCGGCGTCGCGCCATTCCATCGGCGCGTCCTTCAGGAGACCTTCGGCCGTCTCGGACGCGGCCAGGTAGGCCTGGACAACGCGCTTCAACAGTGGATTGTCCGACCATGCCGGATCCGCGAAACGGCGGTCGCGGCGCTGCGGCGCGACCTTCGATGTGCCCTTGGCGATCCGGCCGAGTTCGTCCAGCAGGCCGCCGACCCGCGTGGCTACGCGATCAGGGTGCTGGGCCAATGCGTCCAGGAATCGAACTCCCGCACTGCCGGGAAGCCACCGGCTCGCCGATCCCAACGCGGCCTGCGTCAGTAGCTGGTCGAGCGGCATGGCGAACTCCGGAGTGTCACTCGTGTCGTTGATGGCGTCTCCCCTCATCCTTGTCGGCTGCGGTGGATCTGCTCATCGACTCCGGCGGCGAACGCATGATGACCCGCATCTCAGTGCGGCCACCGTGCCGAATGCGTGCACACACAGTGGCGCAACGTGCCGGTTCGGCCAATGTCGGCACCGACAAGATCGTGGGGCGGAACGTGTCGGCCCCCACAGTCCGGCTGTCGGCCGCGACGGGGCGACGTCGTCGTGGATAGCCTGACGAGGTGCCCTCTGTCAGCCTCACTCCGCCGGTGACAAGACTCGCCGCCAACCTGCTCGAGCAGATCGATCCGCTGGCCGACGAGCTGGTAGCCCGGATCACCGATCAGATCGAGATCTACCGCCAGGCGAGCATCGTCGATCGTCGCGAGTTGAAGCAATCGCTGATAGACAACATGCATCAGATCCTCGGTCGGTTGAGTGGTAGCGCCGAGCGCGACCTGTCGGCGCCGAGTCGAACCGGGCGTGCGCGTGCCGCGCAGGGTATACCGCTGCCGGAGATCCTGCGCGCGTACCGACTCGGCTTCGCCTTCGTCTGGCAGCGACTACTCGACACGGCCCGGAGTGCGGGGCAGCGGTCGGTCGATGCACTCCTCGACGCCGCGACGACGATTTGGGAGCTGGCCGACGACTACTCGCTCGCCCTGACCGATTCCTATCGGCAGGAGGTGGGCGAGCGGATGATCGCCGCCGATCGCCGCCGATCCGGCATCATCTCGGCAATCCTCGACGGCCCCGGATCCAGCTCGCACAGTGCGTGGGAGGTCGCGAAGCTGCTGGACCTTCCCTATGTCGGCACCTTCCTCGTGCTGGTCGCGGAGGCAACGGGCAGGCGTTCATCGCCCCTTCCACATCTCGAGGACCGTCTCCGGCAGCTCGACGTGGGCTCGGCCTGGCGTTCGCAACCCGACCATGAGATCGGTGTGCTCTCGCTGGGACAGCGCCGCGATCCGGAGGAGGTTCTCGCGTGCATCGGCAAGGCGGCTGACGGGCGGGTAGGCATCAGCCCCCGATTCGACCGTCTCGACGGTGCGGCGCGAGCCTTGCGATTGGCACAGGTGGCTCTCGAAACAGTGCCTCCCGGAACGAAAGCCATCCGCCAGTTGGAGGACGAACCGCACATCGACCTGATCGTCCGGGACAAAGAAACGACTCGCCGTTTCGTGGAGCGCGTCCTGCGCTCTGTGCTCACATTGCCCGACTACGAACGCACGACCTTGCTCGCGACAGCGACGGCGTGGATCGAGGTGCACGGCTCCGCCGCCGAGGCGGGCCGGCTTCTCTACTGCCACGAGAACACTGTCCGGCACCGTATCCATCGCCTCGAGGAGCACCTCGGAGGTTCGCTCGACGATCCACGGAAGCTGGGCGATCTGACCACCGCGCTGCAGGCGATCCGCACGTTTCCCGAGCTCGGCAACCGCGCGGACGGAATCTCGTGAGCGACATCGTCCGCGAATTGCGGGTGGACGGGCGCTCCTTGCGCGTCGCTGTCCGAGCCGGGGAGGGCACGCCGCTCGTACTGTGCAACGGTATCGGCGCGAGCCTGGATCTGCTCCAACCGTTCGTCGATCGGCTCGACCCGGACATCCCGGTCGTCCGCTTCGACGTGCCGGGCATCGGCGAGTCCGAACTACCGCGCCTGCCTTACAATTTCGCGACGTTGGCCTGGCAACTGGGACGGGTTCTCGACGAACTCGGTTGCCGCGAGGTGGACATGCTCGGAATCTCCTGGGGTGGGGGCCTGGCCCAGCAGTTCGCCTTCCAGAACCCCCGCCGATGCCGTCGCTTGGTGCTCGTCGCCACCGCGACGGGGATGCTGATGGTCCCCGCTTCGCCGCGGGTGCTGAGCAAGATGATCACGCCGCGTCGCTACCGCGATCCCGCCTATGCCGCCACGATCGCCGCGACCCTCTACGGCGGGCGCCTGCGCGACGAGCCGCTGCTCGCGAAGGAGATCCTCTACCGCCACGCACCTCTCGCCCGCGGTCGCGGCTACGCCCTGCAGTTGATCGCCGGCGCGGGCTGGAGCAGTCTCCCGTTCCTGCCGCTGATCCGGCAGCCCACGCTGATCCTCGCCGGCGACGACGACCCGATCATCCCCCTCGTCAACGCGAGGATCATGCACCTGCTCATGCCCCGTTCGACCCTTCATGTCTACCCGGACGGTCATCTCGGGCTCGTCACCCGCGCCGACGACCTCGCCCCGCGCATCGCCGACTTCCTGCAGCGCTGAGCGCGGCCGGATCGGTCGGGACCGTGCCGGCCGAGCCATGCTGCAGAGTGCACGGTCTACCCCCAGACACGCCGCGTCGCGGGCATATCGGCATTCCCCGTTGCTTCCGGTACCACGCCGAGTACCTGGTGAATCCCGAGTCCGCCGTCTTCGAAGCCCAGCGCGGAGGCGGCCATATAGAGCCGCCACACTCGTGCTCGCCCTTCGCCGACGAGTGAAACTGCTTGTTCCCAAGCGTTTTCCAGATTCGCGACCCACTGGCGAAGGGTGCGCGCGTAGTGCTCGCGCAGGGCTTCGACGTCACGAACTTCGAATCCGGCGCGTTCCATGGCCAAGACGACTTCGCCCACGTCGACGAGTTCGCCGTCCGGGAAGACATAGCGCCCGATGAAGGAACGATTCTGCATGATGGAGCCGCCCGGCGAGGAGATGGCGTGGTTGAGCAGCCGTCCGCGCGGGCGCAGCAGTGCGCGCAGGGTGTCGAAGTACTCGGCGGCGCGCTGGGAGCCGACGTGTTCGAACATGCCGATCGAGGAGATGGCGTCGAACTCTTCGCCGCGTAGATCCCGATAATCGGCCAGCCTGATCTCGACACTGCCCGACAGCCCCGCGTCGGCGACTCGTCGGCGGGCGAGCTCGACCTGAGCACTGCTGATGGTGACGCCGACGACCTGCGCCCCATAGGTCGACGCCGCGTGCATCGCCATGGAACCCCAGCCGCATCCCACGTCGAGCAGGCGCATACCCGACTGCTCGGCCATGCCCAATTTGCGGCAGATCAGGTCGTGCTTGGCGCGCTGTGCGTCTTCCAAGGAGCCGTCGTCGCCGGGCACGAACCGCGCGCAGGAATAGGTCATGCTCGGTCCGAGCACCAGCCGGTAGAAATCGTTGCCGACGTCATAGTGATGACTGATCGCCGACGCATCGCGAGGTTTGGTGTGCAACGGTCCGCGCCGCGGTCGGGCCTCCTCCGGTGGTCGTGCCGGGCGGCGACCGAGCGCCCCGAGTTGCCGTGCCGCGCCGATGGCCTGCCAGGCCGCACCGAAACCGAGGCGGGCATCGTTCGGCGCTGTCGACTGGAGTGCTCGAAGCATCGTGAAAATGTCGCCCTCGAGATCCACTGTGCCGGAGACGAATGCACGCGCCAAGCCGAGTTCGCCAGGCGCCCAGACCAGGTGGCGCAGCGCGTCCGCGGATCGCACGCGCATGGTGCCGGGGCCGGCACCATCGGGTTGGATCGTGCTGCCATCCCAGAATTCGAATCCCACCGCAGGGTGCGGGCCCAAGGTGGCTCGCAGCAGAGGTTCGAACGCGGCAGCGACCGTGGTCTGGTTACCCATCCGACCACTATGGCCCGCGTCGCGCCGCTGCCCTGGCAGCGACGCGACCCCATCCGTGCCGCAGGTCGAGGACGCGGCGCGTCCAGGTAAAGGTTGCGATCTCCTACGTCCGGGTTTTCGGTGTCGTCGGAGTCCTTGCCTCGCTGCGGTGCTGGTCCCACCAGGCGGCGCCGTCATGGTGAGAGGGGTTCGAGTCTTTCGGCTGCGCCGGTGCGCTGGGTATGCCGAGGACCCTCAGTCGCCAGTCGTCCTCACGGATCGAGGCCACGATGCGGACGGGAACGACTGCCGCGAGCAGCAGGTAGTTGCCCACACAGATCATCAGACAGATCGGGGGAATGGAGACCACGGTCGCGGTCCCGAGGGTGCCCATCTCGATCGGATCGCGGGAGATAGCAAGCAGGTTCCCACAGATACTGGCCAGCACGGCGGCGACCAGCAGCAGCTCGTAGACCCGCACCATGGGCGTGATCTTCTCGTCGCGGATACCCACCAACGTGACGAAGGTGCTGGCGACCAGCGCGACAGTGAGCCCGACCACCACCGGCCACAACCAGGTCAGGTGCTCAGGAACTCCTGCCGCCCGAGCAAGGGTGGAGGTGAAGGTGAACGACGCAATCGCCGCAGCAACAACCAATAGGGACCCTAAGCCCACAAGCAGCTTCGGAACCGTGAACGGAACAGGGCGGGGGAAAGGGTCCGTGTGGTCCATCAGGCTCCATCCTACGGGCTACGGCCACCAAACATGCAGGCACTCAACAGCGTACGGCCACGCGCGAAGTAGACACCGCACAAACTCGTCTCCGCTACCCGACTTCCGGCTGTGGTTCTCGGTCTCGCGGGGTCCCTATTTCCGCCAGAATCTCCCCGGCCGCGCGCTCTCCCGACCGCACCGCACCCTCGAGGTACCCGGTCCACCGAGGCGCGGTTTCGGTGCCCGCCCAATGGATCGGACCGGTCGGCCTTCCCGCATGCGCCAGGGCGTGGAGCGCCCCGGGCATCGGCAGCGCGCTGTAGCCGCCACCCACGTGCGGGTCATGATGCCACGACTTCTCGTGCCAGCTCAGGGGATTCATCGTCCGCGCACCGAAATGATCGGCCAGAGAGCCCAACACGGTGTTCCGGCGATCCTCTGCCGAGAGCCGATCCAGAGCGCGCGCAGAGCGGCCGGGGACCAAGACACACAGATGCCCCGGACCGTCGGCCGGTGAGATGTCGAATGCGACGGGAACCGGACCGCTCAGGTCGAGAACTTCTCCGCTGTATCCGTTCTCGCGCCAGAACGGGGTGTCGTAGACCGCGACCGCTTTGTAGATCGTGCCCATCACGGTTCCGGTCTGAACCAGCAGACGTTCCGCGGGCAACGGCGGCTCGTGCCGGATCGCGGCGGCGATCAACGGCGGTGCGGTGACGATCGCCCGGATAGCACGGACCGGCCCGGACGGGGTGCCCACCAGGACACCATCGGCCGTCCGCGTCATGGTCGTGGCCGGTCGATTCAGCTGCACCAGCGGCCCGAGCTCGGTGGCGAGCGCGTCGGCGAGACCCCCGGCCCCGCCCGAGATCAGCGATTCCTGTGCGCCACCGGCGGTTCCGAGCATGACCCGCAACCCGCCCGCCGACCGGAGCCCGGTCATGAGTGCCCCCACCGACACTTGGTCGAGGTCACACGCCAGCGCTTCGGACAGGATGACATCGAGGAACCGCCGCGTCCGGCTACCGGGAATCCGTGCGACCCAGCCGGCCACTGTCACCCGATCGGACCTCGTGCGGAAAGGTAAGCGGGACAACACCTCCAGCCTCAGCAGTGCCAGCCCGGTCGAGAGCATGGTCAGCGGCGCGGACCCAATCCTGCGACCACCGTCGACCACCAGCGGTGTCCCCGGAGAGGCGGTGCGGAACAGGCTCATCCCGAATTCCGCCGCGAGGGCGGTCACTCGCGCGTGATCGTGACCGATCCACTGGCCACCCAGATCGACCGGCGAGCCCGCGTTGGATCGCACAGTGAACGCGCGCCCGCCCACCCGATTCGCCGATTCGAGCATGAGAACGTCCACACCACGCGATCGCAGGACCCGTGCCGCGGTCAGTCCAGCGAATCCTGCCCCCACAATGACAACTGTCGTCTCTTCCATGACCGCCTCCCGGTTATGCAACGCATGTTGTACAACAAGTGTGTCATAACCCGATATGCTGTGGCTATGCCTCGACAGGTCGATACTGCGGCCCGACTCGCCGCCGTGAGCGACGCGGTACTGTCCCTCGCGGTCGACGGGGGATTCGGCGCGGTGACAATACGGGCGGTGGCCGACCGCATCGGCGCGTCCACCTCGGTCGTGACCCACTATGTGGGCGGCCGGGACACTATGCTGCGCATCGCGATTCGCCGTCAGATCGACCTGCGCCGCGCCGAGGGTGAGGCGGTGCTGGAGGGGGTGAAAGGCGCGGCGGCACTGCGTGCACTCGTCGAGTGGGCGGTACTGACTCCGGATGAGCAGACGCACCGGGTGTGGCTGGCGCTCGTGCTCGGCAGTCGTGGCGAACCCGTGCTGCGTGCCGAACTCGATCTGTTCAACGACTGGTGGGACAGCCGTGTGCGGGGCCTGCTGGCCGACACGGGCATCGCCGAGCCCGATATCGGTGCCGCGTGTGATGTCCTCGATGTGGTGGTCGATGGGCTGGTGGTCACCGGCTTCGACGAGGGGCGCCCGTGGTCACCCGCGCGTCGGAAACGCGCGCTGACCGCGCTCTGGGCGGCCCTCGAATTGTCAGAGCTCAGGGTGCTTCGACTCCACCCCTAGGTCGGTGGAGGTGTGGCCGTGAGCTCGTTGCGGAGAATATCCAGGTCGGCGTCGTCATCGTAAGCCGCTCGCGGACGCCGGGCTCACCGGCGACGCATCTACGTTGCCCGGTACATCGTCAGCCTTGCGGCAGTTGAACTTTCAGGATTCGCGGGCTGCGATCGCGGCTTGGATTCGCCGTAGTGTGCGCAGGCCCTTCTTCGCGGCGACGCTCACCATGCCGTCGAAGACTGTCGAACCCCGGTCGTGGGCCATCAGCCGTTCCAGCGTCGGTACGGCACGATCGTCGCCGGTAGAACCGAGAGCGACTGCCGCCCAGTACCGTTGGTTCGGGTCGTCGCTGTCGGCTGCCGCGCACAGCCTCGGGATCACGTCCGGGGTGAAGGTGGCCAGCGCGCTGGCGATATAGCCGATGCGGTAGTACCGGCGGTTCTCGAATTCGTCCCAGAGTGCGGCCAGGGCGGCATCGCCGCCGATCTGGCCGAGGGACTCGGCGGCACGTTCGCGCATTCCGGCAATCGAGTCCCGCAGCACGGGCGCGAGCGCTGGGACGACCGATTCGTCGCCGAGTAGGCCCAGCGCGATCACCGCTTGCTCTCGAGCCATCTGCTGTGGGTGGTCCAGCATCGCGACCAAGCCGGGAACCGCGTCGCGGACGCCGAGCGCCGCACAGCCCATCGCGGCCCACGCCTGGCAGTTGTACCGGGTGTCGGCCAGTGACGCGAGCAGTGGTGCTGTCAGAGTGTCGTCGCCGAAGACCGCGGCCCGGTTCAGCGCACGGCTGTACAGCGACCGGTGGTAGTCGGGATAGTCGCGGACGAGCGCGCACAGTGCTTCCTTGGCGGATGCGTCGCCGTCAGCAGCCCGCGCGAGCAGAAGCCGCAGATTCTCCTCGCGGGTCTCGAGGTCGCCGTCTTTGAGGCATCGCGCGTCAGCTGGGTTCACCAGCCAACGGTACCTGGCGACGGTCCGCGGCTCCTGTCCGCTTGCTTGCCGAACCAGCAAAGTTGCTTGCCGGACCTCGCTGCGTCGGCCAAAACTGGCGGGACGGACCGAAGCTCCCGACCACCCAGGAAGAAACGATGAATAGCGCAGCTCAACCGTCGACAGTCCGACTGAAACGATACGCCCGCGCGGTGGCCGTCACCGCGATCTCCGCGTTGCTCACGGTCTGCTCCGCGGCATGCGGCACGACGACCGCAGCAGAGATTCCCGCCTATGCGGTCGCGACGCACGGCGACCGGGAATTCGACAAGACCTTCCGGCACGAGTTCGCCGATGTCGACGGCGTTCGCATGCACTACGTGACCGGAGGTAGCGGCTCGCCGGTGGTGCTCATCCATGGATGGCCGCAGACCTGGTACGGCTGGTGGCAGATTATGCCTGCACTCGCTGAGCATCACACCGTTTACGCCATCGACCTTCCCGGGCTGGGGGACAGTACCGGCTCGCCGAGCGACTACAGCAAGGCCACCTTGGCGCGCTACATCCACACCCTCATCGCCGACCGGCTCGGGGTGCGCGATGCGCAGATCATCGGGCACGACTTCGGCGCCGCAGTGGCATTCCACTACGCCACCCAGTTTCCCGCCGACACCGCGCGTCTCGGATACCTCGACCTGCCTCTCCCCGGGCCCGCAGTGGACGCTCCCACCTACCGCTCGATGAGCTGGCACATCGCCTTCCATTCCCAGCAACAGGTCCCCGAGGCGGTGGTCGGTGACAATGTCCGTGACTACCTGGCTTTGTTCTATCCCCAGGTCTCTTTCGGCGGAACGGCTTTCGGTGGCACCTCGCGGCGTTCTCCGTTCACCGATGCCGAAATCGACGAGTACGCACGGACTTACAGTCGGCCCGAGAACCTGGCCGGCGGCTTCGAGCTCTACCGTTCCCTGGATCAAGACGTCCGCGATTCGGTGGCGGCGGCACCGACGCATGTCCCGACGCTGATCATGACCGCGCAGGGACAGCTCGACCCGGTCCGAGCGAGCGCTGCAGCACGGTTGGCCGATATCGTGCACGCGGTGGACGTTCCGAACGCAGGACACTGGCTCATCGAAGAGAACCCGGATTTCGTCACCACAGAGCTGTTGAGATTCCTTCGCGGATGAGCGCGCCGTCGAAGGCAGGCAACAGAGCCTAGGGTCGGGGCGCGCGAGTTGGCCGTACGGCGCCCGCAGCGTGTGGTGCTCGCCCGTCCCGCTCCCCGGTCATCCGGTGTTGCCGACGGGTGATTCCGTGGGACCGTGATGGGTCGAGAACTTTCGAGCCAGGAGGTCACCGGAGATGCGGGGAATCAACCACATCGTCCTGTTCGTCGCGGATCTGCCGCGCAGTATCGCGTTCTACGAGGACGTGCTCGGATTCGAGCGGCTCGCCGAGGGATTCCCCGGCGGCGCGTTCCTGCGCCACCCGGGCTCGGCCAATGACCACGACCTCGGGCTCTTCCAGGCCAGGACGCCCGCGGCAGGTCCGGCGGGCTCGGTCGGGCTCTATCACGTCGCGTGGGAAGTGGACACTTTGTCCGAGCTCGCGGCTGTCTGGGACCGTCTGGCGGCGGCGCATGCGCTGACCGGTGCGAGCGATCATGGGTCGACCAAGGCGCTCTACGCCCGCGACCCCGACGGCATCGAGTTCGAGGTGTGCTGGCTGGTGCCCGACGAAGACGTCGAGGACGCGCTGGCCCCAGGCACTTCGCTGACCGCACCCCTGGACCTCGACGCCCAGATCCAGCGGTACGGCGCCGCCACTCCGGGCGGCCCGCGCACCGATCCCCAGGTGTGGGCGCGGGTCGCGGCGCGGCGGGCCGCGATGTTCTGACCCGGATTCCGCCCACTCGGCGGTAGACCTGTCGGTGGGGATCGGTAGCGTCGCGTGCTGTGGAAACTGGGGAACGCATGCAAGATCTCGCCGTCCGAATCGTGGCGCTGCGCGACGCCTACTATCAAGGCTCGCCGCTGGTCGCCGACGCCGAGTACGACGCGATCGAAGACGAGCTTCGTGGTCTGATCGAGGCGCACCCCGACCTCACGCCCGACCCGAATCCGCTCAAGCAGGTCGGCGCGCCGGCGGTGCTGCACGCTCCGGTCCGGCATTCGCGTCCCATGCTGTCGCTCGAGAAGGCAACCAAACCCGAGCAGGTCGAGGCGCTCTTCAACCGCTTCCCCGGTCAGCCGGTGGTGGTGATGCCCAAGCTCGACGGCCTGTCACTGGCCCTGGTCTTCGAAGACGGGCGCTTCGTGCGCGCCGTGACCCGGGGCGACGGCACCACCGGGGACGACGTGACCATGCTGGTCCGTGCCCTGGTCGACGGTGTTCCGGAGCGGATCGATGTTCCGGGACGGGTGGAGGTGCGTGGCGAGGCGGTGATGCTGCGGTCGACGTTCGCCGCCTACAACACGGCGCATCCGGACAAACCACTGATCAACCCACGCAACGCCGCGGCGGGCACGCTGCGGGCGAAGGACCCGGCGACGGTCGCCGAGCGCCGCCTGCAGTTCTTCGGCTTCGACCTCGATACCTCCGCCGGCGGTGCCGCGGTCGACCTCGCGGAGGGATTGCGGGCGCTGGGTGTCGAGGGTGCGCGGATGCGTCTGTGCGCCGACGCGGAGCAGGCACAGGCGGCGATCACCGCGATCGAGCAAGGCCGCAACGAGCTGGACTACGACCTCGACGGCGCGGTGCTGCGCCTGGCCGACCGTGATGCGTACGCCGCGGCCGGGACACGGTCGAACTCGCCGCGTGGCGCGCTGGCATTCAAGTTCGCCGCCGAGGAGAAGACCACGGTGCTGGCCGATGTGGTCTGGGACGTCGGCAAGACCGGCAAGATCGTCCCGGTCGCGTGGCTGGAGCCGGTTTTCGTCGGCGGCACGACGGTCACGAAAGCGACGCTGGCCAACCAGGAGGTCATCCGCGCCCGCGACATCAAGATCGGTGACACCGTGCTGGTGCGCCGCGCGGGCGACGTGATCCCGTTCGTGGCGGGCGTACTCGACGCGGCGAAGCGGACGGGTATGGAGCGCGAGATCGTGCCGCCGACCGTCTGCCCCTCGTGCGGGCAGCCGGTCACCGAGCAGGGCAACAGCCGAGAGCTGTTCTGCACCAACGTTTCCTGCTCCGCCCAGACGGTGCGGCGGCTGATCCACTGGGCGTCGCGGGCCGCCGCCGACATCGACGCCATCGGGCAGGTGTGGATCGAACGCCTCGCCGAGGCGGGCATCCTGGAGCGCCCGTCGGACTTCTACACGCTCACCCAGGAGCGCCTGCTCGAATTCGACCGCATCGGCGAGGTCTCGGCCGCGCGGATGATCGAGTCGATCGATGCCAGCCGCCAGGTCGGCCTGCGCCGAGCGCTGATCGGCCTGGCCATCCCGATGGCCTCCGACGGCACCGCAGCTCGTCTGGCCCGAGCGGGATTCGGCTCCCTGGAGGAGGTCGCCGATGCGGGTGAGGAACGACTCGTCGCGGTGGAGGACATCGGACCGAAGGTCGCCGCCTCCCTGGTCGCACACCTCACCCGCCTGCGCCCGGAGCTGGAGCGGTTGCGTGCGGCGGGCGTCAGTCTGGATGTGCGCGCAGAGGATCTTGCCCCGGTCGTCGCGGCCGGTGCGCCCCTGGAAGGTAAGACGGTGGTGATCACCGGCGCCATCAGCGACCCGCGTTCGGGTGAGAAGGTCGCCCGCCCGACGTTTCAACGCCTGTGCGAGCAGGCGGGCGCGACGGCGGCGTCCTCGGTCTCGGCGAACACCGATCTGCTCATCACCGGTGCGGGAGTCGGTGACAGCAAGCTGACCAAGGCGGAGAAGCTCGGCGTCGAGGTCGTCGACCAGGGCGAGATCTGGAACCTGTTGATCGCGGCCAAGGTCGTCTAGTCCGCCTGCGTGCGAGCCGGTCCGGCGTGTTCGGGTGAACTTGTGCTCCGCACAGCTGAAGTGTCACGCGTTCGGCTGGCACGGTGTGGGGTTGTCGATCTGTTCGCGGAGGATGTCGCCGTGACCTGCGTGCCGGGCGAACTCCTGGATCATGGCGAGCAGGGTCCAGCGCATGCTGACCGTTCCCTCGCGGGGAATGTCCACGGTGTCGTCGAGGTCGAAGCGGGACGCGATCTCCCGTGATCGTCGGCTTGCGCGCTCGAACTCGGCGATAACGTCTGCCAGCGACTCGTCGTCGGCGACGGCGAAGGTGCCCTCGTCGCGGCGCGAGTAGCCATCGCAGTCGGATTCGTCGAGGCCCGCCCAGAACCGTTGGAACCAGATCCGTTCCGCGGCAGCGGCATGCTTGATCAAGGAGATCGGTGTCGTCAGCGACGTGACGAGTCGTCGGCGCGCGTCGGCCTCGGACAGGCCGCGTGCGGTCCCGATGAGTGCTTCGCGGTTGCGGTCGAGCATGTTCTCGACGAGCGCGCGCTCGGCGCCGTTGGTAATTCCGTGGGTACTCATGGGATTTCATTCCATTCTGTGGTGTGGTCGCGGCAAGGCGGTGCGGCGATCGCAAAGAACGAGGGCATTCGATTCGCGCGGATTGCGCGGGGAGCATGGCGCGGCGGACGACGTCGACACCGCGGCAAGGCCTGTCAGAAGGCGCTGCTGCCTGGAGCCAGGATATCGCAGAGTTTCGATCCGGGCTGCACGGACGTCAAGCTCGCTGACGCAGCGACCCGGTCGCTGCGCGGGCCTCCGCGGCGATGCGCTCGATGCGGCGGGCAGTGGCGAGGAGCTCGTCGATGTAGCGCCGGCGTGCGGCGGCGGTGACTTCGGTGCGGAGGGGTCCGATCTGGACCTCGAAGAGCGCGCGGCCGTCGGCGGCGAGGACGGGGGCGCTCAGATATCCGAGCGACAGCGACGCGGGGGAGTTCAGGTCGTCTTCGGTGTGGGCGCTGCCGGTGATGTCGCCGAGCAGACTCAGCACGCGCCCGCGAAGTTCGTCGCCGGCCGGGCGGCCGGAGAGAAGGTCGACCACATCGGAGAGGACACGCAGCGCGGTGAGTGCGCCGGGTCGCAGGCTCCAGGCGCAGTAGCCGGTGGTGCGAATCGTTGCCAGGACGTCACGAAACTCGGTGCGGCGCTCGGGATCACCGCGATCGAGCCAGCTGTTCTGGGTAGTGGCGGGGGCGTGGGCGATGAGTGTCGCGCCTGCGGGCGGGAGCAGCGGGATGCGGGTTCCGTTCTCGATGCCGGCCGGGATGAGGCCGGGCCCACCGACGGTCGTCACGAAGATGACGTCGTCGCCACTCGGTGCGGTGAGGGCGGCGCCGCATCCGACGCGGGTGGCCAGGCGTTCGACCTCCTCGCCGATCGCTTCACCCTCGGCGAAAACCGCGGGCGCGAGCAGTCCGACCCGGGCGAGGCCGGGACCCAGCTGGTAGGTCAGGTCGGATTGCCGCCGGACCCACCCGTGCCGGTCGAGGGTGGACAGGATGGCTCCCACCGTCGACCGGCTCAGGTCCAGCGATTGCGCGATCTCGGCCGCCGAGAGCGCGGTGCCGCGGGCGGCGAGCAGTTCCACCACCGCGACGACCCGGCTGGTCGGTGGTGAATCATCGTGGGAGCGAGACGAATCGGATCGCATCCCGCCTCCCTTCCGCAGTGCACGCTGTCGATCGGCTCCGATGATCGCATACGCCGCTCAGCGTGGTGCGATGCGGAACAGCCCGCTCATCGTGCCCTGATAGAGGGTGCGGTCGGGGGAGATGGTGCCGACCATCTGGAGCGTGTTGTGCAGTGCGGTGGCCCCGATCAGCTTCTCCGTCTCGATGCGCCCGGAGACGGCATCGATAACGGTGTAACGGAAGTTGTCGGTCACGCCGACGCTGCCGGTCGGGATGATGGTGTGCCGGGTGACGGTGTAGATCTTGCCGTCGGCCACCGAGAGGCGTGGAACCGCAGCGGACAGCGCCTTGTTCGTCCACATCACCCGGCACCCGGAGCCGGTGACATCGACCCGCACCATACCGCCGGTGAACTGGGCATTCGCCGGTTCACTCGGCCCCGCGCCCTCGGGAACGGCGGGATACGGGTATCCGTAGGTGCCGGCGACGAACAGGCTGTTGCCGGAGCCGATCGGGGAGTTCTCGGTGCCGTCGACCGTCGGCACCGAACAGATCTGGTTGCCGGTCGCGGTGTCGAATACCAGCAGATTCTCTTTCGGCACCGCGTTGTCGGTGATCGTCAGGTATTCGGTGCCGCTGCCGGGTCCGAAGAAAGTCGGAGTGGCGCCGGTGCCCCAGGACAGCTGACCGGGTTTGCGTGCCGGGCCACGATCGTAGGCCTGGCGCCACAGCACCCGGGGATCGCCGGAGCCGTCTACGTCGACCAGGTACAGCGCGTGCGTGGTGGCGATAGCCACGCCCTCCGGTGCGGTGGAGATGCTGTTGGCGACCTTCTCGCCGGGGCCGAGCACGATCGAGCGGGCCACGCCGGTGGCCGGATCGGAGAATCCGGCCACGGCATTGTCGGTAGCGAACCAGACCCGGCCGTCGAAGTCGGCCATGACCGAGCTGACCGCGTCACAGTCCCCGCCGCCGCAGTGGCCGGTGACTGCCTGGGCGATATCGGTTGCCGATTCGATGAAGACCGTCCAGTCGCCGCCGTCGCGGCGGTGGCCGATGCGCAGCAGCTTGCCGCTGCCGTCGACGGTGACCATGCGGTCGCTGCTGTCGAGGTAGGCGTACACGCCGCCGAGCAGGCTGCCCTTGGTCAGGTCGAGCGAGGCGAGCGGCTGCCCGTTGTCCGGATCGAGCAGGAAGACCTTCGGCGCGCGGTCGATGATCTTGGTGCACAGGGCCTGCGGCATGCCGTCCGAACCCTGGAGAATGGTCGGGCACGCGGCGGCGAGCTCACGGAAGTCGCTGTCGATATTCCCCGCGCCGGGACCCGCGAACGGTGTGGCGTCGGAGGATTCGGCATCACCGTGCATGGTCGCCGTCCCTGGTGGGCCGAGATGGGGATTCGCGGGTGGTAGTGAACCGAAGCCTGCCGTGGCGGTGCCGGTGCTGAAGATCAGCAACGCTGTCATGCTGAGCGCGGCGGTCGCGGCGGCGCGACCCATTCTCTCGAACACGGGCGACTCCCTGAGGTGTAGTGCCGGCGTGTCACCCGATCCGGGAAACTCTGCCATACGAATATTCGAACGTTCTCTATCGAATATTCGTATGGCGGTACAGGTTAGGAGGTCCCGGCCACGATGGCAAGGGCTTCTCAGGCCATCATGCTCAGCAGCCCCAGGTTCTCGGCCAGCGCGCCGTCCTGGCCGAGCGCGGTGAAGTCGGCCTCGACGTCGGCGCGGGCGAGCTTGCCCGCTCGCACCGCTCGATAGCGCACAAACGACCAGAGGAAGACGTCGAGGTTGTCGAAACGGGTCCCGCCCTCGAGCACCTCCTCCTCGTGGAACCACACCGCGACCTGGCCGTTGGTGAGCACGACGTAGAGGTTGCCGCCGCCGTCGGCGCCGAGGGAGAACACGTCCTCGTCGGTGAGTTCGGTGGTGTAGTCGGCATCGAGAATGGCGCAGTCGTTGCCGGTGAAGTCGAACGCGTAGGACCAGTCGAAGATGTCGAGGAACTGTGGCAGCCTGCCGGAGCGGACCCGGCGGTCGAAGGCCGCCAGTGCGGCGGCATCGGCAGGGGCCAGCTTCTCGAGAAACCGGGCCACCGAACGGGTTTCGGCGGGGATGACGACCGGTTCGGCGTCAGGGAACCAGCGGGCGAGATCGGTGTCGAGACCGCGATCGGCGTAGCCGACGAGATCGGCGAGGGTGAGCGTCACGCCCCGGATTGTAGGAACAGCGTCCGACATGGGCGCGCCGCGTCAGCATCTGCCCTCACAGATCCAGGACGAGAGTGCCTCCGTGGCAACGGGATACACACGCGAGTGTCATCCCCTCGGCATGTTCGGTGTCGGTGAGAACGGTGTCGCGGTGGTCGGGGGCGCCGGCGACGACTCGGACCACACAGGTGCGGCAGAACCCCTGGCGGCAGGAGTAGGGCTGGTTCGGGCGAGCTCGCAGAATGGCGGCGAGCATGGTTTCGTCGGCGCCGACCTCGACGACTTCGCCGGTGGCGGCGAGCTGTACGGCGAAGGGGGTGCCGTCGACGACCGGGGCGGGTGAGAAACGCTCCGAATGGAATTCGACGCCGTCGATGTCCCTGATCGCGCTCAGGAGCGCGGCCGTCATGACGACCGGTCCGCAGCAGTACACCGCGGTGTCACCGTCGACGCCGGCGAGCAGATCCGCGGCGGTGGGGATGCCGTGGTCGGTGTCGGTGCGCACCGTGACCCGGTCACCGAACTCGGCGATCTCGTCGAGGAACGGGATGGTGTCGCGGGTGCGGCCGCAGTAGACCATCGTCCACGGCACGCCGAGCCGGTCGGCGGCCCTGGCCATCGTCAGGATCGGGGTGATGCCGATGCCGCCCGCCACGAAATGCAGTCGGCGTGCGGTGGATCCGCGGCCGGGTGGGGCGAACAGGAAGGCGTTGCGCGGGCCGCGCACCATCAGTTCCGTGCCGACCGCCAGCTCTTCGTGCACTTCGATCGATCCGCCGCCACCGTCGGGGATGCGGCGCACCGCGATCCGGTAGGCGCCGCGATCGGCGGGGTCGCCGCACAGTGAGTACTGGCGGATCCGGCCCGACGGCAGTTCCAGGTCGATGTGCGCGCCGGGCTGCCAGCGCGGCAGGCTGCGCCCGGACGGTGCTTCGAGGCGCAGGCACACCACATCGGCGTCGGCCGCGACGAGCGCCCGATCGGTGACGACGACCGGAAAACGGTTGTCGTCCACGCCGGATTCGAGCTTGCCCCGGTTGATCAGCGTCGACAGACTCACCTTCGCGGTGGCGATCCGGTCGATGACCCGGGTGGTCGGATCCTGGACGTGCCTGCCGTACAGGTCCGGCGGCAGCACGGTGGGAACGGGGCGGGTCACTGGTGCGCCGCCCTGGCCGCGGGAGACTTGGCGAGGTAGGCGATCGCCTGCTCGGTCGACCCGACGGTGTTCGGCGAATAGCGCGGGTTGAACGTCGACAGCGCACTGATCGCGAGCGCGCGCAGTCGCGGCAGCGCCCCGCGCCGCATCGCGCCGAGGATCCGCCACAGCAGCATCGGGTAGCCGATGTTCGGCATGCCGGGGTCCTGGTTGATCAGGTAGCGGGTGCCGCGCAGGACCAGGACCAGCAGGATCGGGATGACGATCATCATCATCACCGCGCGCCGCAGATATCCCGCGCCGAAGTAGATCGCCACATCGTGGGCGACATTGCGGTGCTCGACCTCCTCGGCGCCGTGCCAGCGGAACAGGTCAAGCATGCGCGGGTCCGCGTGGTGTTTCTCCAAGTCGGCGTTGAGGATCCAGTCGCCGAGCCAGGCGAAGAAGTGCTCGAGGCTGGCGATGAAGGTCAGCCGCTCCACCATCCGCACCTCGGTGGCCGCGGTGCTGCCGTCGCGGGGCCCGAGGGTGTTGCGGAAGACGAATTCCATCTGCCGCACATACGGCGCGGTGTCGATGCCGTGCGCGGCGAGCACCCCGGCCAGCACCTTCTGGTGGGTCTCGGCGTGCATCGCCTCCTGGCCGATGAAGCCGAGCATGTCCTCGCGCAGCTTGGCGTCCGCGACATACGGCAGCGCCTCGCTGTACGCCGCGCAGAACATCCGTTCCCCTTCGGGGAGCAGCAGATTCAGCGAATTGACGACGTGCGAGGCCACCGGCTCGTCCGGCATCCACCGCAACGCGGTGTCGGTCCAGTCGAACTGGACATTGCGCGCGTGCAGCGCGACGTGGGCGGGCTGGGCCCGGCGACGGCGAAGCGGCTTCATCGGTACCCCTCGGACGGTGTGGTGACAGGGGCGTGGCCGGCACGCAGGAAACTGCCGGTGCCCCACTCGGTGCCGAGGCCGTCGGCGAACGCGCCGCGCTCGAACACCCGCTTGCCGCCGACGACGGTGGCGACCACGGCGTCGTCGTTGCGGTTGACCATCCGGTCGAGCCCGAACTCCGGCAGCGGCGCCTCGTGCAGTTCGTGCACCCGGGCATCCAGTCCGGCCGGATCCAGGACGAGCAGGTCGGCGCGGTCGCCTTCGCGCAGATGACCGGCGTCGATCTGGAACCAGTCGGCGAGCTCGCCGGTGAGACGGTGGACGGCGCGTTCGACGCTCAGGAAGGGCTTGCCCGCTTCCTGCGCGCGCAGCACGCGTTCCAGCAGGCGCAGCGGGTAGTTGTAGAAGGACATGTTGCGCAGGTGCGCGCCGGCGTCGCCGAAGCCCATCTGCACGCCGCTGCTGGCGGCGAGTTTGTTCAGGTAGCCGGGCCGGTCGTTGGCGATGGTAGTGCGCCAGCGCAGCGCGGCACCGTGCTCGACGACCAGGTCGAGGTAGGCGTCGACCGGATGCAGACCCAGGTTCTTGCCGACCTGACCGATCGTCTTGCCGACCACCGACGCGTCGGGACAGGCCACGATCTCGGCGTCGAAGAAATCGCGGTGCCAGATGCGCGGGGTGAACTTGTTGTCGTACTGCTTGCGGAACCAGCGCCGGTAGGACTCGTCCCGCAGCAGTTCGTTGCGCTCGACCTGATCCTTGAGATGCAGCGCTGCCGCACCGGCACCGAACTCTTCGAAGACGACCAGATCGATGCCGTCGGCGTACACCGTGAACGGCACCGGCAGGTGCTGCCAGCGGAAGTCGGTGCGCGCGAAGCGGTTCAGCAGTGGCGCCACCGTCAGCATGAACCACACCAGCGGCGGGTAGGCCTTGGAGTCGGCGGCCGAGAGCAACGAGGTGCGCAGCGGACGGCGGCCGACACCCGCGCTGGCCAAGAAGAACTTGGCGATGTTCGGGCGCAGGCTCACCGTCGGCGCGCTCTGCAAGATGCGGCGGTTGCGGCGCAGCACCCGGTTCAGCGCTCGCGTCTCCTTGCCGCGGGCGTAGGTCGAGGGCAGCGAGCGCGACCGGTACTCGTCGCCGTCGATCTTGTCGAGCGGGTTCGACATCGACGACAAGCCGAGGAAGCCCGCGGCGATCGCCTCACCGAGCAGTTCTTGCATCCGCTCGATCTCGGCGGCGGTCGGCTTGGTGTCACGGGTGACCGCGCGCCCGAGCCCGAGCACATGGGTACGCAGATCCGAATGACCGAGGAACGCGGCGATATTCGGCCCCAGCGGCAGCTCGTCGATCGCCTTCGCGTATTCGGCCGGGCCGGACCAGGTGCGGGTGCGGTCGAGCGTCTCGTACACCGCGTCCCGAGGCACGGCTTCGACCCGGCTGAAGAGGTCGGCGCAATCGGTGTTGGACGCCAGGACCGTCGACAGCGAGCAGTTGCCGATGACGACGGTGGTGACACCGTGGCGCAGCGACTCCGACAGTTCCGGCTTGATCAGCACCTCGGCGTCGTAGTGGGTGTGCACGTCGACGAAGCCGGGCACGACCCACTTGCCGTCGGCGTCGATCACCGCGGTGTCCGGTCCGACGGGCAGCGGTTCGGCCGAAACCCGTTGTACGACACCGTCAGTGATGCCGAGATGGCGCTCAGCGGCAGGCGCGCCGGTGCCGTCGAACCAGGTGCCGCCGGTGATGACGAGATCGAAATCGGTCATGAGGGAGCTACTTTCCGCTGTCGGTCGAGTGCGCTGCGATGAACTTCTCCGCGTAGCCGGCGATCGCGTCCGGGTCGGAGAAAGGCAGCCAGTGGCCGCGCGGCAGGTCGTGGCGGATCAGTTCGCCTGCCCACTCGCCATAGGCGTCGTAGCCGGCCGGGCGCACAGCGATATCGCGGGTGTTGACGATCAACTGGACGGGCACCGCGGTGCGCCGGTCCCGCGGGCCGGCCATGCGGGGAATGATGTTGGCTTGGTAGAAGCGCAGGCCGGAGATCATGTCGCGGCGCAGGGTGTCGGCGACGGTGACCTGGTCGGGCCGGATGCCCTCGACCAGGCGCAGGAACAGCCGCCACATCCGCGCCGACCCGGCCACCCGGAAGAACAGGCCGGGCAGCACCGGCAGCATGAAGAACCCGGTGTAGGCCGAGGACAGGCCCTGGGCGAGGGTGTTCCAGATCGCGCGGGGGGTCGGCCTGCGCAGCGGCGCCCGCAGGAACTTGCCGAGGTGGTCGAGGTTGGGGCCGGAGATCGAGGTGAAGGACGCGACGAATTCCTCGGCACCCTGTTCGCAGACCGCCTCCCAGACCTGGACCGAGCCCCAGTCGTGCGCGACGACGTGCACCGGCTGCTCCGGGCTGAGCTGGTCGACGACGGCGAAGAAGTCGGTGGCCAGGCGATCGAGGCGATAGGCCGACACCGCGCGCGGAGCGCTGGACTCGCCGTACCCGCGGGTGTCGTAGGCCAGGACCCGGTACTTGTCCGACAGCAGCGCGATCACGCCGTCCCACAGGTGGTGGGTATCGGGCCAGCCGTGCACCAGTACCACCGGTACACCGTCGGGCTGTCCGTACTCGAAGACAGCGAGCTCGATCTCACCGTTTCCGACCCGGTGTTGTCGCCTCGGCGCTGGCCGGACACTGGGCTGATTGTCGAGGTGAGCCGCCATGGGAATTCCTTCTGGACGCGTGCGCCACTGCACGTTGTACTCTGAGTTCGATTTATAGTACCGCTGGTACCGGATGACGAGTCTCCCGGTACGCCGCCGTCTCTGTCAAGCGTGGTGGCCTCCGCAGTCGGGGTATTCACCGCCGGAACTGCCGGTATGCTGCCGAGACGGCTACGGCGACGCGGAAGAACAGGGACATGTCGATGACATCGGGGCGTTCGGCCGCGCGGATCCTCTCGCGCGACGACGTCGTCCGCGGTGCGATCCGCGCCATCGGGCGCGACGGCGCGCAGGTGACGATGGGTGCGATCGCGGCCGAGGTGGGCGTCGCGAAACCACGGCTGTACCGCATGTTCGCGGACAAGTCCGACCTGGATCGGGCCGTCGCGGACTGGCTGGTCGACCAGATCTACCGCGCGGTGGCGCCGGATCTGTCGTTGATGATGCAGACCCGCCGCGCCACCGTCCACCAGTTCATGACCGCGGCCACCGAGGTCGTGCTGACGTACCCGAACGTATTCCGGTACGTGGCGATCACGCAGAGCGTTGCGACCGGCGACAGCTCGGCGCGCCCCCTCGACGTGGGCAGGCGCTTGTCGGACGACCTGGCCGAGCGGACGAGAACACTGTTCGCCGCGGTCGGCCTCGACACCGACGGCGTGGATCACCTCGCCCGTGGCATCGTCGGCTTCCTCGTCGCGGTCACCGATCTCTGGCTCGATGTGCCGGGCAAGCCGGAACCGGCCGCCACCGAGGAATTCATCGAGCGCAGTACCGATTCCGTCTGCCAACTGCTCGACGGCTTCCTTCGCGGGAAGGGCGTCGTCGTCGACCCGGACCAGCCGGTCGTCGAAACGCTGGCCGCGATCTCCCAGCGGATCCCGCCACCCTGACGATGCTCTCGTACCGTGGACGACATGGGCGAACGCATGGTGGTCATCGGTGGGGATGCGACGGGGATGGCCGCGGCGTCTCAGGCGCGCAGGCTGCGCGGTGCCGACGAGCTCGAGATCGTCGTGTTCGAGAAAGGCAACCACGCCTCGTATTCGGCGTGCGGTATTCCGTACTGGGTGAGCGGGGACGTCGGCGACGCCGAGGACCTGATCGCGCGTACGCCCGCCGAGCACCGCGCTCGTGACATCGACCTGCGCCTGCGGACCGAGGTGACCGAGATCGATCCGGCGGGGCGACAGGTACTCTCGCGCGACCTCGGCACCGGCGCGCAATCGTGGACGAGCTACGACAAGCTCGTACTGGCCACCGGCGCGACGCCGGTCCGTCCGCCGCTGCCGGGTATCGATGCCGAGGGCGTGTACGGCGTGCAGACCCTCGACGACGGGCAGGCCGTCATCGACGGGCTCGCGGCGGCGACCGGGCGGGACGCGGTCGTCGTGGGCGCCGGGTACATCGGCGTCGAGATGGCCGAGGCGCTGGTGCGGCGCGGATTCCGGGTCACCATGGTCACCCGGGGCGCCGAACCCATGTCCACGCTGGACCCCGATATGGGCGCGCTCGTCCGGGAAGCCATGGTGGGAATGGGAATTCGGGTCGTGACGAACGCCGAAGTCACCGCCATGCGGACCGGCTCGGACGGACGGGTCCGGGCGGTGACGACCGCCGCCGCCGGGTATCCGGCAGATGTGGTGATCCTGGGGATCGGCGTGCGCCCGGCCACCGACCTCGCTCGCCGAGCCGGGCTGCCGCTGGGCGAGGACGGCGGTCTGCTCACCGACCTCGCCCAGCGTGTGCGCGGATACGACGACATCTGGGCCGGCGGTGACTGCGTGGAGGTGCTGGACCTGGTGTCCGGCACGCTGCGCCACGTGGCGCTCGGCACCCACGCCAACAAGCACGGCCAGGTCATCGGATCGGGCGTCGGCGGCGGATACGCCACCTTCCCCGGCGTGGTCGGCACCGCGATCAGCAAAGTGTGTGATCTCGAGGTGGCGCGCACCGGCCTGGGGGAGAAGGACGCTCGGCGCGCCGGACTGCAGTTCCACTCCGTCACCATCGAATCCACCGGACGGGCAGGCTATTTCCCCGGCGCGGAGCCCATGACGGTGAAGATGCTCGCCGAACGCCGCACCGGCCGGCTGCTCGGCGTGCAGATCGTCGGCCGGGACGGTGCGGGCAAGCGCATCGACACCGCCGCGGTCGCGCTCACCGCGCGCATGACGGTGGAGCAGGTGATTTCACTCGATCTCGGCTACGCGCCCCCGTTCTCACCGGTCTGGGATCCGGTGCTGGTCGCCGCCCGCGCAGCGGCACGCGCGGTGGCACGAGGCCACTGAACTTCCGGGAGCGTAGGTCCGCGGCCGTCGCCTTCGCAGGCCGGGGCGCCGACGAAGCATCGGGGTCGATCGCAGGCTACGGTCCTCGCGGATGCGGCATATGAGGTGTCCGCAAATGTTCAGCTATGTTACTTTTCCTTTCGATGAGATCGTCGGGGTGGCAGGCGGTCGCGTAAGGGTTGGCAGCTGTGTCTAGGGAGTCGGATGATGTCGAGTGGCCTGGCCGGTGCTCGTTCCGTCGCGGACCAGCGCAAGCCGTTCTCTGATCCACGATTCGAGCGTTTCCTGGCGCTGATCGACGGCTTGTCCGCCGAGTCGCACGAGATTCTGACCGGATTCGCCGAGCGGCTGCGCGCCGTCGAGCGGATGCCCGGCGACTCGCTGGTCGACTAACCAGTTCGGTTTCCTCTCCGGGCCTTGTCCTCTTCTACCCATATATCTGGGACGTATGACTCACTAAATCTGCGCAGGTTGGCGCCGTGAATGCACGCTGACCGGATTTGGTCTGCCGAAGATCGGTCCATGCCTAGGTATTGACCTGGACTCGGTGTCCAACCTACATTGCAGTGACACCGTGTCCCATATAACCGGGACGCGCGGCACACAGGAGTGCGTACATGACACAGAAGGTGTTCGTCGTCGGCGTCGGGATGACGAAGTTCGAGAAACCGGGCGAACTGGAATGGGACTACCCCGACATGGCCAGGGAGGCGGGCGCCAAGGCGCTCGCGGACGCCGGCATCGACTACGACCGCGTCGACCAGGCCTACGTCGGCTATGTGTACGGCGAGTCCACCTCGGGTCAGCGCGCGGTCTACGAGCTCGGGCTGACCGGCATTCCGGTGGTGAACGTCAACAACAACTGCTCCACCGGATCGACCGCGCTCTACCTCGCGGCGCAGGCGATCCGGGGCGGGCTGGCCGACTGCACGCTGGCGCTGGGCTTCGAGAAGATGCAGAAGGGTTCGCTCGGTTCGACCTTCGACGACCGTGAGCAGCCGATGATGCGGCACCTGCTCGCGCTGGCCGAACTGCAGGAGTTCGCGATGCCGCCCGCACCGTACATGTTCGGCGCCGCGGGCCAAGAGCACATGGAGCGCTACGGCACCACCGCCGAGCAGTTCGCCAAGATCGGCGTGAAGAACCACAAGCACTCGGTGAACAACCCGTACGCGCAGTTCCAGAAGGAATACAGCCTCGACGAAGTGCTGGCCGCCAAGCAGATCTACGGCCCGCTCACCAAACTGCAGTGCTCGCCGACCTCCGACGGTTCCGGCGCGGTCATCCTCGCCAGTGAGGCCTTCGTGGACCTGCACAACCTGGCCGATCGCGCCGTGGAGATGGTCGGGCAGTCGATGGTCACCGATCTGGAGTCCACCTTCTCCACGCAGGGCGCGATCAACCTCGTCGGCGCCGACATGTCGCGTACCGCGGCGCTGAAGGTCTACGAGCAGGCGGGCATCGGCCCCGAGGACGTCGACGTCATCGAGCTGCACGACTGCTTCTCCACCAACGAACTGCTGACCTACGAGGCGCTCGGCCTGTGCGCGCCTGGTGAGGGCGGTCGGCTCGTCGACGACAACGCCACCACCTACGGCGGTCAGTGGGTCGTCAACCCGTCCGGCGGCTTGATCTCCAAGGGTCATCCGCTCGGCGCCACCGGTCTGGCCCAGTGCAGCGAACTCACCTGGCAGCTGCGCGGCGACGCCGACGCCCGCCAGGTCGACAACGCACGAATCGCCCTGCAGCACAACATCGGTCTCGGTGGCGCGGTCGTGGTGACCGCCTACCGCCCGGCCAACCGCTGATCTTCCCCCACGAACCCCCCGAGGAGTAACCCCATGGCATCTGTGTCCGTTTCCACCGATCTTCCCGTCACCCCCGAGCAGGCGTGGGCCCGCCTGAGCGACCTCGCGAACTGGGAGGACTGGCTCACCATCCACCAGGGCTGGCGCAGCGAGCTCCCCACCGAGCTGACCGCGGGCTCGCGTTTCATCGAGGTCGTCTCGGTGATGAACATGGCCAACAAGATCGAGTGGACCGTCGCCGAGGTCGACCCGAACAAGTACCTGCGCATCACCGGCACCGGAATGGCCGGTGTCACCGTCGAATTCGCGCTGAAGGTGGAGGCGACCGAGTCCGGCTCGAGTGCCGCGTTCGACGCCGGCTTCAAGGGCACCATGATCGTCGGCCCGATCGGCAAGGCCGTCGCCAAGCACGCCGAAGCCGACCTGAAGGCCTCGATGGCCAAGTTCACCGAGCTCGTCGGTTCGGCCGCATGACCACTTCGGAATCGGCCGGGGTCGTCTTCGACGGCTCCGGCCTGGGGGAGTGGACCGACGCGGAGCGGTTCTCGGTCACCGCGGAGCGGATCGCGGAATACGCCGCGGCGACCAATGATCCGATCGACGCCCACCGCAGCGGCGAGATCGCGCCGCCGGTGTTCGCGGTCGTCCCGGTGTTCACCTCGATGGCGCCCGCCGCCCTGTCGGTGGCGCCGGTGGAACTGCTGATGAAGCTCGTACACGGTGAGCAGGACTTCCTGTTCCACCGGCCGATCCGGCCCGGCGACGAACTGGTGGTGCGCGCCAAGCCGATCGGCTACGTGGGCAAGCCGAACGGTTCGACGGTGGTCGTCTACGCGGAAACCCGGGACGCCACGGGTGAACTCGTCAACGAGCAGTGGATGACGGCGTTCTTCCGCAAGGTCGACGCGGGTCCCGGCGTTGGGGAGCAGGCGCCCGAGCACCGGATCACCGACGCCGACCGGGCGAGCGAGCCGGTCGCGACGGTCACCGCGCACATCGACAGCGACCAGACCTTCCGCTACGCGCCCGCCTCCGGCGATCCGATGCCGATCCACCTCGACGACGAAATCGCCAGGATGGCAGGGCTTCCCGGCATCATCAACCACGGTCTGTGCACCATGGCGTTCACGTCCTGGGCCGCGCTGACCGAACTCGCCGCCGGTGACACCGCGCGCCTGCGCCGCCTCGCCGTGCGCTTCGCCAAGCCGGTGCTGCCGGGCCAGGACATCACCACGACCCTGTGGCGCACCGCCGCCGCACCGGGTGTCGCCGCCTACGCCTTCGAGACCGAAGCCGCGGGCCAGATCGCGATCACCGACGGCCGCGTCGAAATCAACGAGGAGAACTGAACTCATGGGAAAGCTTGACGGGCGCGTCGCAGTCGTCACCGGCGCCGGGCGCGGTATCGGCCGCGAACACGCGCTGCTGTTCGCCCGCGAAGGCGCGAAGGTCGTGGTCAACGATCTCGGCGGCGCCAACGACGGCTCCGGCATCGATGCCGGACCGGCTCAGCAGGTGGTCGACGAGATCGTCGCCGCCGGTGGCCGGGCAGTCGCCAACACCGACGACATCGCCACCTGGGACGGCGCGAAAGCTCTTGTCGACCAGGCGATCAGCGAGTACGGCACGCTCGACGTGCTGGTGAACAACGCGGGCATCCTGCGCGACGCCTTCATCGCGGGCATGGACGAATCCCAGTGGGACGCCGTCATCGCCGTGCACCTCAAGGGCCACGCCGCCACCCTGCATCACGCCGCGGCGTACTGGAAGGCCCAGACCAAGGCGGGCGTCCCCGTCAACGCGGCGGTGATCAACACCGCCTCGGCCTCGGGCACCTTCATGCCCAATGCCGGACAGGGCAACTACGGCGCCGCCAAGGCGGGCATCGCCGCGCTGACCCTGGTCGCCGCCGACGAGCTCGAGCGCTACGGCGTGCGGGTCAACGCGATCGCCCCGATCGCGCGCACCCGCCTGACCCTGGCCACCCCGGGCATGGGCGCGCTGTTCGCCGCCGAGGTACCCGAGGGCGAGTTCGACGCGTTCGCCCCCGCCAATATCTCGCCGCTGGTCGCGCACCTGGCCGAGGCCGACTGCCCGCTCACGGGAAAGGTGTTCGCGGTGCAGGGCGGCGCGATCGTCGAACTGGCCGGCTGGCACGACGTGCGCACGGTCGAGACCGACGGCCCGTGGACCATCGACGAGGTCGCGGCCCAGCTGAAGGAGACCAGCTAGTTATGGCACGCAACAGCTATGAGCTCGGCGTCGGCGTCAGCGAGGATCACCTGGCCCTCGCCGACGCGGTGCACGGGTTCGTCGAACGCACCATCACCGCCGACATCGTCCGCGCGGCAGTCGAAGCCGGCGAGGCGGGCAAGCAGCTGCCCTACTGGGACGCGCTCGTCGCGCAGGACCTGCTGAGCCTGCACGTCTCCGAGGACCTGGGTGGGCAGGGTGCGGGCTTGCTGACACTGGCCGTCGCGCTCGAGCCGCTCGGCCGTGGCCTGCACACCGGTCCGTTCGTGCCGACGGCGCTGGCGAGCGCGGTGCTCGCCCAGGCCGGTGGGTCGTGGGCGCAGGCGCAGCTGCCCGGTCTGGCCGACGGGTCGCGCACCGGTGCCGTCGCGCTGTCGTCGAACCTGACCGGTGTGCTGCGTGACGGTGCGCTGGTCGTGGACGGCACCGCCGAGGGTGTGGTCGGGGCGGTGTCGGCGGAGGTGATCATCGCGCCGGTCACGGTCGACGGCGAGCAGCGGTGGGTGGCATTCCGGAACGCCGAGGTGACCGTCGGCGCGCAGGACAATGTCGACGTGCTGCGCGGAGCGGCTCGGCTGCACGCGGATTCGGTCGAGGTGCCGGCGGAGCGAATGCTCGCGGTGACCTCGGCGCGGGTGCGCTCGGTCGCTGCGGTCGTGCTGGGCGCCGAGGCGGTCGGCGTGATGTCGTGGTGTGTCTCGACCGCGGCGGAATACGCCAAGACCCGCGTGCAGTTCGGTCGGCCGATCGGCCAGTTCCAGGGCGTCAAGCACAAGTGCGCGCACATGGGTATCGCGCTGGAGAAGGCGCGCGCGGTGCTGTGGGATGCCGCCTACGCCCTCGATCGTGACGACGAGACCGCCGACTACGCGGCGGCCGTTGCCGCGCTGATCATCCCCGACGCCGCGGTGCAGGTCGCCCAGGATTGCATCCAGGTCCACGGCGGCATCGGATTCACCTGGGAGCACGACGCGCACCTGTACTACCGGCGCGCGCTCGCGCTGCGCGGTCAGCTGGGTGCGCGCGACGAACGTGCCGAGGCGGTCGCCGGCTACGCGCTGTCGGGACCGACCCTGTCCAGCGAGCTCGAATTGCCCGCCGAGGCAGAGCAGATCCGGGCCGGTATCCGGGCCGAGCTCGCCGAGATCGCGCAGATCGACGACGAGGACGACCAGCTGGTCGCCCTCGGCGACGGCGGCTGGAACCTGCCGCACCTGCCCCGTCCCTATGGTCGTTCGGCGTCGCCGCTCGAGCAGGTCGTGATCTCGCAGGAGATCAAGGCCTCCGGTATCCCGATGCCGCAGCTGCTGATGGGTACCTGGGCGGTCGGCGCGATCGTCCCGCACGGCGACGAACGGCAGAAGCGCGAGCTGGTCGTCCCGACCTTGCGCGGCGAGGTCGTGTGGTGCCAGCTGTTCAGCGAACCGGGCGCGGGCTCGGACCTGGCGAGCCTGACCACCAAGGCGACCAAGGTCGACGGCGGCTGGCGGGTCACCGGGCAGAAGATCTGGACCACGGTCGCGCAGTTCGCGGAATGGGCGATGCTGATCGCGCGCACCAGCCCGGACAAGCCCAAGCACGAGGGCATCACCTACTTCGTGCTCGACATGTCCAGCCCCGGCATCACGGTGCGGCCGCTGCGCGAGATGACCGGATCGGCGCTGTTCAACGAGGTGTTCCTCGACGATGTGTTCATCCCCGACGAGAACGTCGTCGGCGCGGTCGACGACGGCTGGCACGTGGCGCGCACGACGCTGGCCGGTGAACGGGTGGCGCTGAGCCAGAAGATGGAGGCCTACGCCACCGACGCCGACCTGCTGCGCTTCGCGGTCGGCCGTGAGCTGTCGCCGGTGGCGCGCTACCACGTCGGCGAGCTCATGGCCGAGAGCCGGGCGGTGGACGTGATCGGTTCCCGGGTGGTGCTGAAGCAGCTGTCCGGCATCGATGTCTCGACCACCTCCAGCGTCGGCAAGCTGCTGGGGATGGCACTGGGACAGGCGATTTCGGAGTTCGTCGTCGCCGAACTCGGCATCGCCGGCGTCGTCTCGGTGCCGGGGGAGCGCAGTGATCACGCGATGGAACAGCTGATCGCCGGGCGCGCCACCACCATCTACGGTGGCACGACCGAGGTGCAGCTCAATGTCATCGGCGAACGGATGCTGGGGCTGCCCCGCGACGCGTCGGTGACCGTCTGAGGGTGCTCACGGCCGCGGCCGGACCCACCCGCCGAAGGCGTCCTGGAGGGTGAGTGCCGCGGCGATCGAGAGGTGGTCGCGGCCCGCACCCGCGACCACCTGCACACCCAGCGGCAGACCGTGGGCGCCCCGGCCGAGCGGAACCTGCGTCACCGGCAGGCCGGCGAGGCTGAACGGGGCGACCGCGTCGGTACGCCACGGCTGGCCGGTGGTGCGGCCGTGGCGCGGCGCGACGGAGGTGAGCGTGGGATGCAGGAGCAGTCCGTCGCCGATGGTGTCGGCGATCTCGGCGGCCGCGTCATGGGCCGCGCTCGTGATGCGGCGGGCAGGTCCGGCGGGCACGCGCGCGGCGAGCAGTTCACCGAGCGCGAGCAGCCGGGTGGGCAGCGTGTGGTCACTGCCGGTGAGCTGTCGCGGGGCCAGGATCTCGGCGCCCTCCCCGCGCATGATCTCGGCGAAGCTGATGCCGGTCTCCTTCGCGAGCACGATCGTGGTGGACAGCCCGATCATCCGCAGCGATCGCGTGCGCACCCGGACGATCTCGGCGCCCGCCTCTTCCAGCGCCGTGGCGGCACGATCGCGCACGGACAGCACCGCCCGGCCGACACCCGGAGCAAACGCGCCGTCGAGCAGCGCGACGCGCACACCACGCAGCGAGGTGGTCGCCGGATCGCCGAGCGTCATCTCGCGAACCAGCGGATCGATGCCGTCCGGGCCCGCCATGATCCGCAGCAATGGCATGAGATCGTCGGCGCGGCGGGCGATCAGCCCGTTCGCGCACAGCGCCGCGACACCGTAGGGCGGTGGCCACGCGCCGGTGGTCGGCAACAGGCCCGTCGACGGGCGATGCCCGAAGACGCCGTTGCAGAACGCGGGAATGCGGATGGACCCGAGCGTGTCGGTGGCCAGGCCGAGCGGGGACCCGCCGCTGCCGACCGCGGCGCCCTCGCCGCCGGAAGACCCGCCCGCCGTGCGGGTCGGATCGTGGACATTGCTGGTGCGCCCATAGAGCCGGTTCTCGGTCTCGATCCACATGCAGCCCTCGGACGTGTTGGTCAGCCCGAGCACGATCGCGCCCGCGTCCAGGACCCGTTGCACCACAGTCGCATTCGCGGAGGGCCGCACATGCCTGCGCGCCAGCACACCCGCCGTGTTGGGCAGACCGGCCACGGCCAGCGACTCCTTGACGGTGATCGGCACACCGAACAGCGGCGGCAGCGTCACCGGACCGGTCGCGAGATGCGCGTCGGCGGCGTCGGCCTGCGCTCGCGCTGCCTCGTAGCGGTCGACGACGACGGCGTTGGTGGCCGGCGCGAAGCGTTCGAGCACGGCGATATGGGCATCGACCACCGTGCGGACACTCACCGCACCCGCGCGGATAGCGGCAGCCAGGCCGATGGCGGATTCGTCGGTGATCATCGTCCCGATCGGACTGAAGCTCATGCGTTACATTATTACGCAGAGCGTCAACTCGACTGGCGTTCGGCCGGCGCTCCGCATGGTGCCGGTGCGCCCGCGGCCGGATCAGGGCACGCTGTGGGCGAGGACCAGAATGCCGCCGGCCAGCAGGGCGACGACCTTGCCCACCTCGAGCGCGATGTACGCGTGATGACTGTGCGAGCGCGGTGCGTCGATGCCGGCGAGCACGGCATCGCTGCGGCGGGTCAATCGTGGGCGCACTGCCAGGATCTGCACGGCGAAGGCCACCATGGCCACGGCGAGCGCAATCGTGGCGGCCGTGCCGGGGGAGTCGGTGACGATCGCGACGAGAATCGTTGTGGCGAGCACGAGTTCGGTCATATTAAGCGCGCGGAAGACCAACCGGCCGATACCGAGCCCGATCGGCACGGTCACCCCGGGCGCCCGGAATTTCAGTGGCGCCTCCAGGAACGAGATGGCCAGCACCATGCCGAGCCAGCAGAACGTCGCCGCGGCGATCACGGCCCACGCGGTCGTCATGTCGATCGGGTCCTCTCCGTCGGTCTCCATACCCGACCAGAACAGGATCGCCGATGGATCGTGATCTGTCGCGAGTCCGCGTCGGCCGGGCGCCGGACCCGGCTGGAATACTGTTTTCGCCGGATCGCGCCGATCCGGTGCCCGATGGGAGGAATGTGACCGCACAGCGCGCCGACGGCCGGGCCAGTCGGTGGGACCGGCATCGCGCCGAGCGCCGGGACCGGATCCTCGTCGCGGCGCTCGGGGCTGTGCAGGCGCAGGGCGCCTCGGTGGGCGTGCAGGAGATCGCCGATCTGGCGCAGGTGCCGAGGTCGGTGCTGTACCGGCTGTTCAAGGATCGCCAGGATCTCGACGAACAGTTGCGTGCCCGCATCGTCGACGACCTGATGGCGGTGCT
Source organism: Nocardia sp. NPDC057663 (assembly GCF_042799895.1). Lineage (NCBI taxonomy): Bacteria > Bacillati > Actinomycetota > Actinomycetes > Mycobacteriales > Nocardiaceae > Nocardia > Nocardia sp. NPDC057663. Next base: position 214,794 of record NZ_JBHVHX010000004.1, on the reverse strand, counting down.
CGCCCCCACCCTGAATCCCGAAGGCACCGTGGCCGAGGCCATCGCGCGATCGGTCGACACCTATGTGGGGTGGATCGCCGCCAATCCGCGGCTGCACTACTTTCTCGGCGCCGGGTCCGAGGGCAAGCAGCGGCACAATTCGCCGATCGTCTCCGGCACCAAGATCGCGATCGCGGGCACCGTGCGCGAGGTGGTCGAGAACGCGCTGCGCGCCCAGTCGGCTCCGGTGACGATCGCCGAGCCGATGGCCTTCGGCCTGGTCGGGTTCGTCGACGGCAGCGTGAACCGGTGGCTGAGCCGCTCGATGCAGCCGATGGACGCGGCCGAGCTGTCGTCTTACCTGCAGGGAGCGATCTGGGCGATCGTGGACAGCAGCCTGCGCAAGGTCGGCGTCATGCTCAATCCGCTGACGCCGATGGCCGATCTCGTGGCGCCACCGGCCGACGCCTAGGGCGTGAAAGCTGTCGGTGGACCGTGACATCCGCCGCCCTTTCCCCAGCACGACCTCCCGCTCACCGCGCCGTGTAGCGCCTACGCTCACCGCGAGCACTCTGCGCCCCGACCACGTCGACGAACTGCAGGAGCATCAGTGGAACTTCTGACCGAGCGGGAACGTCAGCGCCGCTCCGACCGTGCCAGGACCGTCGCCGCGACGCTGCGCGACCGTGGCATCGTCGCGGTTGCCCTGCCCTGGGTGGACACCAGCGGCATCACCCGGACCAAAGCCATCCCGCTCGAACGGCTACCCCACGCCGCGGCGTGGGGTGTGGGAGCCTCCCCCGTATTCGACGCGTTCCTGCTCGACGACTCGATCCTGTCCGGGCATTTCGCCGGCGGGCCCACCGGCGACCTGCGGCTCCACCCTGACCTGGCACACGTCGCACCGCTCGCCGCTCTCCCCGGCTGGGCGATCGCCCCCGCCGACCGGTACACCCAGGACGGCACCCCGCACCCACGCGACCCACGGTTGCTGCTGCGCCGCATCGTCGACGAACTCGCCACCGACGGCTTCGCGGTGCGCGCCGCGATCGAATTCGAATGGGTCGTCTCGCGGACCGACCCCGCCGACCCCGACGCATTCCACCCGGCTTCCACCGCGCCCGCCTACGGTGCCGCCAAGCTCGTCGAGCTCGGCGGCTACCTGCGCGATCTCCTCAGCGCGCTGCGCGACAGCGGCATCGCCGTCGAGCAGATACATCCGGAGTACGCGGTCAGCCAGTTCGAATTATCCGTTGCTGCCGCCGATCCGCTGGCTACCGCCGATACCGCGATCGTGGTCCGCGAGACCATTCGTGCGGTCACCGCCGCACATGGCCTGCGCGCCTGCTTCGCACCTATGGTCGGCGTCGACGGGGTGGGCAACGGCGGCCACATCCACCTCAGCCTGTGGCGCGACGGGCGCAACACGATGGCAGGTGGCTCTGGGCCGTTCGGCCTCACCGACCCTGGACAACGCTTCGCCGCAGGCATCCTGAAACACCTGCCCGGGCTGCTCGCGATCGGCTGCCCGTCGATGGCCAGCTACCTGCGACTGCGCCCCAGTCACTGGGCCGGAATCTACGCGTGCTGGGGGCTGGAAAACCGTGAGGCCGCACTGCGTTTCATCACCGGGGCCGAGGGCGAGCGCGAGTACGCCGCCAACCTCGAGATCAAGTGCTTCGATCCAGCGGCCAATCCCTATCTGGCGCTCGCCGGCTTGCTGATCGCCGGACGGGCGGGCCTGGTCGCCGGCCTCGCGCTGCCCAGCCCGGTCGCCGTCGACCCCGCCGGCCTCGATCAGCAAACCCGCCACGCCGAAGGGATCGACGCGCTGCCGAGAACCCTGCACGATGCGGTCGCCGCCTTCGAAGGAGACCCGGTGCTCTACGGCGCGTTCGGCGCCGAACTGGCCGACACGATCAGCAGCGTCCGCCGCGGCGAGATCACCCTCTTCGCCGACGCCACCCCCGAACAGATCGCCACCGCGACCCGGTGGCGGTTTTGACCGCGGCCGGGGATCGCTGTGCCATCCAGCGGGATGATCCGGGTGAAATCTCGCGGCGACCCGGCATGGTCCTGTCACTCTGGTCGACAGTCCGCCACAGTGGAGGTGCCGAATGGGTGAGCCTGATCCCGACCTGCCGCGATCGGCCGAATTCACCGCTGACCTGGTGCGGATCGTCGAGTACTTCGATGGCTTCGCGGAATCCGACGCCAATGCCGATACGGTGATCCGCGCGGCCGCGGTCCTGGCCGAATGCCCGGCGGGCGCGCGCTGGCCGTCGGGCACCACCATTCGGTACGACGCAGCGGGCCGACTGCTTCCTGTCGCCGCACCACCGCAGGGAGCGTTCGGTACCGAGCCCGCGGTGTGGCTGGAGCGGACCGGCGCCCCACACCCCCTGGACGGCGTCCTGGTGGGCCGGTTGCGGCACTGTCTGCGGGTGACATCGCGCCGGGGTGCGACCGGGCCGACCGGGCTGTCCGACCCGGCCCTGCTCGAGGTGGTGTTGTCGGAGGAACAGCGGCGCGCGGATCGGGTCCGCGCGATGCGCCTGCTCGGCGTCGATCCCGGGCGGCCGATGTGCCTGCTGGCGGTATCCGGACCGGGCACGGCGGACGCGGTGCGCATCATCGCCGAGCACGTCCCGGTGGTCCGCTCGACGATCCTCGGCACGACCACCGCGGTGCTGGTGCAGGACGTCGGCACCTGCCGGGAGCTGTCGGATGTCCTGAATACGGCTGTCGTGCAGGCATTCCCGGCATCACGCCGGGGCGCCGACGGTCCCTGGGTCGGGATCGGCGAACGGCTGCCCGCACTGGCAGCCGCCACGTCCTGGGAGCAGGCGCGGCGCGCGCTGCGATTCGCGTCGTCGACCTGGCACGGACGCCGGGTGATCGCCTTCGAACGGCTCGGATCTCTTGCCCTGCTCGGGGAACTGCCGATGTCCCGGCTCCTCAGCGCGCCGGATGTGTTGCGGCTCAACGACTTCGCCGCCACGGAGGCCGGTGCACTGGCCGTCGACACACTGGAGGCATTCTGCGTGTACGGATCACTGCGGCGCACCGCGGACGAACTGCACCTGCACCACAGCACCGTCGCGTCGCGGATCGCGCAGGTCGAGACGGTGATGGGCTGGCATATCGGCGAGGCGCTGGACCGGTTCATGGCCACCTTGGCGCTGATGATGCGCCGGATCGCCCTGTCGTCGGCTGAATTGTCCCCGGATCCGCTGACCGGATCCGACGCGCGTCGGGCGGTTCGGAACGATCCAGCGACGGATGTCGGGTGATCCGCATCACTCCTGTCGGTGATGATCGACGGGCACCGGGTGGTGCAGCCGGGAAACCCGGTGTACGAGAAGGAGTCTCCACCATGGCGGTCATCGATCCGAACAACACCTGGGCGCCGCTCGAACAGCGCCTGGCCGTCACCACGAACGAACGGCACCGCACGGTGCTCGGCATCGTCATCGAACATATGAAGGCCGAGGCCGCACCCGATCTCGACGGGCTCATGCGGACCCTGGTCCCCGAACCGGCCTACCACTTCTGGAACGCGGGCAAGGACGTCGGCCCGAAGGGCCGCGACGTCGTGCACACCTACTACTCCGATTTCGTCGCCAGCCGCAGCAACGTGCTCGAGTACCAGCTGGACCGGCTGGTCGTCGACGACCACTGTGTGGTGACCGAGGGCTTCCTGAAGCAGATCTACCCGGGTGCGTACGCCGCGCAGATCGGCATCCCCGTCGACGACCCGGCCGCCGACTATCTGGTCGTGTTCCGTCAGCTGCTGCTGTGGCCGATCGATCCCGAGGGCCGCATCGAAGGCGAGGATTCGTATCACTCGGGCCCCGTGGAGATCCGCAAGCTGACCTTCGACGAATTGCCGCGCGAATACGTCGAACTCGTGCACCCGGGCGCATGAGCGAGGCCGGATCCAGCGCAGGGAAGGTGATGGGGAGATGACGGAACGAACGGACGGAATCCCGGGTGCGCGCCGGGCGGACATCGCGAGCATGCTGCTCGACCGGCTCGGCGACCAGCGGCTCGGCCTGCGTACCCGCGACACCGACTGGACCTGGGACGCGGTCGTCCACGAGTCCGCTGCCCGCGCGGAACTCGCCCGCACCCTGCGCCGCGACGGCCCGTTCCACATCGGGGTGCTGCTGGACAATGTGCCTGATTTCGTCTTCTGGCTGGGCGCGGCGGCGCTGGCGGGCGCGACGGTGGCGGGTCTCAATCCGACCAGGGGCACTACCCAGCTGGCCGCCGATGTGCGGTATGTCGACTGCCAGCTGATCGTCACCGACACCGCGGGAATGGCGCGTCTGCGGCAGCTGGATCTCGGCCTCACCGCAGATCGGTTCCTGCTGGTCGACGATCCCGGCTACGCCGCCCGGATCGATGCCCACCGAGTGCCGCCCACGGCGGTGGGCGGGCCGGCGGAATTGCTGCTGCTGTTGTTCACCTCGGGCACCACCGGCACGTCGAAGGCGGTGCGCTGCACCCAGCGCCGCCTCGCCGTGATCGCGTACGCCGCGACGGCGAAGTTCGGGCACGTCCGCGACGACGTGGACTACTGCTGTATGCCGCTGTTCCACGGCAATGCCATCATGGCGCTGTGGGCGCCGGCCCTGTCGGTCGGCGCGACGATCTGTCTGACCCCGAAATTCTCGGCGTCGCAATTCCTTCCGGATGTGCGGCACTTCGGCGCGACCTACTTCACCTACGTCGGCAAAGCGCTGGGATACCTGCTGGCCACGCCGGAAGCCGCGACGGATTCGGACAATCCGCTGGTGCGGGGGTTCGGCACCGAGGCGTCGGTGGCCGATCAGGACGAGTTCCGCCGCCGCTTCGGCGCGGAGCTGTTCGAGGGGTACGGCTCCAGCGAGGGCCCGAGCCTGGCCGCCCTTGATCCCGCCGCACCGCCCGCCGCCCTCGGCAGACCCGCGCATCCCGGTGTGGCGGTGGTGAATCCGGACACCCTGCGGGAGTGCGCGCGGGCCGAACTCGACGAGCACGGCCGGGTCCGCAATCCCGACGAGGCCATCGGGGAAATGATCGACAAAGCAGGCGCGCTCGCCTTCGAGGGCTACTACAAGAACGAGGTCGCCGACGCCGACCGCATTCGTCACGGCTGGTACTGGACCGGTGATCTGGGCTACCTCGACACCGACGGATACCTGTACTTCGCCGGCCGCAAGGGCGACTGGATCCGTGTCGACGGCGAGAACACCTCGGCACTCATGATCGAACAGGTCCTGCGCCGTCACCCCGCGGTCATCGCCGCCGCCGTGTTCGGGGTGCCCGACCCACGCTCGGGCGATCAGGTCATGGCCGCCGTCGAAGTCGCCGATCCGGTCGGCTTCGATGTCGCCGAGTTCACCGAATTCCTCTGTACGCAGGACGACCTCGGCAGCAAAGGCACGCCCCGGTTCCTGCGCGTCTCGGCAAACCTCCCGGTGACCGGGTCGAACAAGGTGCTCAAGCGCGAACTACAGGAGCAGGCCTGGCACACCGACGAACCGGTCCACCGGTGGGCAGGCCGGGGCGGACCGCACTACCGCCGCATGACCGAAGCGGACAAACAGGCGCTGGAGTCGGAATTCGCCGCGTACGGCAGGCAACGCATGCTGTAGCCGGACCGCTCCCCGGTGTTGCGGGCTATTTGCTCGAATCGGAGCGATATCCTTGAGCGAGGGAGTCTGGATGGAAGGAGCTGACGTGGGGCAACCAGTCCACATCGCGCGTAGCCGCCGGGTGATCGCCCGGGGCTGATCTCGAGCTACCGATGTCCGAGCCGATCGACCTGGTCGATTCAGCTGAACGAACCCGCACCGCGCTCGCCAGTGCCGTGGCGGAACTCTCGCAGGCGTGGGCGTCCGGTTCACCACCCGACCTCTCGGCGTACCTACCCGGGGAACCGGCGGCGCGGCGCACGATCCTGATCGAACTGATCAAGGTCGACCTCGAATACCGCTGGCTTCGGTATCACTTTCCCAAACGGCTGAGCGAGTACCGCGCGGAATTCGCCGAGCTGCGCGATGGCCCGCTGCCCGCCGAACTCGTCTACGAGGAATTCCATGCCCTGCGCCGCGGATCGCGGGTAACCGATGCGGCTCCCACCGAGGGTGCGGTGACCGCGGCGGCGACCGACCCCGAGCCCCCGAGCGACTACCACAGCACGATCATCGCTCGTCCCGGCGCGCAGGTTCTTCTCGACGCCATCGATGTCGGCGACCACGTCGACGACTTCGACCTCCTGATGAGGATCGGCGCGGGCGCCTTCGCCCAGGTCTATCTCGCTCGGCAACAATCGATGCAGCGGCTCGTCGCGGTCAAGATCTCCCACAACCACGGCATCGAGCCGGAGACTCTCGCCCAGCTGGACCACGAATACATCGTGCGCATCTTCGACCAGCGGCTCATCGCCGATGGCCAGCTGAAGCTGCTCTACATGCAGTACCTACCGGGCGGGACGCTGCTCGACGTGCTGCGGTTGCGGCGCTCGACGCCGCCGGAACGCCACGGTGGGCAACTGCTGCTCGACGCCGTCGACGAGGTACTCGCCGAGAAGGGTGAGGTCCGGCCTACCGAATCGGCGATCCGGACCAGGACCGCGGCACTGACCTGGCCGGAGACCGTCGCCTGGCTGGGCCGCCGACTCGCGGACGCGCTGCAGCACGCGTCCGAACGAGGGGTGCTGCATCGAGATATCAAACCCGCGAACGTGCTGCTGAGCGCCGAGGGAGTGCCGAAACTGGCCGACTTCAACGTCAGCTTCAGCAAACGCATCAAGGGCACCAGTCCCCTGGCCTACTTCGGCGGATCCCTGGCGTACATGTCGCCCGAACAGCTCGAAGCCTGCCATCCCGACCTGCCCGCGACCGCCCTCGACCTCGATACCCGAAGCGACATCTTCGCGCTGGCGGTCATGCTGTGGGAATTGCTCACGGGGCACCGGCCCTTCCCGGACGAGACGTCCGCGGGCGAGTCGGAGACGTCGCTGGCCCGCATGCTCGAATTGCGGCGCCGACCGGTAGAGGCGACATTCTTGTCGGAGCTTCCGCCGGATTGCCCCATGGCGCTGCGCCGCGTCCTCCTGAAATGTCTGTCGCCCGATCGCGAGGACCGCTATTCGTCCGGTTCGGAATTGGCCCAGCAGTTCGACCTGTGCCTCGAGAAAAGGGCCCGCGACCTCGTTTATCCGCCGCCGGACAGTTGGCGGACGAAACTGTCGCGGTGGCCCACCCCCGTCCTCTGGCTGTCGTCGATGGTCGGTGTCGGCCTGGCTACGGTGTATCTGGCTGTGCACGCCCAGCAGCTGATCAGAGCGCGCCTGCCCGATGCCACGAACGACCGGATCGACAAGGGCATCCTGGTGTGCATCCTCGGTGGCTTGCTGTTGGCCATCGTCATCTACGTTTACATCTCGCGTGATCAGCTCGAGGTTCTTCGCGGCTTGCGCAAGAGCAGACGCTACGGCGAGGCACGGCTCGCGCGGGTGCGGTCGCGGACGCTGCTGTGGGGCGACCTGTGTGCGCTCAACACCCTGCTGTCCGCGCTTCTCGCCACCGTGACGGCCGTGCTGCTGCTGCGCTGGTTCACCGACCTTCCGGTGCGGCTGCAGGTCCATGCGGCGATGACTGTTCTGGTGGCAGGCACCATCTCGGTCGCCTACACCTTCTTCCTTTCCACGTTCTACCTCGTCCGCTGCGTCTATCCCCGCTATCTGCGCCACGGACACACGACGGAGCGCGACTCCGCCGACCTGCGCTGGCTGCGCCGGAGAACCACGGTCTACCTCGCGGTGACGGCGTCGGTGCCGGTGATCGGGGTGCTGGCCGGATTCAGCTTTCTCGAACCCGAGGAGCTGTGGCTCGTGCGCGATTCGGTGCTGGGGCTGTGCGCGGCAGGCGGGCTCGCCTTCGTCGCCGTGTACTGGTTGTTCCGGAAGCTGGACGCGGACCTGCGCGCGCTCAGCCGGGTGGTCTAGCGATCAACCTATGGCGACGCCGGCAAGAAGCCTATGCTTGGTTCAAGGCCGCCGAGCTCGGCGGTGGTGCCAACCAGCCAATGGAGGTTCCGCCATGGCCATGTCACCAACCGTGCACACGTGCCTACAGGATGCGGGTGTGGAGTATGAAACTGTGCGGCATCCGCACAGTCACAGCAGTACCGAGACGGCCGAAACAGCGGCCATCCCCGGCGACCGGCTCGCCAAGACGGTCCTCCTCGAAGACGACCAGGGCTACGTCGGCGCGGTGCTGCCATCCACTCATCACCTGCGGTTGCCGAAACTGTGGGACCAAACCGGACGACGACTGTCGTTCGCCCACGAGTCGGACATCCGCGAAATCTTCAAGGACTGCGAAGTCGGCGCGATCCCTCCCGTGTGCACCGCTTACGGCATGACAACACTGATGGACGAAAGCTTGAGCACTCAACCCGACATCTATTTCGAGGCCGGTGACCACGAGACGCTCATCCACCTGCGCACCGAACAGTTCATGCGCTTGATGGAACACGCGGAGAAAGTCCGGTTCTCCTAGCCGGGGCGGCGTATCCGGCCCACCTCGCCGAACTGGTGGTGCCGGTTGACCCCGTTCGATGCGCATTGGCGTCACGCACCGTCGAACAGGTAGTCCGCGTAGTCCGGCGCCCGCCGCATGCGGCGGCGGTGCGCGGCAGGGCTCCAGGGCCACACTGTCGGCAGGCCGTCGGCATCGCGATACCAGCTCTGACAGCCGCTCGCCCAGACGGTCGGGGCGAAGGCATCGTCGATCTGGTCGTTGAAGCGCTCGGTGGCGGCCTCGGTCGGTTCGACGGTGGTGAATTCGCCACTGCGCCACCGTTGTAGCCATGCGGTGACATGCTCGGTCTGCCACTCGGCGACCGCGGTGAGCGGGAAGTTGCCGACGGGACTGTGCGGTCCGATGAGCACGAACAGGTTCGGGTAGCCGGGCAGGGCGACGGTGTGGAACGCGCGCGGACTGCCACCCCATTCGTCGTCGAGCACGCGCCCCTCGCGGCCGACCACCCGCATCGGGCGCATGTAGGCGTGCGCCTCGAATCCGGTGGCCGACACCAGGACATCCAGCTCGTGCAGGGTGCCGTCGGCGGTCACCACACCGGCCTGCTCGACCCGGTCGATCCGCTCGGTCACCACCGCGACATCGTCGCGCTGCACCGCACGATAGAACCCGTCGGAGACGATGAGCCGCTTGCACATCGGCGCGTCGCATGGGGTCAGCGCGCCGAATGGAATGCCGCACCGCCGAATTCGCCGAGACCGGGAAGGTCGGGCAGGCGTGGGTGGTGCAGAATCCCGGTGGCGCAGACCACGAAGTCGAACGATTCCCGGTCGCCGTCGGCAGTCTGGACCGACCACCGGTCGCCGTCGACGTGCACGGCGGTGACTTCGAATCGGGTCATCCCGTCGAGGCCGTAGCGGTGGGCCACCGCGGTGAAGTACTCGTCGATCTCGGTCCCGCTCGCCAGGAACCGGCTCCACGACGGATTCCTGGCATAGCTGAATTGATAGAACCGGGACGGGACGTCGCAGTGCTCATCACCGTGTCCTGTCAGCCCTGTGGCATCGGCAGGGGAATGCTGACGCCCAGCGGCAGCGTGATCTGCGGGCCAGGTGTCGGGTCGGGTTCGCTCGGTGGCCGCTCGGTTCCCGTCGGCTGCTCACCGCACAGGATCCCGCATTCGATGGCGCCGATCACCGGCAGCGACACCAGGATCACCGGCTCACGCGGTGGAGTCGGGGCCGGTGCCATGGGTTCGAGCGTCAGCGGGGCTTCGACAGTGGGGGAGGGAGTTTCGGGCGCGGCGTCGTCCAGGGGCAGGGTGGGGGCGGACGGCACGGCGACGAGGTCGACGTGGATCGGGGACCCGCCGGTGCGGTAACGCTCCGACCAGCCGAGTACCTCGGCGGCGTAACTCGCTGAGTTGTTGTATCGGAGCACCGCGCGCTGCCGGGCGGCGGCGTCGCGCAGATCGGTTCCGTCGGCACACAGGTAGCGGGCCGCGGCCAGGGCGGCGTCGAACACATTGTGCGGGTCGGCCGTGCCGTCGCCGTTTCCGTCGGTGGCGTACCGGCTCCAGGTGCTCGGCAGGAATTGCATCGGGCCGACCGCGTGCACGAATCCACCCTCGGCGGCGGGGATCACCTCGTTGCCCGGCAGCGTGCCGTCGAGCGCGGGCCCGAAGATCGGCCGCATCGTCGTGCCCGCGGCATCGGTGTTTCCCCGGTCGGCGTGGTCGGACTCGATCTTGCCGATCCCGGCCAGCAGATGCCAGCTCACACCGCACCCTGGCGCCGAGAGTTGAAGGGACAGTTCGGCATTGCGGTAGGCGGCCAGAACGGTCTCGGGTATCCCGAGCCCGCCCGTGGCACCGACCGGAATGACGGCGACGGGCGGCGCCGGCTCGATCGGCGGCGCCGCCGTGCGCAGCGTGCGCGGCACGGGCGGAGTAGGCGCCAGCAGGCCGACAACCGTCGACTCCGCCGACATCGACTCGACAGCGACCGGCGTAGTGGGGAATTCGCGCGCTGCCGGTGCGGTGAGGCGCGTCGAACCGGAGACGAGCAGGCCTGCCGCGAGGATCGTGGTTGCGGCGAGAGGGGCGGAGCGCATGGTGATGCCACCTTCCGCGGCCGCACATGGCGGCCGCATGGAGCGAGGGGGGCGCAGGCGTCCGGCCGGCACCCGGCCGGACGTGCACCGCGGTCAGCGGACCGGGTACCTGCGGTCGATCAGGTCGAAGGCGTTGGGCCGGCCCGCGTGATACAGCGCGCTGTCGGCCAGCTCGAGCGGTTCCCACAGCGGCATCCGGAATCGCGGAGTGATCGGGACCCGGCCCGCCGCCGAGCCACTGACATGCAGCACGGCGTTTGCCGCCAGTCGCCCGCCTTCGTTCGCGCCTTCCATGCACGCGACATTCATCTGGGTCCGGATCCAGTCACCGGCCAGGAAGAGGTTGTCGATGGCCGTGGTCGCGTCGGGGCGGTCTGCCCACGAGCCCGGATTCTGGATGAAGATGGCGTCGTCGTAGGACACGTCCGGGGTGCCGGGGTCGCGCAGCGCGGGATCGATCATCCACGAATGCAGCATGTCGTCGGTGAGCGGCTCGTCGCCGACCTTGTTGACGTGCGCTGTGAGCTGTTCCCAAGTCTCCGCGGCGATTTCGGCCGGCGAGCACTGCGCGGCGGTCTTGCGGTCGAACACGCCCGGCTCCTCCCACTCGGAGATGATCGCCGACAACACGTCGGCGACACCGCCGTCGCCGTAGCCGTTGAGCGGTGTCCGCCAGAACTGTGCCTCGCTGATCGAGGTGAGACCCCACGGTGAGTCGACATAGGCGACGTGCCCCGCGGCGAGGTCGGCCCGCCTGCGCAGGAAGAACTGGATGCCGACCATCCAGGCCGATTGGAGCCGGGAGATCGACTCCAGGCGGGGATCGGCGGCGAGAACGCCGTCGGAGAACACCGCGGGAGCCTTGTCCAGCGGAATCGCGCTGACGTAGTAGTCGGCCTCGACGCTGTGCCTGGCGCCGGCGCTGTCGGTCACCGTCGCCGCGCGGATATGCGCTCCGTCGGTCTCGAATCCGGACAGCTGCGCGCCGAGCGCGATGTCGTGGACGCCGTTACGGTTGCCGCGGAACGGAATTCGGCGCAGCGTGTCGGGCAGGTTGTGATAGAAGCCGAAGAAGCTGCGGAAGCCGTGCTCACTGGGCAGTGCCTGGTCGCTGAAGATGCTGCGGCACTTCCCGCCCGCGGCGCCGAGGCGTTCGTAGACGGTGACCGCGAAGCCGCGTTCGGCGAGTTCGTGCGCGGCAGTCAGTCCGGCGGGCCCGGCGCCGAAGACGGCGACGGTGCGGCCGCCCGGCGCGGCCGCCGCCCTGCGGTTGGTCGACCGGAGGGTCCAGGCGGCGGCGATGCCGCCGACGGCGGCCGATCTCATGAAGCCACGTCGCGACGACAGCCAGTTGATTCCCATGTCTTGTCCAGTCGTCTGCCCGGACGTTCCGGCGTGTGCGTGCCGGTGCCGGGTGTCGATACCCCGGGCCTTATGTTACTGAACATTCTGGTTATGTAGGCCGGAAATGAGTCGTATTCATGCCAGTTAATCGATCGGAAAGTGCCAATAAGTGGATGACAATTCTGGACTGAGCCGGTACTGTTTGAAGTGCCCGGCGACGACGCGGGCGGCGTAATTACCCCACGCCACACAGCGATCGCGCGTCGTGCCTCCCTCGCCCGCCCCGGCGGCAGCCCGGCGAACTCGCTGCCGCCGGGGACGGGCGATCGAGTAGTCGCGGCGTCCGGATTCGATGTGCAGGTCCGGACGCCGCGCGCCGGGCACACCGGTGGTGCCGCCTATCGTGACAGCGGCCGGCCGAGGATGATGGTCTCCAGCAGTTGGATGACGGTGTCCTGCGGGCAGATTCCGTCGTCGCCGAAAGTCCGTCCCAGATCGACGACCAGGCTGAACGCGGCGTGCACCAGGATTCGCGCCTCGCCCATCGACAGTTCCGGCCTGGCCTCGACCACCAGCCGCGCCCACTCGGTGACGATCAGCTGCTGGAGGTGGCGCAGGGTCACCTGATCGGTCTGCTCCACATGGCGGAACTCGGCGTAGTAGACGAAGGTCAGCGCGCGTTCGGCGAACGACCCGGACACGTACAGGTCGATCAGCGTGCCCAGGGCCCCGGCCGGAGTGCCTGCGGCGGCGGTCGCGGGCCGGATCGCCGCGGACACCCGATCCGCCGCCCGCCGGAAGGCGGCCACCAGCAGATCACTCTTGCTGCGGTGGTAGCGGTAGACCGCCGACGCGGAGGACAGTTCGGCGGCAGCGGCGATGTCCTCCACGCTGACGTTCGGATACCCGCGTTCGTGGAACAGCTCGACCGCCCTGTGCAGCACCAGCTCGTGCTTGAACGGCTGCGACCGCTGCGTGCTCCGGCGGGCCGCCGTGATGGCGTGCCGATCGGTCAGGTCGGCGTCGACCAGTGTCCAGCTCGTCGAGCTGAGCAGGGTGGCAAGGGCTTTCGCCGGCACGGTCGTATGGTGATCGCCGATGCTGCTGATCACCGCGAAGATCGATACCGCACGCGCAGCGCGATCATGCCCGTCCAGCTCGGGCCTGACCTCGCCGATGCGGGCCCGCAGGCTCGCGATCGCCGCGGCGAACTGGTCGCTGAACTCCTGATGGTCGTCGGGTTCGAGGTAGCGGCGTTCCCAGCGAGCCAGGGCAGCGGTGGGCCGGTTGGCGATGGTCGCGGCGACGATGGCGCCGAGCACATGATCGAGGCGCTGCCGCGGTGACCAGCCGGCCGCGTCCTCGGGCAATTCGACGGCCCGCAGCGCCAGACCGGACAGGCGCAGCAGCTCGGCGCGGAACAGCGCGTACTTGCTCGGAAAGTGCCGGTACAGCGCGGTCGAACTGATGTCGAGGCGCCGGGCGATGTCGTCCATGCTCACGCCGTGATAGCCGTGTGCGCCGAATGCCGCCGCCGATTCCGCGGCGATCTGCGCCCGCCGGTTCTTCGGCCGGCGGCGGACCGCACGCGCCGCGGAATCCGGGGTCGGTTCGTCGTCGTGCTTGCCCGGAGTCCTGGCCTTCGATGTGCGTGGGGTGCGGCCGGTGTGCCGGGGGGATAGCGCGCCGGGTTCGGTCACTGCGCGGGCGCCGTCGTCAGCGGGGAGGTCACTTTCTCGACCAGCCACCGGCCGTCGTCGTTGTGCAGGCGTAACACCATGGACAGCTGACCCGGCTTGGGTTTGTGTTCGGTGCCGAGACTGGAGATGGTCTGGCCGATCACCACGATCGCCTCGGCGGCGTTCTCGTCACCGGTGCGAATCGCGCACTGGGTGTCGGTGACCTTCGAGGTGACCTCACCCTGGGTGAGAACCTCGCGCAGTTCGGCGCTGGTGGAGTCGAATTGCTTCTTCCAGTCGCCGGTCGCGCCGTCCAGCACCGCCTTGAAGTAGGTGTCGAGGTGCTTGCTGTCGTAGTCGGCCAGCACCGGACCGTAGCGGCACGCGGCTTCCCGCGCCTGCTGCTGTGCCGCCAGCAGGTCCTTGCTGTGCTGGTTCTCGAAGAACAGGAACACCGAGGCCGCCAGCGAGGCGCCGAGCAGGACGGCGGCGGCGCCGCACAGGCCGAGCTGGGTGCGGTTCGCGCTGGTCCACCACCGACGCCCAGCGGGCGCGGGTGTCGTTTCGGCAGTGGGCTTTTCGGTGGTGTCGTCGTCGGTGGGGAGCGGTTCGTCGGTCATCGCTGGTGACTCCTTATCGGGGTGCGGGCACCGAGGGCTGGGACAGTTCGTTGCCGGTGACGCCGGGCGGCGGGCCGGAGCCGTTGTCGGGCCCGGCGGGACGCGGCGCGTTCGCCGAGCCGCGGATCTGCAACGCGGGATTGTCGGTGACGCAGTAGTTGTAGAGCCGCACCCTGGTGTCGGTGGTCGGCGTGGTCGCCACCACCGGCACCGTGTCGTAGTCACAGGTCGGGCGCGGCCACGGATCGACCATGGTGAAGTACATGTTGTCGTGGGCGGGCACGCCCACCGCCTCGGCGAAGCGGCTCAGTGACGGGAAGAGCACCTCGATGGCGGGCTGGCGCAGCTTGGCGGCCCTGGTGATCGCGACGAGGTTCGTCACGAGATCGGTCATCGGATTCTGGGTGCGGGACACGAAGCCGCCGAGCGTGGCGAGCTGGCCCGGCCCCTGCTCGAGCAGATGCCGCAATTCCGCGTCGGCAGCGGTGAATTGGCGGAACAGGGCGCTTCCCGCGGTGGTGAGCGTGCCGAGGTCCGGCTGCGCGTGCGCGGTGGTCGCGGCGATGACCTCGAGATTGCGGATGAGCTGCTCGGTCTGCGGGAGCAGGTCGGTCAGGCCCGCCATCGCGCGACTGAGCCCGGAGATCATGTTGCGCAACCCGTCCGGGCCGCCGGCCAGGGCCTTGTCGAGTTCGTCGACGATCACATTGAGCCGGTCGGGGTTCATCCCGCCGACGAGACCGCTGAGATTGCCCAGCACCGACTGCATCTGGACCGGCACCGCGGTGTCCGCGCGGCGGATCACCGCGCCGTCGACCAGGTACGGCCCCGACTCGCCGTCGGGCCGGAAGTCGAGATACTGCTCGCCCGCGGCCGACAACCGGGCCACGGCGACGGTTCCGCCCACCGGAATCCTGGTGTTCCCGTCGATCTCGGCGACCGCGGCGATCCCGTCGCCGGCGACGCGCACGTCACCGACCCGGCCGACACGGACGCCGCGGAAGGTCACGTCGCTGCCCGCGGTGAGCCCGCCCGAGGCCGCCAGCTCCACGGTGACATCGAAGCTCGAACGGGTCGGGTCGATCCGCAGGACCGCACCGCCCAGATAGAGGCTGCCGAGCAGCAGCACCACGACCAGCCCCGCATTGGCCACCGCGACGCGGTGCCGGACCAGCCACAGCCACAACGGTGGATTCATCGGGGCCCCTCCTGCTGCTGCGGCACCTGCGGCGTGCTGGTGACCCGGCCGATGACCTTGGCGATGACCTCGGCGAGGCTGCCCAGGAACGCGGGCACGTCGCCGACTTCGGGCCAGCGGCTGCCCGAAGGATCGGTGAGCGCGCCGACGTCGAGGTAGGACAGCGTGGCCGCGACGGCCAGGTTCGGGCCGCGCAAGCTGTCGGTCAGCGACGGATACAGCTGATGGAAACCCTCCAGCGTGCCGGTGAGGTCGTCGCCCATCTGGGAGAAGCCGTTCATGAGGTTCTGGATGCTCTGGAAGAGGCTGACGAACTGCGCCCCGTTGGTCGCGCTGAAGTCGCCGAGCGCGTCCATCGTGACCGCGACCCGGTTGATCAGGTCGGTGATGGCCTGGTTGTTCTCGGCGAACAGACCGATCAGCTGCGGGAAACTGTCGGCGGCGGCACCGAGTTCGGTTTTGCGCCTGGCCAATTCGCCGGTCAGCACCGACAATCCGCCGAGGGTGGCGTCGAGGTCCCCGGTGCGCTGGTTGAGCGCGGAGATGACCGAGGTCATCTCCCCGACCAGGTGCCGCAGTTGCGGCGCCTTCCCCGCGAAGATCGAGTCGAGCTCGGCGGTGACCCGCGCCGCCTGGTTGAGCCCACCACCGTTGAGCAGCATGGAGATCGAGATCATCAGCTGCTCCACCGAGGCGGCCGAGGCGGTCAGCTCGGCGCCGATGGTCGCGCCCGCCCGCAACGGCGGCCCCGCGGCCTCGGCGGTGGGCAGGGTCATGGCGACGAAGATGTCGCCCAGCGGAGTCGCCTGCCGCAACTCCGCGGTGGTGCCCTCCGGCAACTGGATGTCCTGGCGGATCTGCATCTCGACATCGGCCAGGAACGACGTGGTGGAAATGCCGGTGACGACACCGATATCGGTGCCACCGATCTTGACGTGGGCCCGATCGGGCAGGTTCAGCGCGTCACGGAACGTGGCGTGCAGGGTGTAGCCGGGCCCGCCGATACCGGGTTCCGGCATCGGCAGGTCGGCCACGGTCATCGAGCACGCGGTGCTGGTCGAAGCGATGGCGGCGGCGCACATCGTGGCCGCCAGTGCCGAGCGAGCGTTCATTTCGTCAGTCCCAACAGCGCGGCGGTCAACCCGAAATCCGGGCCCATATCGGCGATCTTTCCGGTGCGGCAGCCATCGAGGCGCATCTGGACGCGTTCGCAGAACAGCGACAACGCCTCGCTGTCGAGCACGATCTTGTCGAGCAGACCGTGCAGGCGCAGCGCCTGGCGTTCCCGGCTGACCGCGTTGTCGACGTTCTGGAACAGCAGCGGCGCGACGTCGACGACCTCGGTGAGATTGCGGGCATTGGCCCGCATCTGGGCGGCGATCGCCACGAACTTGGTGAGCGCGCCCGCGAGCTGGTCCTGGTTCTGGCCGAGCACCGAGGAGGTGTTGGTGATGAAATCGTCGAGCTGAGTCAGTACCGCCTGCAGGCCGGGGGACTGCTGGCCGAACAGGGCGATCAGCTCGGTGATCCGGCCGCTGAAGTCACGGACGGTCTGGTCGTTCTCGGCGATGATCTGGGTGATCTCGCCCAGTTTCACGATGGTGTTGGCGATCTGGTCCTTGTTGGCGAAGGTCACCTCGAACGCGGCGGAGAGCTCGTCGAGTGTTTCGCGCAGCCGGTCGCCGTTGCCGTCGAGCAACGGGAACAGGACGCGGCTGGCCATCGGCCCGGTCTCGCTGCCGCCTTTGAGCGCCTCGCCGAGCTGATCGAAATTGGCCAGGATCCGGTCGAGTTCGACCGGAGTCCTGGTGCGGGCCAGCGGAAGATGTGCGCCGTCGGCGAGTTCGGGCCCCGACCCGGTGTAGGCGGGGGCCAGTTCGACGTGCCGGTTGGTGATCAGCTGCGGCGAGACCAGCGCCGCCATCGCGTCGGCCGGGATCCGCACATCCCGGTCGATCGACATCACCACCTCCACGTAGCTTCCTCGCGGGGTCACCGAGTCGACGACGCCGACGGGGACGCCGAGCACCGAGACCTCGTTGCCCGCATACAGTCCGGCGACGTTCTCGAAGTCGGCGCTGATGCGCTTCTGTGCACTCAGCATCCGGTCACCCAGCCCGGTCACGCTGTCGGGCGCCAGGGCGCAGCCCGAGGCGATCAGCGTGGTCAGGCACACCGCCGCCAGCTTGCGCGTGTGTCGTGTGTTCATCAGTTGCACCCCTGTACGGCTTGCGCGAAACACAGCCAGTTGTCCGGGAAGATCCACGGCGCCCAGATCTCGCCGTAGGGTCCGTTGCCGACCACGTTGTTGAACTGGCGCAACGCGACCGGGGAGATCTCGTAGAGCCGGTCCAGGTTCTCCTTGTTCTTGGTCAACCCGTCGGCCATGGTGTTGAGGTTCTGGATCAGCGGACCCAGTTCGCCGTTGTTCTCGATGCCCATGTCCTGCAGCAGTTTCGACATCGCGGCGACATTGTCGAGCAGCTGGGTGAGCAGGGTCTGGCGCTGCTGGACGGCGGCGCCGATGGCCTCGCCCCTGGTCAGCAGCAGGAGCACGCTGTTGCGATTGTCCGAGACGAGCTGGGAGACCTGGTCCATGCTCTGCAACAGCGTGTCGACCTCGTCGCGCCTGCTGTTGATCACCTGGGCCAGCGCGCCGATGCTGTCGAGTGCCTGCACCGCCATGGCAGGTGAATCGCCGAGCTGGGTGTTGAGCACATCGAGTGCCGTGCGCAGCTTGGTCGCGTCGATCCGTTCGATGCGCTCGAAGGAGGAGGTGTACTTCGGGTCCTGGACGACCTTGCTCAGGTTGTAGGGCACCGAGGTCTGCTCGAGCGCGATCCTGTTGCCGG
This sequence comes from Nocardia sp. NPDC057663, assembly GCF_042799895.1. Lineage (NCBI taxonomy): Bacteria > Bacillati > Actinomycetota > Actinomycetes > Mycobacteriales > Nocardiaceae > Nocardia > Nocardia sp. NPDC057663. The sequence goes on along the minus strand of NZ_JBHVHX010000004.1, from coordinate 196,473 downwards.
GGAGTCCCTTTCCGTTGCCGGGCTGCAAGTCGACGTGCAACCGGCCGAGGATGGTCGACATCTTGATCGCGGCGCGCGCGTCGGGGCCGAGACGGATGTCGCCGCGGATCCGCAACGCGACCTCCACCCGATCGTTAACCAGCCGCACCGCCTGGACGGCGCCGACCTCGATCCCGGCGATGTCCACCGTCGCGCCGGGACGCAAGCCCGCCGCCTGGGCGAACTCGGCATCGATCGTCTTGTCGCCCAGCCGGACCTGGGCCAGCAGACTGGAACCGCCGAGCAACACCAGGACCGCCAGTGCGGCGGACAAGCCGAGGCGCAGATACCTGTTGCGCCGCCAGAACTCCGGAATACGGGGCCGCCTCATCGGCACACCCCCGACTGCGAGTTGCCGCCGACCTGCGAGAACAGGCCTTCGGGCAGCACCACGCCCCACAGCGAGACATCGAGCCGGCAGATGTAGGCGTTGCCGTAGGTGCCGTAGCTGGTGAAGCGGGCGACGCCGTTGAGGAAGTCGGGCAGTTCGACGGCGCCGCGATCCAGTGCCGCGCCGTTGTACAGCAGCAACATCACGCCGGTGGTGGCGTCGCGCTGAGCGGCGCCCATGCCGGGTTTGACCTGGCCGATCAGCGAGACCAGCGAGTTCGTCGCCCCCGCAACGCGTTCCACGGAACTCTTCAACGACTGCCCTTCAGCGTACAACCCGTCCATCAGGCTGCGGGTCTGGGTGATCAGGGTTTCCAGCTCGCCGCTGCGCTTGGCCAGACCGGCGAGCACGGAGCTGAGATTGCTCAGGACATCGCCCAGGATCTGGTCGCGCTCACCGAAGGTGTCGGCCAGCTGCGCGGCCTGGGTGATCAGCGCCGCCAGCGACACCTCGTTGCCCTGCAACGCCTGGATGAGCGTTTCGGACAGCGAGTTGATCTGGTCGGGTTGCAGCACGCTGAACAGCGGCTCGAACCCGGACAGCAGTGTCGAGACGTCGAACGAGGGCTCGGTGCGGTTCAGCGGAATCTGTGAGCCCACGGGCACGACCGTGCCCGCGCCGTCGCCCGGAGCCAGCGCGACATAGCGCTGTCCGATGAGATTCTGGTATCGGACAAGGGCTTTCGTCGTATCGGTCAGATGCTGGCGCGCTTCGATGCGGAAGTCGACCTTGGCCGTGTACTCGGGGGTGAAGTCGATCTTGTCGACGCGACCGACCCGCACACCGGCCATGCGCACGTCATCGCCCACCCGCAGCCCGAGGACATCGGTGAACACCGCGGAGTACGTACTGGTGTTGCCGGGGACGCTGCGTTGCAGGGTGGACCAGATCGTGTAGGTGAGCACGGTGGTCAACACGACGAAGAAGCTGAATCCGACCAACGGCTTGGCGTATTTCACTGGCGAAGGCCACCTTCGGTGTCGGGGACGAGGGGGACCGTGCCGATGATCGAACCGAGCAGCAGCAGCTGGGTGAAGTTCGGGCGCCCGCCGACCAGCGCGGACACCGCGGCCACGCCGGTGAGGCTGCGTGGCTGTGCCGCCTGCGGCTGATCGGTCGCCGCCGCGGGCGCGGTGATCCCCGGGATGGCGGGCAAACCGGGAATCGCGGGCAAACCCGGAATGGCCGGCACCGAGATGTTCGGCAGCGCAGGCAGTCCCGGGACCGCCACCGATGGCAGCACCGGTGCGGGACCCGCCGCTTCGAGTCGCTGCGGCTGCAACTGAGCCGGGTATTCTTGCGGCGGCGCGACGCTGGGCACGCTCGGGCCGCCACACCGCGGGCCGGTCATCTCGCCGTAGCGTGGGCAGTCCTCGGCGGTGTACTGCTGGAACGGCGTGAACGACACGTCCATCCGCCACGCCATCTGCTTGCGCGGGCCGAAGGTGAAGGTCTGCTGCAGTTTGCGCAGCGACACGTTGAGATTGGCCGCGGCGGACTGGAGCGCGCCGGGGTCCTTGGCGATACCGCCGAGCAGTCCGTCCAGTCCGGACACCAGTTCCTTACCGGAATCGGGATTGGCGGCGAAGAGACTGTTCACGGCCTCGACCGCGGAGTTGCCCTGGGTGAGCAGCTCGACCAGCTGGGTCCGGTGCTCGTTGAGGGTGCGCGCGGAGGTCACCGAGTCGGCCAGCACGCCGACCAGCTCGGGCGCCGACTGGCTCAGCGCGGTCGCCGCCTGCCCGAAATTGCCGAGCAGATCGCCGATTTCGGGAATCTGATGGATCGTGGTGAGCCAGGTGTCGAGCCGCTCCACCGTGGAGCCCGGTACCCGGGTACTCGGATCGAGGGCCGCGGACAGCGTGGCCAGCACGCGCCCGAGCTTCTCGGGCTGGATGGTGGCCAGCACGTCGCGCAGGGTGTTGAGTGTCGACTGCAGCTGGATCGTCTCGGCACTGGTGTCCTCGTGGATGGTGTGCCCGCTGCGCAGCGTTCCGGTGGCGGCGCCGTTGTCGACCAGCTGGATCGAGGAGACGCCGAAGATATTGTCCGGGACCACCCGGGCGGTCACGGTATCCGGAATCGTCTCGGCGATACCGGGTTTCAGTTCGAAGGTGGCGTGCTGTCGTTCGCCTTTGGCGACCATCGCCACGTCGCCGACCACGCCGACGACCATGCCGCGATATTTCACGTCGGCGCGCTGCGGCAGCCCGTCGCCGGTGCTGGTCAGCTCGGCGCCGACCACCACCGTGTCTTCGAACTCGCCGTTGTAGCGCAGACCGAGCAGATACAGCGCGGCTGCGACGGCGGACACCATGGCCAGGCCCGCGACGGTCAGCTGACGACCTGTCGGCCCGCGGCCACTGGGATCGAGAATCATCCGATCGACCTATCCCGAGATCCGGAATCCGGGGTCGATGCCCCAGATCGCAAGGGTGAGAAAAAGATTGGTGAAGACCATCACGACGATGACCATCTTGATCGCGCGTCCCGCCGCGACCCCGACGCCTTCGGGGCCACCGGAGGCCACGAAGCCGTAGTAGCACTGGATGAAGGCGGCGATCAGGACGAACACCACCACCTTGAACAGGGAGAAGAACACGTCGCCGCCGACCAGGAACTGGAAGAAGTAGTGGTCGTAGGTGCCCGCGGTGGTTCCGCCGAGGAACAGCACCGACAGCTTCGTCGCGAGGTAGGCCACCGCCAGCCCCAGCGTGTAGAGCGGGACGATGGTGACGGTGGCCGCGATCATCCGGGTGGTCACCAGGTAGGGGAGTGGCCGGATCGCGATGGATTCGAGCGCGTCGATCTCCTCGGAGATCCGCATCGAGCCGAGCTGGGCGGTGAACCGGCAGCCCGACTGGATGGCGAAGGCGAGCGTGGCCAGGATCGGCGCGATCTCGCGGGTGGTGGCGAAGCCGGAGATCGCGCCGGTGAGGGGACCCATGGTCAGCAGGTTCAGTGCCGTGTAGGACTCCATGCCGACGGTGATGCCGCCGAACGCGCACAACACGATGACGACACCGACGGTGCCACCGCCCACGATCAGCGAGCCGTTACCCCAGCCGACGTCGGCGACCAGGCGCGCGACCTCTTTGCGGTAGTGCCGCAACGTGAACGGGATGGCGAACAACGCCTGGAAGAAGACGATGGCCTGGTGCCCGATGCGCTGATTCGCCGCGTACGGGATCTTGGCCGCCGCGCCGACGGCACGGACCGGACGCAGCGCGGGCGGGATGTACTCGGCGGCCACCTCACACCACCTTCGCGGGGAACAGCGTGTTGTAGAGCTGGGTGACGATGATGTTGGTGGCGAACAACATCAGCGCCGAGGTGACCACCGCCGAGTTGACCGCGTTCGCGACGCCGCCGGGGCCGCCCTTGGTGTGCAGCCCGATGTCGCAGGCGATGATCGCGGTGAGCACGCCGAAGATCGCCGCCTTCACGAGCGCCACGAGCAGGTCGTTGGCGACCGCGAACGACGCGAACGAGCTGATGAACGACCCGGGGGTGCCCTGCTGGGCGTAGACGTTGAACAGGTACGCCGTGGCGAAGCCGACGAAGACGATGAACCCGCACAGCAGCATGCTGACCAGGACCGCCGCGGCCAGCCGCGGGGCGACCAGCCTGCGCACGGGATCGACACCCATCACCTTCATGGCATCGATCTCTTCACGGATGGTGCGCGAGCCCAGGTCGGCGCAGATGGCCGAGCCGACCGCACCCGCGATCATCAGCGAGGTGACCAGCGGCGCGCCCTGGCGGATGATGCCCAGGCCGGCCACCGCGCCGATGAAGGTGGTGGCGCCGACCTGGTTGACCAGCGCGCCGACCTGGATGGACACCACCACCGCGACCGGGATCGCGACGAACACCGTCGGCACGGCGGAGACGTTGGCCATGAAGGCGCACTGCCGGATGAACTCCTGGAACGGGAATCGCCGCTGCACCAGGGACAGGAACAGCTGGGCGATCGCGGCCCGGCCGAGCAGGACCTGCCTGCCCAGGGTCTCGACGGACTGCTGGGGGTGGCGTTGCCACAGGCCGGTGACGCTGTCGGCGATCCGGCCGACCTCGGACGGTTCCGGCGGCGCGGTGCCTGCCGGGGAGTGCTCGGTGGAGGTCACGCTGCACCGAATCCTTTCTTGCTGCGCCGGGGCGCGGCGGTTCAGAGCGTGCTCAGCCAGCGTTCGAGCAGGACGACGAAGCCGGCGCCCGCGGCGAGACCGACCGCGACGACGCACAGCAGCGAGATCCACATGCCCACGCGGAGAACGGGATTGACCTTCGTTCGGCCACCCAGGATCTTGACGACGGTCACCACGATGTCGATGACCCAGACCAGCGCCATCATCAGGTCATCGTCACATTCGCGAAGGTGAGCACCGGCCAGCAGACGATCGATCCGAGGAACGAGATGACCAGGTCGACGCCGTAGAGATTGCGCAGGTGCGAGGTGTGGGTGAGCGTCCAGACGACGCCGACGAGTCCGTACGGGATGCCGATGATGATCAGGGTGCCGAGGAACTCGGAGACCTTCATCTCGTAGCTCAGTAGCCTGTCGAGCCGTCGCAGCATGGTGTACCGGTGTTCCTTTCCGCAGGACCGGTGGCATCGACGGCTGGTGGCCGGCGTCGCTGACGGTCCGATGATGTTGCCGAGCATTCTGTCTTCGGCGGGTACTTCTTTGGCTGATCTCCCAGTGAATACACAGCAGATTCGCAGAGTTCTTGGTGTTCCGCGTTGATCGCCATCATTAAGTTACTATGTATTCTGGAGAATGTGAGCAAAATCGCCGGTAACGTTTCCGGGGTTCGGCGGCCGCTCGGCCGGTGGCCGCATCGGCGCCGCGGCTGCGTCGCCCGACACCGATGCGGCCTCCGCATCGCACCCCCCGACCCAGTCGCCCGATGCGGAATTGACAGTAACATGACCCGCCGATTGCGGTCTACTGCGCATGAAGAAGTCGAAACATCGATGAAATTCGACGGAATCATGATTAACTTATGGCGTTGAAACCGCCGACGGTCGGCGGTTGCGCAGGAGGATCATGATGTCCGCGGTCATCGTCGATGTTGTCCGAACGCCGTCCGGGCGGGGAAAGCCCGGCGGCGGCCTGTCGTCGGTCCACCCGGCGACCCTGCTCGCCGGAGTGCTGGCCGAACTGGTCGACCGGACCGGGATCGACCCCGCCCTGGTCGACGATGTGATCGGCGGGTGCGTCACGCAGAGTGGTGAGCAGTCGAGCAACATCACCCGCACGGCCGTGCTGGCGGCGGACTTCCCGGAGTCCGTGCCGGCCACCACGGTCGACCGGCAGTGCGGCTCGAGCCAGCAGGCCGTGCACTTCGCGGCCCAGGGCGTGCTCGCCGGCGCGTACGACGTGGCGATCGCCTGCGGCGTGGAGTCGATGAGCCGGGCGCCGATGTTCTCCAACGCACAGGGCAAGGACGCGCTGCGCGGCCCGCTCGCGGTGCGCTACCCGGCCGGTCTGATCGGTCAGGGCATCGCCGCCGAAATCCTCGCCGCCCGATGGAAATTGGATCGCACCACGCTCGACGAATTCGCGGCCCGCTCGCACCGGCTGGCGGCGGCCACCGCGGCCGCGGGCGGTTTCGACGTGGAGCTGACCTCCGCCGGTGTCCTCGACGCGGACGAGACGATCCGGCCCGGCACCACCGTCGAGGGTCTGGCGAACCTGCGTCCGGCGTTCACCGATCCCGCTGCGCTGGAGCGGTTTCCGGAGATCTCCTGGTCGGTGACTCCGGGCAACTCCTCGCCGCTGACCGACGGCGCGTCGGCGGCGCTGATCATGAGCGAGCGGGCGGCGGCGAAGCTGGGGCTGACCCCGCGCGCGCGATTCCATTCGTTCGCGGTGGCCGGCGACGATCCGACACTCATGCTGACCGCGGTCGTCCCGGCGACCCGCAAGGCACTCGAGCGGGTCTCGCTCACGGTCGACGACATCGACACCTTCGAGGTCAACGAGGCGTTCGCGCCGGTTCCGCTGGTGTGGCAGCACGAGCTCGGCGCCGATCCGGACCGGGTGAATCCTCGCGGTGGCGCGATCGCGCTGGGCCATCCGCTCGGCGGATCGGGCACGCGGCTGCTCGCCACCATGGTCAACCATCTCGAGCAGACCGGCGGTCGCTACGGGTTGCAGACGATGTGCGAGGCGGGCGGCATGGCCAACGCGACGATCATCGAAAGGCTGTGACGGCGATGAACACCGCAGCGAAGTCCGGCGAACCCGACTACGACGACCCGACCAGCGAGATGTACGTGGCCGAGGGTCCGGGCCACGTCCCCAGGCCGGGCAAAAGCCTGCTGTCCGAGCCGGATCCGGCGGCGCACGCGCCGCTGACGCTCGCGCAGGTGCGGATCCCGCTCCCCGACAGCCACCGTTCGCCGCGCAAACGGCCCGCGCAACTGGCGGACGCGCTCGACTTCTGGGCGTTCGCGGGCGCGGCGGCGAATGTCGCGATGCAGTTCGCGCATCGCGGGGTCGCGGCGGGTGTGATGGAGAGCCCGGTCGAGTCGGGGGCGCTGATGGTGCACCCGTGGAAGCGGTTGCGTACCACCGCGTCCTATCTGGCTGTTGCGGTGCTCGGCTCCGACGAGGAGAAGCGGGCGATGCGCGAGGCGGTGAACGTCGCCCACCGCCAGGTGCGGTCGGGACCGAATTCGAAGGTGAAGTACAACGCCTTCGACCGCAACCTGCAGCTGTACGTGGCGGCGGCGATCTACATCGGCTACGAGGACACCCATCAGCTGCTGTGCGGCAAGATGACCGAGGCGGAGCTCGAGCAGTTCTACCAGGGCGCGGATACCTTCGGCACCACCTTGCAGGTCCACCCCGACATGTGGCCCAAGACCCACGCCGAGTTCGACGCGTACTGGGTCCAGGCGTGTCGAGAGGTGGTGTGCGACGACGATTTCCGGGCCTACATCGACGACCTGCTGCACCTGCGGATGATCCACTGGTCGCTGCGCCTGCTGCTGGGCGGGCTGCTCCGGTTCCTGACGGCGGGGTTCCTGCCACCGCACTTCCAGGAGCAGATGGGCGTCGAGTGGAGTGCGTCGGATCAGCGGCGGTTCGAGAATCTGTTCCTGTTCGTCGGATTCGTCAACCGTTTCATCCCGCGGTTCATCCGGTTCTCCGGCACCAACGCGATGATGGCCGACGTGCGGCGCCGGATCCGCAAGCACAGGGCGATCATCTGACCCGCCAGGGGGAGGGCTGCCGGCTTGCCGAGCCGGCGGCCCCGGTCATCGCGCGGTCCGCGGTGCATGCCGGGGGCAGCTGCTGCCCACCGGGAACGGGTCACTGACTGGTCAGCCACTCCGACAACCGCGTCTGCGCGAGGCTCGCGCCCGCGCCGGGCAGCAGCTCGCGGTCCGGCACCGCCCCGAAGTACCGCGCCTGCGGATCGGTGATCACCTCGCGCGGATCGTGGCGTGCGGCCAGCACCGTGCCGATCCATTGGTCGAGGCCGAACACCTCCGGCCCTGCGATCTCGACGGTGCCGTTCAGCGGTGCGCTCGCCGCGGTCTTGCCGACGGCAGCGGCCACATCGTCGGCAGCCATCGGCTGCACAGCCGCGCCTGACAATCGCACCGTGCCCGAGACGGTCGCGGAGTCGGCAATCCTGCCGGCAAACTCGAAGAACTGCGTGGCGTGCACGATCGAGTACGGCAGCCCCGCTCCCTTGATCAGTTCCTCCTGCGCCAGCTTGGCCCGGAGGTATCCAGACTCCGGCAACCGCTCGGTACCTACCACCGACAACGCCACGTAGTGCCCGACCCCAGCCGCGCCGGCGGCATCGAGCAGGTTCGTGGTGGAAGTCCGGAAGAACCCCATGACATCGGAGTCTTCGAACGACGGCGAATTGGAGACATCGACCACCACATTCGCATCCTGAAGCACCTCCTTCACTCCCTCACCGGTGAGCGTGTTCACTCCCGTTGTGGGCGCGGCCGGAACCGCCTCGTGGCCGTGCTCACCGAGCCGGGCGACGAGCTTCGAGCCGATCAGCCCGGTGCCTCCGATGACGACGATCTTCATGCTCGTTCCTTCCATCCGAGTGTTGCATCGGGGTCAGGGATTTGATCTGGGACGGCGGGGAGTGCTCCTCCCAGCTGCGGGGCGTCATCCAAGCCCGTGGATCAGCACGATCGGCGGCGTCGATCGGCGACTCGCTCATGACTGCTGCTCACACCAGGCTCCAGCTTCGACCTGAACCGTTGCCGTGTCAATGCTGGCCGGTTGCATGAGCGAATCCGTCAGCGAGAGAGACGCACGAGCGCGGTGGCGCGGGTCGCGCTGCGCGCGGCATATCGCGCCATGGCCTTGGACTGGGCAAATGGTCGGCGAACTGTCGCTCGGTGATCAGGACTTCCGCCAGTGACTACAGTGGACACGGGATGTCCGGTTACGCGCTTCCGCTCACTCGCCGACTACGATCGGTGTTCGCGCACGTGTAGCCATACAGTCGATTTCGAATTCTCCCTCATGCAGCAGCTCGGTGGCCTGCCGTCGGCGCCCGGAAGGTAGCCGGTGCCGATGTCGACGACGGCACGGGCACGCACCGAACAGCTCATCGAGGACGCTGGTCATGAACCCGCACTCTGACGAGTCCACCACCGACAGGAAGGGCCACCAGTGATGACCAAGATCGCTATCATCCTGGGCAGCACCCGACCCGGTCGCAACGGCGCAGCCGTGGCGCAGTGGGTCTACGACCATGCCGAGCAGCGCAGTGACGCCGACTACGAACTCGTCGACATCGCGGACTACAACCTCCCGCACCTGGACGAGGCGGCGCCGCCGTCGACGGGCCAGTACTCCCAACCGCACACCAAGCGCTGGGCGGACAAGATCGCATCCTTCGACGGCTTCATCTTCGTCACCCCCGAGTACAACCACTCCATATCCGGGGCGCTGAAGAATGCCATCGACTTCCTGTACGCGGAATGGAACAACAAGGCCGCGGGTTTCGTCAGCTACGGCAGTGTCGGCGGCACACGCGCGGTCGAACACCTCCGGCTGGTGATGGGTGAGCTGCAGGTTGCCGATGTCCGCGCTCAAGTAGCCCTGTCGCTGTACACCGACTTCATCAACTTCAGCGAATTCGCTCCCGCCGCTCATCACTCGAAATCACTCGGGGTGCTCTTCGGCCAGGTTGTTGCCTGGAGTAACGCGCTCGCGAGTGTGCGCACCGGTCCAGCCGTAGCTCGGTAACCCCCAACGGATTCCCGCGCAGCTCCCGGCAAGTCGTTGCCGAGGTGGTGACGGCTGCGCTCAATCCGGGCGAGATCGGTGTCCGAGAAGGTTTTTTTCGACGCAATGTGGCGAGCTACGGCGGCGCCGAACCGGTCAGCAGCTGACGGATCACTGGCCCTGCCCAGCGGATGAGTTCATCGTGACCGAGGTTCGCCACGGCGGGGTTGGCCAGCACGTACCGCGTCGTGGCCAACCCGATGACGAACGCGCCCATCAATCCGGCCCGCTGTTCGGGGTGATCGGGCGTGACGGCGGCGAGCTTCGGCGCCACCTGCGAGGCGAAAACATGCCGCATGGTGTCGGCGGCCGCCGGACTGGTCATCGCCGCGCGCAACAACGCGACGAAGGTGGTGTCCTCCTCCCAGACCGCAAAGAACCTGGACAGCAATGCATCTGCCACGTCATCGGACTTGATCTTGGTCAGGTCAGGCAGATCGAGTTCGAACTCGGCCGCGGCGGCAAACAGATCCTGTTTGCTGCCGAAGTACCGCACGACCAGGGCTGGGTCGATGCCGACATCGGCGGCGACCGCCCGCAGAGTGGTGCGTTCGTAGCCGTCGGACCCGAAGCGCCGCCGAGCCGCCGCCAGAATGTCGGCGCGTGTCTGCTGGGCGTTGCGCGCCCGCGGAGGTGTCATGCGATGAGCCTAAGTCACCGACTGTTGACATGGCTAGCGCCGCCGCCTATCGTATAAGTCACCACTTGTTGACATGGCAGCGAGGAGTGGGTGATGAAAAACGATGTGCCTGTCCTGATCGTCGGAGCCGGACCGACTGGACTCACCGCCGCCATGGAGCTGTCGCGGCTCGGCATCGGCGTCCGGATCATCGACCGGGCGCCCGAACGTTCACTGACATCCCGCGCACTCGGCGTCCAGGCCCGCACCATCGAACTGCTCCGCGGCCGCGGGGTCGGCGACGAGATGCTGAGGCTGGGCAACCGCGCGAGTGCCACCACGCTGTACTCCGGCGGCAAGAAGCTGGGTGCCATCGAATTACACCGGATGCCGAGCGAATTCAACTTCGTGCTGCTGTTGGCGCAGTCGGAGACCGAACGACTGCTGACCCAGCAGCTTCACCGGCAGGGGGTCGAGGTCGAACGCGGGATCGAGATCGTCTCGATGTCCCGGCGGACCGACCGCGTTGATGTGCAACTGGGCAGCGGCGCGGAGACCACCGATGCGGCCACGGCGTCGTACCTGATCGCCGCCGACGGCTCCCACAGCGCGATCCGCAAGCAGCTCGGACTGCCCTTCAAGGGCAGGTCACTGGCACAGAACTACGTATTGGGTGACCTTCGCCTGGACGGTGACATCCCGGAGGATCAGCTGTCGGTTTTCCTGGCGCGCAATGGTTTTCTGGCAGTCTTTCCCATGGGCAATGGCCGGTTCCGGTTCATGGCCACCGATCCTGAGGGGGTCACCGGTGATGCCGCCGAGCCCTCGCTGGAGGACATCCAGTGTCTGTACGACCGCACTGTGCACCTCCCCGCCCGCTTGTGCAACCTGAACTGGAGCTCGCGGTTTCGGATCAACAGCCGCCACATGACCACGCTGAGAGACGGCCGGGTGTTCTTCGGTGGCGACGCTGCCCATGTGCACTCCCCTGCGGGCGGTCAGGGCATGAACGCAGGCATACAGGACATGATCAATCTGTCGTGGAAGCTCGCCATGGTAGTCAAGGGCCAGGCCCGACCGGAGCTTCTCGACACCTACGAGTCCGACCGGCTGCCGGTGATCCACGATCTGGTGCAGATGACGGAACGGGCCACCGGGGTGTTCAACTCCACCAATCCGCTTGTGCACGCAGCCCTGACTCGGTTCGCTCCCGTCCTGCTCGGCCTGCCCGCCGTCCAGAACAAGACGGCGCCGAAACTGGGACAGCTCACCGCGGGATACCGTGGCTGCCCTATTGCCAAGGGCGGCGGACGGATCGGGCAGCTGCAGGCGGGCGACCGGATGCCGGACCTGCGCGTCGACGGGGTGCGCCTGGTCGAGATGCTGGACCTGTCCACCCTGACCTTGTTCGTCACGCCGGACGCAGGACGGATCTCCGACGCGTATCGCCCATGGCGGCACATCCTTGCGGTGCGGCCGGTGTCGCTACCCGACGAGATGACAGACGGGTGGCTGCTGGTGCGGCCGGACGGCTATCTCGCGGCGGCCGGAAGTTCGGGTGACGCGCGGAGGCTCGCCGGCTGGCTTGACAGGTGGCTCATTCGAACAGCTCGCTGAGCGCCGCGACGCGGCCGGATCGGCCTACCCTGCGGCCACCCCACCGTCGCCGTGCAGCCCCGGTCATCGCACGGTCCGGGCACGGGCCTGTGACACGTAGCGAATTCGCCTGGGCGCGATCGTGAATCCGGTGCGCGCGGTGAGCGCGACGGCGCGCAGTGCGGCGGTATCGGCCGGCGCGGGCCGGACGTCGAACAGTGCGAGCGCCCGCGGATGTTGCATCGCCCGGGCAGCACCGGCGGGCAGGTGCCGGACGATCCAGGCATCGGGGCGCAGGACCTGATCGCGGAATTCGTGCGCGGCGGGGCCGGTTCGCAGCTGGGTCGCGCAGGCGTCGGTGAAGTACTCGGTGAACTCCGGCAGGGTCCGGGGGAGCCGCCGATCGCTGACACCGTAGGTCCGGTACCAGGCGCGGGTCTCCCGGTAGAGCTGGTCGCGGTCGTCCGCGGAGAGCGCGGGGCCGAACAGGTCGGCGGCGGTCATCAGCGTCTCGACGTAGGTGGCGTGCTGGAACAGGAACACCTCGGGATGCAGGGCGTGGTAGCGGTGTCCGCGGTCGTCGAGGCCCTTCACATGCTCGTGGGCAAAGCGGATCACCGAGTCCGCCGCCCGGCCTGTGTGCGCCAGATAGATCATCTGCGAGACGGTGCGTTTCTTGTGTTCCCACAGGCGATTCGGCGCGTGCTCGCGCAGCGCCGTCGCGATGACGGGGTGCAGTACCTGCAATCCGACCGCACGCGGCAGAGTCAACAGGAATCGCCGATCGCCGAGATGGCGCCGCAGTAGTGGTCCGGCCTGCTCGGTCATGGATGCCCCCTCCGTTGTAATCCGAGCAGTAAGTTACTCTGCATTCCGGCTATCAGACAGTCATGCAACTGGGCAAACATCATCTATGTGACATGTGATTCTCGAATGGCCTTGCGTGAGTGGCCGAGCGAATGAGAGTCTGAATGAGAAAGTCTCTCACTCTCTTGGAGGTTGGTCGTGTCACAGCCCCGCGCGGCAGCGCAGCCGCAGCATCCCGTCGACGACAACGCCGAGCGCAGGCAGCGCTACCTCACCGGCGCCGGTGCGATCCTCGGCGGACCCGCCAATGTCGTGATGCAGCTGAGCCTGCTTCCGGTCGGGCGCGGCGTGGTGGAGAGCACGGTCGAATCCGGGAGCTACGCGACGAATCCGGGCAAGCGCGCCAAGACGACGCTGACCTATCTCGCGGTGGCGATGCTCGGCACCGACGAGGACCGGGCCGTGTTCCGGGAGGCGGTCGGCACCTCGCATCGGCAGGTGCGCAACCGGCCCGGTGGGCCGGTGAAGTACAACGCCTTCGATCCACGCCTGCAGCTGTGGGTGGCCGCGTGCATCTACCGCGGTACCCGCGACAGCCTCGAGTTGCTGTTCGGTGAGCTGGACGAGACCTTCGCCGACGAGCTGTATCAGGACTCGGCGCGGTTCGGTACGACGCTGCAGATGCCCGCGGAGCTGTGGCCCGCAGACCGGGCGGCGTTCGACCGCTACTGGGACTCGATGCTCGATGAGCTCGCCCTCGATGCCGAGGTCCGCGGGTATCTGCTCGAGCACGTCGTGGATCTCGGGCCGCAGCCCTGGATCATCCGGATCGCCGGGCGGCGGATCAACCGGTTCTTCGTCACGGGATATCTCCCGCAGCGGTTCCGCGACAGCCTCGGATTGGCCTGGAGTCCGCGTCGGCAGCGCGCGTTCGAGCTGGTCATGCGCAGTTTCGGGCGCGTGCTCACGGTGCTGCCGCAGAGCTGGCGCCACCAGCCGTTCCCGCGGCTGCTCGTCGATATGCGCAAGCGCCGGGCGTCGGGGAAATCGCTCGTCTAGCGGGATGGCAAGGTAGGTGTAACGCAAAGTAGCGCCAACTCTTGTATGGTACTGCCGGTACCACTAAACTGGAGGCAGCATCTACTGAGGAGACATCGATGACGCTGTCCACCGCCGCCAAGCGTCCGGGTGAGCCCGGATACCACGAGATCCTGCGCAGTCTGTCCGAGGGATCCGTGACCAAGCACTTCGACCCGTATGTCGACATCGACTGGGAGTCATCGGAGTTCGCCGTCCATTCCGACGATCCGCGCTGGATCATGCCCGACGAGGACCCGCTGGGCCGCCACCCCTGGTACAAGGCACAGCCCGTCGACAAGCAGATCGCCATGGGTATGTGGCGACAGGCCGGGATCGCCAAGGTCGGCCTGGATTTCGAGCAGCTGCTGATCCGCGGGCTGATGCAGTACCTGATCTCTGTGCCCAACGGTGATCCGGAGTTCCGGTACGTCACCCACGAGGCGGCCGAAGAGTGCAACCACACGATGATGTTCCAGGAGATGATCAACCGCATCGGTTACCGCGATGTGGTCGGCATGGGCGCCGTCGACCGCAAGCTGACGATGATCATCTGGCCCGCGGTGAAGTACTTCCCCGAGCTGTTCTTCACGATGATCCTCGGTGGCGAGGAGCCGATCGATCATCTGCAGAAGTCGCTGCTGCGCGGTGGCGTGGACATGCATCCGATGGTTCACCGGGTCATGCAGATCCATGTCGCGGAAGAGGCCAGGCACATCTCGTTCGCGCACGAATACCTGCGCAAGAACGTGCCGTCGATGAACCCGATCACGAAAACGGTTCTGTCGGTGGCCTTCCCGATCACCATGCGGGTGATGCTGTCGATGATCGCGACGCCGCCGAAGGAGTTCGTGGACAAGTTCGGCATCCCGGACGAGGTGATGCGCGAGGCGTACTGGGGCAGCCCCGAGTCGCAGGCCACCAAGCGCGACGTCTTCGGTGACGTGCGCGCGCTGGCTGTCGGCACCGGCCTGATGAACCCGGTCGCGAAACTCACCTGGCGCCTGCTCGGCATCGACGGCGCCGCGTCGCGCTATCGCAGCGAGCCCGCCCGCAGGGCCGCCTGACCCACGACGATCCGCCCCGACGGGCCGGTCATCGCGACCGGCCCGTCGTCCGCACCTTCCCCTGGAGTACACCGTTGACTGCCGACCCCGCCCGATCGCGCGCCGAGACCTGGACGGCCCCTGCCCGGGCCGTCCTGCCCGACAACGACCCGTTCTATCAGCCACGGGCCGGATTCGAGCAGCTCGCCGAGGGCGCGATCCTGCGGTCGCGGCCGATCGAGCTCGCCGCCTTCGGACTGATCCCGCTGAAGGTGTCCGCCTGGCAGTTGCTCTACCGCACCACCGACCTGAACGGACGGCCCGAGGCCGCGGTGACGACGGTGATCGCCCCGGCCGGTGGCAGTGGACCGGCGACACCGCTGCTGTCGTTCCAGTGCGCGATCGACGCCGTGTCCTCGCGCGGCTTCCCGTCTTACGCGCTGCAGCGCGGCTCTCGCGCGATCGGCACGTTCGCCCACGTCGAGCTCCTGTGTTTCGCCGATGCGCTGAGCCGGGGCTGGGCCATCTCCATCCCTGATCACGAAGGCATGCTCGGCGCCTGGGGCGCCCCGCGCGAGCCCGGCTACCGCGCCCTCGACGGCGCCCGCGCCGCGCTGTCCTTCGCGCCGCTCGGCCTGGACCCGCGGGCACAGGTGGGTCTGTGGGGATACTCCGGCGGCGGCCTGGCGACCTCGTGGGCCGCGGAGATGGCGCCCACCTACGCGCCGGAACTCGACCTCGTCGGCGCGGTCCTCGGCTCCCCGGTGGGTGATCTGCTCTCGACCTTCCACCGCCTCAACGGCAGCCTGCACGCCGGCCTGCCGACGCTGGTCGTGTCCGCGCTGCGCCGGGTGTATCCGGCATTCGACGCCGTCCTCGGCGAGCATGTCAGCGAGGCGGGCCACGCGGTGCTCGACCGGGCGGCCCGCTCGACCACCGGCGCCTCGGTGCTGCGCCTGGCGCGCTACGACGTCGACCGGCACACGGCCATGCCGATCGCCGAACTGCTCGCGCTCGAGGAACTGGTGGCGGTGTTCACCGATGCCGAACTGGGCACCCGGGCGCCGGCGGTGCCGCTGCTCGTCGTCCAGGCGGTGCACGACCAGATCATCGCGACCGCCGATATCGACGCCCTGGTAGACCGCTATCGCGCCTACGGCGCGCATGTCACCTACCTGCGCGACCGGCTCAGCGAACACATCACGCTGCTGGCGTTGTCGACGCCGCTGAGCCTGAACTGGCTCGCCGACCGGTTCGCCGGCGCGCCCGCGACACCGTCGCAGACACGCACGGTGTGGAGCGTCCTCGGGCTGCCCGCTGGCCGCCACGGCCTGGCCGGGCTCGCCCGCGCCGCCGCGCAGGTGCTCTTCGGGCGGCCGCTCACCGGCCCGGCGACCCTGCCCGCCCGTGGCGCGCGGGCAGGCGAGGACCGCCACGCGGCGTGACGACTCGATCGATGACGACTGCCGTCCGGCAGTAGAAAAGGTGAAGTGAGGGGTTCTGTGGTGCTGGGGATCGTGGCGGACGCGCAGCGCGCGCTGCGCAATGTGTGGTCGGTGTCGTTCGGTGGTGGACTCGAGTCGGCGCGGCCGGCGTCGTCGACCACGGTGTACGAGGGCGAGCACCGGCAGCTGAAGTGCTACGACCGCGCGACACCGGCGACCGGGAATCCGGTCCTGCTGGTGCCGCCGCTGGCGGTGACGCCCGCCTGCTTCGATCTGCGTCCCGGCCAGAGCCTGGTGCGCTTCCTGCTCGACCAGGGCAGGCAGCCGTATGTCATCGACTACGGCCGATTCGGTTACGCCGATCGCGATCTCGGGCTCGAGGACTGGACCCACGACATCCTGCCCGAGGCGATCCTGCGGGTCGCGCACGAGCACGACGGCCAGGTCGACATCATCGGCTGGTCGCTGGGCGGCGCGATGGCACTGCTCACCGCGGCCGCCCACCCCGACCTGCCGATCGCCTCGATCACCGGCCTGGCCACCCCGATCGATCAGGCCCGCACGCCGCTGCTACAGCCGCTGCGCCTGGCGGGCCGGATCACCGGGGGCCGCGAGATGGCGCTGGCCACCCGGCTCATGGGCGGAATCCCGCAGGAATTCGTCCAGCTCGGCTTCCGGCTGCAGGCCTTCGAGCGCGAACTCGCCCGGCCACTGTTCCTGCTCCGCAACGCCCTCGATACCGAGGCGCTGGCCCGGATGGAGGCGACCGACCGCTTCATGTCCAGCATGCCCGGCTATCCCGGCCGCTCGTGCTGGCAGATCTACCGCAGTCTGGTCCTGCGCAACGAGCTGGCCGACGGCGCGATCCGGTTGCGCTCGGACCTGGTGATCGAGCTGGCCAAGGTCACCTGCCGGGTACTGCTGGTCGGCAGCCGCGCCGACCTGGTGGTGCCCGCCCGCGCCGTGCGGCGCGGGCTCGAGATCCTCCCGAACGCCGCCGAAACCCGTTTCGTGGATGTCCCCGGCGGCCACCTCGGCCTGCTCGCGGGCCCGGCCGCCGCCGACACCACCTGGCCCGCGATCGAGGAATTCCTCGGCAGCTGACCGGGGACACCCAGCCGAAAGGTCCCGGCGACTCTGGGAGCGGAGTCACCGGGACCGTGTCATCGGCTCGCTGAGCTGCCGGCGACGGGCGCCGACCCGTGCAGCTTGCGCAGTTCGTGCTTGACCACCTTGCCGCCGGCATTGCGCGGCAGGGTGTCCACCACGACGAGGTCCTTCGGGTGCTTGTAGCGGGCCAGGTGGGCGTTGAGGTGGGCTTCGAGATCGGCGAGGCCGATCGCGTCGGCGTCCTCGACGGCGACGATCGCCACCGGCACCTCGCCCCACTTGTCGTCGGCCCGGCCGATCACCGCGGCTTCGCGGATGCGGGGATGGCTGAAGAGCACGTTCTCGACCTCGGCGCAGTAGATGTTCTCACCGCCGGAGATGATCATGTCCTTCTTGCGGTCGACGACGTAGACGAACCCCTCCTCGTCCCGGCGGACCAGATCTCCGGAGTGGAACCAGCCGCCCGCGAACGCGTCGGCGGTGGCGCGCGGGTTGTTCCAGTATTCGCGCATCAAGGTCGGTCCGCGATAGACGATTTCGCCGATCTCGCCCGGGGCGACATCATTCATTTCGTCGTCCACGATCCGGGTGGCGATGGTCGGGATCGGCTTGCCGACCGACCCGAGCTTGCGGATCGCGTCCTCGCCGTCGAGCACGCAGGTGATCGGCGACATCTCGGTCTGCCCGAAGACCGCCACATTGAGGGCGTCGGGGAAGGTCTCGGCCATGGCCCGCAGCACCGTGTCGGAGGCGGGCGCGGCGCCCCAGCTGATCACCCGCAGGCGCAGATCACGCTGTGGCACCGAGGGATCGGCGCAGACGATCTGCCACTGCGCCGGGACCAGGAACACCGAGGTGGCCCGCTCGCGCTCCCACGCGTCGAGGACCTCGGTGGCATCGAACGCCTTGAGCGGATGGATCACCGTCAGCGAGCCGAGCACGAAACAGGAAGCGACCGAACCCAATCCGGCGATGTGGAACAGCGGTGACGCGCAGAAGGCGATGTCGTCGGGGCTGTAGCGCATGGCCCGGATACAGGTGAGCGCCTGCGCGTTCATGTTGAGGTGGGTCAGCACCGCGCCCTTGGGGTTTCCGGTGGTGCCGGAGGTGTACATGATCAGCGCGGCGGTGTCCTCGGGCACGTCGAGCGGCTCGTGCGGTTCACCCGCCTCGGCGAGCAGGTCGTCGTAGCCGAGCATGCCCTCACACGTGCCGACGCCGACCACGATGCGGGTGTCCAGGCCGCCGGTCTGGGCGGCGACCGCGGTGACCAGCGGGGCGAACATCGCCTCGGTGATGATCGTCGTGGCCCCGCTGTCGGTGACCAGGTAGGCGATCTCGGGCGGGGTGAGCCGGAAGTTCACCGGCACCGCGATGGCGCCGAGAGTGTTGACGGCGAACACCGATTCGATGTACTCGGTGTTGTTGAGCATCAGGATCAGCACCCGGTCGCCGGGGCCGACACCGCGCCGGGCCAGGGCGTCGGCGAGCTTCTGCACCCGCTCGTGCAGTTCGCGCCAGGTGGTCGTCTCGCCGAGATAGCGCAGCGCGGGCGCGTCGGGGATGGTGGTGGCGTGGATCGCGATCTGGTTCATCCAGTGATTGCGTCGCGAGCGCATCGGTTCTGCGGCAGTGGACATCGTCGTCTCCTCGAGAGAACTAGGCCGGGTCGGCGATCGGGCGGGGAGCGCCGGCGAAATTCGGGGCGCGGCGGGTCAGCATCGCGGTCATCCCCTCGAGAAAGTCGGCGGAGGTGAGCAGTTCGGTCTGGCCGTGCTTCTCCCGCGCGAGCGCGCCGTCGAGCTCGGACAGGGTCGCGGCGTTGATCGCGGCCTTGGTCAGCTCGAGCGCCCGCCGGGGGCCTGTCGCGAGTTTCGCGGCGACGGTGTCGACGTGCTCGGTGAGGTCCGCGGCGGGCACGCTCCCGGTGATGAGGCCGGCCGCGGCGGCCTCGCCCGCGGGCAGGCGGGCACCGAGCAGTGCCATCTCCGCGGCCCGCGCCCGTCCCATGGCCGCCGCGACCATCGCGGTCGCGCCACCGTCGGGCATCAGGCCGATGGAGGTGAACGGCAGCAGCAGGTAGGTGTCGTCGGCGGCGTAGATGAGATCGGCGGCCAGCGCGATCGAGGCGCCCACCCCGGCAGCGGGTCCGTTGACCTGCGCGATCACCGGCAGGGGCGAGTCGACGATCGCACGGATCACGCTGTTGGCGGTGTCCATCACCAACTCCGGCGTCGCCTCGTTGCCGCCCGCGGCGGCCGCCGCGGCGAGATCGGCGCCGGTGCAGAACGCCTTGCCCGCGCCGGTCAGTACGATCACCCGGGTGGTCGGCTCGGTGGCGGCCGCCGTGATCGCCTCGGCCAGTTCGGCCATGGTCGCGAGGTCGATCGCGTTCATCCTGGCCTGGCGATCGATCGTGATGCGCAGGACGCCGTGTTCGGAGTCGACGTGCAGGCTCTCGCTCATCGGGCGACCGCCTCGACGATCGTGCCCGCCAGCCGGCCCGCGATGAGGTCCTCGGCCTCGCGCACGATGCGCGCGACCAGATCGCCGCAGGTGGGGATGTCGTGGATCAGGCCTTGACACTGGCCGACGCTCCAGATGCCGGCGTCGACATCGCCCTCCTCGTAGACCTTGCGGCCCCGCGCGCCCGCGACCAGCTCGCGCACATCGGCGAACGTGCCACCGCCGCGCTCGATCTCGACGACCTGGCGGCTGACGGCGTTGTCGGCGACCCGGGCGGTGTTGTTCATGGTCCGGAAGATCAGCTTGGTGTCGAGCTCGGTGTTGGCGACGATCTGCTCCTTGACTGTGTGCGCGATCGGCGACTCGACGGTGCACAGGAACCGGGTGCCCATGTTGACGCCGTCGGCGCCCAGCGCCATCGCGGCGACCAGCCCGCGCGCGTCGGCGATGCCGCCCGAGGCGATCATCGGGATCTCGAGTTCCCGGGCGGCGGCGGGGATCAGCACCAGGCCGGGGGTGTCGTTCTCGCCGGGGTGGCCTGCGCATTCGAAGCCGTCGATGCTGACGCCGTCGACGCCGACCTGCTGCGCCTTGAGCGCGTGCTTGACGCTGGTGCACTTGTGCAGCACCTTGATCCCGGCGTCCTTGAGGAAGGGCAGGTGGGTGGCCGGATTGCCGCCCGCGATCTCCACGATGGGCACACCGCCGTCGATGATCGCCTGCCGGTACTCCTCGTACGGCGGCGGCGTGATCGACGGCAGGATCGTCAGATTCACCCCGAACGGCTTGTCGGTGAGGTCCCTGGTGCGGGCGATCTCCTCGCGCAGTGCCTGCGGCGTGGGCTGGGTCAGACCGGTGACGATGCCAAGACCGCCGGCGTTCGACACGGCCGCGGCGAGCTCGGCTCGGCCGACCCACATCATCCCGCCCTGCACGATCGGGTGCTCGACACCGAAAGCCTCGGTGAATCGGGTGCGCAACATCGCGCCCTCCCTCCGGATTCGACGTTCCCGTCGCTCGCAGTCCGCTGGGAATGCTTTGCAACCGACGAGAACCATGATTAACTTAACGAGAATTGTGATTAACTTAACGGCGGTCGGCGCGACCTGTCAACAGTCCGCGCCGCCCTGTTGGATCCCAGGAGTGTCCTGCTCGGCCGTCCGGCCGCAGGATGACCACCGAGTTGGACGAAGGATGGTCGAGGATGACCGAAACCCCCACTACCGCACCTGTTTCTGCGACAATGATCGCCACTGCCAACCCGGCCACCGGCGAACCGGTCGGCAGCTGGCCGGTCGACGGCGCCGCCACGGTCGCCGCTGCGGTCGAGCGCGCTCGCGTGGCGGCGCAGACCTGGCGTGAACTCGGGTTCACGGAGCGGAAGCGGGCCTTACAACGGTGGGCAGCCCACCTCGTCGTCAACGTCGACGAGTTCTGCGCGCTGATCAGCGCCGAGAACGGCAAGACCGCCGACGACGCCTATCTCGAGGTGGTCACCGCCGTCGAACACCTGAACTGGGCCGCGGTGAACGCCCGCAAGATCCTGGGGCCGAAGAAGGTATGGCCCGGGATGATGATGGCCAACCACGAGGCCGTGATCGAGCAGCGACCGCACGGCGTGGTCGGGGTGATCGGGCCGTGGAACTACCCGGTCTACACGCCGAACGGCTCGATCGCCTATGCGCTGGCCGCGGGCAACACCGTCGTCTTCAAGCCCAGTGAGCTGACCACCGGCGTCGGCCACTGGTACGCCGACGCGTTCGCCGCGGCGAATCCCGCACTGCCCGAGGGCATTCTGAGCGTGGTGAGCGGTCCGGGGGAGACCGGCCGGGCCCTGGTCGAGTCCGGCGTGGACATGATCGCGTTCACCGGGTCGACCGCGACGGGCAAGCGGATCATGGCGGCCGCCGCCGCGCGGCTCACGCCGGTCGTGCTGGAATGCGGCGGCAAGGACGCCGCGATCGTCGCCGAGGACGCGGACATCGCGGCCGCCGCCGACGCGGTCGCCTGGTCGGCGATGGCCAATTCGGGGCAGACCTGCGTGGGTACCGAGCGCTGCTACGTCGTCGCCTCCGTGCTCGACGAGTTCCTGGCCGAGCTGACCAAACGGGTCACCGACCTCAGGCCGGGCTCGGGTCCGGACGCCTCCTACGGCCCGATGACATTGCCGAGTCAGGTCGACGTGATCACCAAGCATGTCGAGGACGCCCTGGCCAACGGCGGTACCGCCGTCGTGGGCGGGCCCGAGTCGATCGAGGCGCCGTTCGTCGGCCCGATCGTGCTGCTCGATGTGCCGGAGGACTCGGTCGCGGTCCGGGAGGAGACCTTCGGGCCCACGCTCACCGTGCGCTCGGTGCGCACTGTCGAGGAGGCGATCGAGCTGGCCAATGCCTCCGAGTACGGGCTCGCCTCGTCGGTGTTCTCGCGCAAGCGCGGCATGGAGATCGCCCGGCAGCTGCGCGCCGGCGCGACCTCGGTGAACAGCCCGGCCGCCTATGCGGCGATCCCGGCGTTGCCCTTCGGCGGTGTCGGCGAATCCGGCATCGGCCGCATCCACGGCGCCGCGGGCCTGCTCGGGTTCACCCGGCCGCATTCGATCGCGCGGCAGCGCTTCATGATTCCCGGCATGGCGCTGCTGTCGTTCGCCCGCACGGAGTCGACGCTGTCGACCGTGCGCAAGCTCACCGCCCTCCGTTTCGGGCGAGCCAAGTAGACCCAACCATCGATCAGCACGGAAGAAGAGGGACACTATGGGCGTCGAATTCAGCCCGGAACAGAAGGATTTCGCCGCGGCCGTGGCCGCGTTCGCCAAGCGCGAGGCGGGGACTCGGGAGCAGCGTGACGCGCTGACCGAGCACGACAAGGAACAGCACAACCCCGGCGTGTACGCGAAGATGGCCGAGCTCGGCTGGCTGGGTTTGACGGTGCCTGAGGAGTACGGCGGCTCGGATGCCTCGATGGTCGACATGTGCATCCTGCTCGAGGAATCGCTGCGCGGCATGCTGCCGATCGGCGCGATCGGTCCGACGCTGATCACCGGTGGCGCCTACGCCAAGTTCGGCACCGAGGCGCAGAAAGAGAATGTGCTGCGCGGCATCGTTCGCGGTGCCTCCCAGTCGATCTCGATGTCGGAGCCCGAGGCGGGCTCGGATGTGGGCAACCTGTCGACGAAGGCGGTCAAGACCGCCGACGGCTGGCTGATCAACGGCCAGAAGACGTGGTGTTCCAACGCCCACATCTCCGAGAACATCCTGCTCGTGGCCCGCACCTCGAAGGAGGGCGGAAAGCACGAGGGCATGACCATGTTCCACGTGCCCGCCGACACCCCCGGCCTGCAGATCACGCCGATCGAGCTGATGGGCAACCAGACCGAGACCAACGACCTGTACTTCACCGACTGCGTGCTGCCCGAGGACGCGGTGGTCGGCGAGGAGGGCAACGGCTGGCGTCAGCTGATGACCGGGCTCAACTTCGAGCGCCTCATCCTGGCCGCCATGAGCCTGGGCGCCGCCGAACGCGCCTTCGAGGACACCATCGCCTTCGTCACCCAGCGCAAGCAGTTCGGCAGGCCGGTCGGCTCGTTCCAGTCGCTGCGCCACCGCCTGGCCGACCTGGCCACCGAGATCGAATGCACCAAGCTGCTGATCTACAGCGTGGCCAGGGAAGCCGACGCCAACCCGAACAAGGTGCTCGCCAGGGAGGCCTCGATGGCCAAGCTCAAGGCCACCGAGACCAGCAAGCGGGTGGCGCTGGAAGGCATGCAGATGATGGGCGGCTACGGCTACGCCCGCGAGTTCGACATGGAGAAGCACGTCCGCGGCGCCCTGGTCTCCACCATCTTCGGCGGCACCAGCGAAATCCAGCGCGACATCATCGGCCGCACCCTGGGGCTGTAACTGTCTCTGCCGCACCAGCACTCGCTGCCACTCCACCCCGGAGTGGCAGCGAGTTGTGGTCAGGCGTGGCCGAACAGGGTGGTGCGGTGGAGGGTGATGACGCGGTTCTGGGGGGCGACGCCCGCGTCGCCGAAGGCCCGGCCGAGGTCGACGACGAGGGCGAAGCCGGCGTGGACGAGGATGCGTGCTTCAGCGTCCGTCAGCTCGGGGCGGACCTGCACCAGGAGCTTGGTCCATTCGGCGATGACCAGTTGCTGGATGTGCTGCAGCGTCACCCGGTCTTCGGGTGCCACATTGCCGAACTCGGCGTAATAGACGTAGGTGAGGGCGCGTTCGGCGAAGGAGCCCTGCACGTACATGTCGATCAGTGACGACAGTGCTTCGGCGGGGGTGGCCGAAGCGGCGACCGTCGGGCCGATCGCGCCGGACACGATATCGGCCGCGCGCCGGAACGCCGCGGCGAGCAGGTCGCTCTTGCTGCGGTAGTAGCGGTAGACCGCCGAGGCGGTGGCCAGATCGGCGGCGGTGGCGATGTCCTCGACGCTGACATTCTGGTAGCCGCGCTCATGGAACAGTTCGACCGACTTCGACAGCAGCACTTCGTGCATGAACGGCGATCCGGTGTCGGGCTCCGCCGGGGGGCGCGCGGGTTCCGGCGCGGGCAGGTCGACATCGATCAGTGCCCGGCAGGTCGAGGCGAGCAGGGGAGTGAGCAGTCTGGTCGGCAGGGTCGCGTGGTGGTCGCCGATGCTGCTGACCACGCTGAACACTGCCACTGAGCGGACGGCGACGTCGTCGCGGGTGAGTCCGGGGTGCAGCTCACGGACCAGGCCGCCGAGCAGGCGAACCGCCTCGGTGAACTTGTCGTCGAGGGCCTGCCGGTCGTCCTCGTCGAGATAACGGCGTTCCCAGCGGACCAGCGCGGTGGTCGACCGATTGCCGATGGTCTTGGCGATGACGGCGTCGATGACATGGTCGAATCGTTCCTGCGGTGACCAATCCGCCGCGTCCTCGGGCAGCGTCACCGCCGCCACCGTCACCTCGGCGAGCCGGAACAGCTCCTCCCGGAACAGCGCGTACTTGCTCCGGTAGTGGCGGTAGAGCGCGGCCGAGCTGATTCCGAGCCTGCCGGCGATGTCCTCCATGCTCACGCCGTGGTACCCGTGGGCGCCGAACGCGGACGCGGCCTCCGCGGCGATCTGGGCGCGACGGTTCTTGGGGCGCCGCCGCACGACTTTCTCCGGCGTGGCCGTCCGCGTCCCGGTTTCGGGCGAGCTGGTGTCGGCCGTGCGCTCGGTGTGGTCGGTGACGCTCATATGTCGATGGTACGGAGCCGTATATGTCCCCCGGACCTGTGGTGCCGAACAGATCGATCGCCGCCGCCACCTGCCACCCCAGCCGGTTGTCCGGCGGCGTCCTCCTCCGGGGCGAAGGTCAGGCCGCCCGCCGCTCTCGATCCCGGATCACCGACACCCACCGTTCGGCATGGCGGTGAGGTAGCGGCCGGTGGCGACGCCGTAGACCAGGGTGGCCAGGGGCATTGGAGATCCGCCGCCCGCCGCGGAACTCCCGGGGCGGGCGGCGTCGGCTCAGCTGGTGACCACCGCGTTCGCCGACTCCGGCGCGGCGGCCTCGTCGCCTGGACGGGGCAGCGTGAAGGTGGCCAGCACCGACAGAACGGCGATGGCGAAGCAGCCCGTCGTGTACCAGAGGTTGCCGATCGGATCACCGGTGGCCGTCTCGCCGTCCACCGCGTCGAAGAACGCGGGCAGCGAGGCGAGCCAGAGTCCGGCCAGGACAACGAGATAGACGATGGCATAGCGCTGAACGAACGGGTTCAGGTAGCGCGGCTCCGCCGTGTCACCGCTCCGCAGCTCACGCCACCGGCGCACCAGGACGACCGCGGCGACCAGCGAGAGCACGGCCAGTTCCAGCAGGTAGACCACGCCGCGCACCGTCGTACTGCCCGCACCGAGCACTGTCGCCGGTAGCGGCAGCAGGAAGGTGCCCACCGAGGCCAGCAGGCCGATCACCACCGTGCGCCAGACCAATTCGACGCCGGAGAAGTCCCGGCCCTGATCGACCTGGCGGCCGACGAAGTACTGCACGCAGAACGCCAGCGACATCGGCCACAGCGCGGCGAACACCACCACGCTGCCCACCGGCACCGAG
Source organism: Nocardia sp. NPDC057663 (assembly GCF_042799895.1). NCBI lineage: Bacteria > Bacillati > Actinomycetota > Actinomycetes > Mycobacteriales > Nocardiaceae > Nocardia > Nocardia sp. NPDC057663. The sequence continues at coordinate 170,529 of NZ_JBHVHX010000004.1, read as the reverse complement.
TCGAACATCGGCTGGTTGATGGGATTGTCCACCGACCACTCCCACCACCGCAGCTGCGGGCCGAGATGGTCGAAGATCTCGTAGAACGCGTGGTGCACGAAACCCACGCAGATCGCGCCCACGAGCACGCCGTAGCGCCGGAAGATGCCGAGCATCCGGACGATCCCGAAGGCCATCGTGGCCATCAGCGGATAGATCGCCACGATGTAGATCGGCAATCGGCCCCACAGGAAATCCACGGTGAACACGTTGTGCGCGAACATCGTGTCGACATGGTCCTCGATGCCGAACGCGGCCGGGAAGTACAGCGGCGGCTCGATCACGAACAGGTAGGCGGTCGCGCCGAACCACAACACCAGGTCGGTGGGGTCGCCGTGGCGGCGCAGGCGCACGATCGCGTACCAGAGCGCGAGCACCGCGCCGAGCACGATGGTGATCTCGAGAACCGGCAGCGTCCAGTTCTCCAGGGCGAAGGGACTACGGAACTCGACGAGTCCGCCCGCTTCCTCGCAGGAGAAACCGAGCTGGGTGGCGAGCTCGGCGAAGGTGGGTGAGCAGTGTTCGGCCATCGGGCGGCCCTCCTACGAACTGACGGAATCGGCGGTGTACCAACGGGTGACGTCGTAGCCCTCGTCATAGCGGCGGAACCACTCGTCGGCGAGCGCGGGCAGGTTCTCGTGCGCGGGATTGTGCCGAGGCATCTGGCTGCGGATGATGCCGCCCAGGGCGACGAGCTGTTCACCCAGGCCCAGATCGTCGAACGCGCGAGGCATGGTGCCGTTGTCGGCGGGCCGCAGCCCGGGCAGCAACCGGCGCAGGGTCTGCCCGCGACGGTAGTTCGCGAACATCGACAGCGCGTCGACCTGCCGATCTGCCAGCGGCACATGCTCGTTGAAGCCCTCGCAGGCCACTCGGATCACCTGCAATACGTGCCGGAAGATCGAGGGCGCCACCCGCATCCGGTACAGCTCGCTGTCGACCACGGAGTTGAAGATGATCAGCGCCGAACTGCGATGCTCGACCTCCTCGACGAAATGCCAGATGAACAGCGAGGCGACCCGATCGTCACCGGGGGCGAACAGGGTCGAGTCGTTGTCGAGCATCAGCTTGAACACCGGCGTGAAGGTCGCCTCGAGATCGGCGGTGTAGGCGAGGCGGTACTTGACCGGGGTGCTCGCGGTGAGCTTGTCGAACTCGCCGATCACCGCGTCGAGGGTCTGCTGCAGGCCCGGATAGCGCCGGATCAGTGCCTTGACGTGCTGGCGGTGGGCGGTCGAATGCTGGCCCTCCTGACGCATGAACGCGTCGGCTTCCTCGGCTACCTCGGGGTCGGTGATCTGCGGTTTCGCCTGCGTGATCAGCTGCACGATCATCTTCTCGAAGCCGATCGCCAGGAACGAGACGGCATTGGCCATCGAGGAGAAGGCCGGGTTCTGTGGATTCCACAGGAACGGCACGTCGTAGTCGGAGAAGGCGAAGTCCATTTTGCGGACATGAAGGTCGGTCACGTGGAGTACCTCGTTGTTCGGGCGTGTGCCTGCCGCTCGGGTGATGAGGTAATCATACGCAAAGGCCTTCGCGTGTATGATCACTTTTACGGAATTCGCTGTGACCTGGGGTTGTGCTAGCGTCCACCCGGTGGCGCGCAGACGTGGATGGGGTGGCAGTCCGCCGGCTGACGATGCGGAGGCCGCGCGCCGGATCGTCGCCGCCGCGGTCGAACTCATCGGCCGGACCGGCGCGGAGATCAGCATCGCCGACGTCGCGGAATCGCTCGGCGTCATCCGCCAGACCGTCTACCGGTATTTCCCCAGCGCCGACGCCCTGATGACGGCCGCGGCCATCGCCTCGGTCGACGGCTTCCTCGATCGGCTGACGGCGCACGTTCGCGGGCTCGACGACCCGGCCGACGCGATGATCGAGGCCGTCGTCTACACCCTCACCGAGGTCCGTCAGACCCCGCACCTGGGCATCCTGCTGTCGAGTTCGTACGCGAACCTCCACACCGACAGCCTCACCTCCGACGAGGCGCAGGCCTTCGGCATGACGATGATCCGGCGCTTCGATGTCGACTGGGCGGCACACGGATACGACGAACCGGCGCTGCGCGAACTCGTCGAATACGCCCTGCGCACCATGCAGTCGTTCTTCCTCTCGCCCGGCAACCCGCCACGCGGCGACGACGAACTACGGCGCTACCTGCGCCGGTGGATGGGGACGGCGATCAGCGCCCAGGCGGAGGCGTCGGCGCAGGGCCGATGAGGTCGTCGAGGGCGGCGTCCACCGCGGGGCCGGTGTGGCTGTGCCGGACGCTGCGCAGGATCAGCCGCCGTGGCCGCGGGCAGTCCGGTGGCGCGGAATCGTTGCCGGTGGGCACAATTCGGGTCGGCGCGCCGAGCCGGTCGCGGACGCGAGTCATCAGCTCGTAGCGGCTCACTGTCTCCGAACCGGCCAGGTGGACCACGCCCTTCTCGTCCGCGAGGTGCTCGAGCATGGGCGCCAAGCTGGGGAGATAGAGCGGGTTGCACACGATATCGGTGCGCGCCTCGATGGTCGGGGTGGCGAAGCGGGCGAGGAATTTGTCCGAGCGCGGGCTGCGGCCGTAGACCAGCGGGAGCCGGGCAACGAGGTGCCCGCCGCGGGCCAGGACCAACTGCTCGGCGGCGGACTTGGTGCAGCCGTAGACGTTGATCGGTGTGCGCAGGGCGGTTTCGTCGTAGTGGTCCCGGGTGCCGTCGAACACGTTGTCGGTCGACAGATACACCAGTTTCGCGCCCGCGTCGTCCACGGCGTCGAGCAGCGCCGCCATCGGTGCGACGTTCGCCGCGTAGGCGGCCTCCGGATCCCGTTGGGCAGCAACCAGATCCACGATCCCGGCGGTATGGATCACCACGTCGATGCGGTCCATGACGAGTGCGCGGACCGCATCGGCATCGGCGAGATCCACCGGGATCAGCCCGTTCCCGGCCCTGCTGGTCCCGACGACCTCGTGGCGTTCGCCCAGCTGCGCGTGCAGCGCGCTGCCGACGAAGCCCGAGGCGCCGAGAATCAGAATCCGCATCGCGGTCAGCGAGCCTGCCAGTGGGGCTTGCGCTTCTCGGCGAAGGCGAGGGTGCCCTCGCGGACGTCCTCGGTCTGCGCGACGCCCATGATCTCGCGGTTGGTGAGGTCCCAGGCCGCGTCGTCGGCGATCTTGCCGTCGACCAGGCCGAGCGCGACCCGCTTGCTCGCCTGCACCGCCAGCGGCGCGTTCGCGGCGATCCGGCCCGCCAGCTCCAGGGCCGCGTCGAGGACCAGGTCGGCCGGGACGACCCGGTTGACCAGCCCGAGTTCGAGCGCGCGGGCGGCGGTGATCGGTTCGCCGGTGAGGATCATCTCCATGGCGACCTTGCGCGGCAGCTGCTCGGGCAGCCGGAAGGCGCCACCGGCGGCCGCGAACAGGCCGCGCGCGACTTCGGGCAGGCCGAACGTGGCGGTCTCGGCGGCGACGGCGAGGTCGCTGGCGAGGACGAGTTCGGTGCCGCCACCCAGCGCGAAGCCGTTCACCGCGGCGATGGTGGGCTTGCTGATCGGATGACGCACATATCCGGCCAGGCCCCAATCCTCGTGTCCGGGAGCCAGAATCCCCTGACCGCGGCCGAGCGCCTTGAGGTCGGCGCCCGCGCAGAATGCGCGCTCGCCGGCGCCGGTGAGCACGACGGCCCGGATCTGCGCGTCGGCCTCGGCCTGCTCGAGCGCCTCGCCCACACCGGTGCTGACCTCGGCGTCGACCGCGTTCATGGCCTGCGGCCGGTTGATGACGACGACCAGCACATGCTCGCGTTGCTCGACGAGGACTGCGCTCACGATGGACTCCTTGCCCCTCTGCCTGTCCTCTGTGTCGCGTGACAGGTCTCTTCGAGATGTATCACGCCGAGCCGTCGCGGGTACCCGGATCGCGCACTCGCGATCGTGCGGGTCACCCGGCCGCCGTCGTAGGCTGCGGAAAATAGTCCTGGAAAAAGTTTCGATCGGTTGTCGATCGGTGTCGTGGCCCGTTCGACCTAGGGATGAACGAAGGATCCGCACCTACCCGAGGAGACACACCATGAAGTACATGCTGATCATGCGCGCGACCGACGAAGCCTGGGCCAAGACCGCCCAGCTCGACTTCAACGAGATCCTGGAAACCATGGGCAAATTCAACGACGAACTGATCCGGGCCGGCGTGCTCGTCGCCGCCGAGGGCCTCGACGACGCCGCCGACACAGTGGTCGTCGACTACGCCTCGGAACCCCCGGTCGTCACCGACGGACCCTACGGCGAGACCAAGGAACTGTTCGGCGGTTACTACATCCTCAATGTCGCCTCCAAGGAGGAGGCGGTGGAATGGGCCAAGCGGATGCCGATGACCGGGCCGGGCGTCAAGACCGAGATCCGCCGGGTCCCCAGCATCGACGAATTCCCGCAGGACAATACCTGGATCATGAAGGAACGCGCCTGGCGCGAGGCCACCGGCCAGCTCTGAGCACAGCGACGATGACCCACCACACCGGCCGGGAAGCCGTGGCCGCCGTCTGGCGGATCGAATCGGCCCGGATCGTCGGCGCGCTGGCCCGCTACACCGGAGATTTCGCGATGGCCGAGGATCTCGCGCAGGAGGCGCTGGCCGAGGCACTGGTGACGTGGCCGCGCGACGGCGTGCCACGGCAACCGGCCGGGTGGTTGCTCACCGTCGGACGGCGCCGCGCGATCGACGCGTTCCGGCGCCGCGCCGCCCTCGACGAGCGGTACGCCACCCTCGCGGGCAATCTCGGCGAGGGTGGCGTGCTGACCGGCGGCGAGGCCGCCGACCCGGCCCGCGCGGCCGCGGAGGTCCTGTGGGATCCCGACCAGATCGACGACGACGTGCTCGCCCTGATGTTCATCTCGTGTCACCCGGTGCTGTCGCGGGAAGCCCGGCTGGCGTTGACATTGCGTGTGGTCGGCGGTCTGACCAGCGACGAGATCGCCAGAGCCTGCCTGGTGCCGACCGCGACCGTGCAGGCGCGGATCACCAGGGCGAAGAAGACACTCGGTGCGGCCGAGGTCGCGTTCGAGGTGCCGCCCGCGGCCGAACGCCGGGCCCGGCTGGGATCGGTGCTCGGGGTGATCTACCTGATCTTCACCGAGGGGTCGTCGGCCAGCACCGGCGGCGATCTCATCCGGTTCGACCTGGCCGGTGAGGCATTGCGGCTCGCGCGGGTCCTGGCCCGGCTGATGCCGGGCGAGGCCGAGGTGTTCGCATTGCTCGCGCTGCTCGAGCTGACCGCGGCGCGGTTTCCCGCGCGAACCGGTCCCGATGGGCAGCCGGTGCTGCTCGAGCAGCAGGATCGGCGCCGCTGGGACCGTTCGGCGATCCGGCGTGGCCGGGCCGCGCTGGTCAAGGCCGCCGAGGTCGGGCGTGGGCTCGGCGCGTACGGACTGCAGGCCGCGATCGCCGAATGTCATGCTGTCGCACCGTCGGTCGAGGCGACGAACTGGGAGCGGGTGGTGCTGCTCTACGAAGCGCTGGGCAGGCTCGCGCCGTCACCGGTGGTGGAGCTGAACCGGGCGGTGGCGGTATCGATGGCGGACGGGCCCGCCGCCGCGCTGCCGATCGTCGACGCACTGGCCGCCGGTGGGGCGCTGGCGAATTCGCATCTGCTGCCGAGTGTGCGCGGCGAACTGCTCACGCGGCTCGGCCGCACCGACGAGGCGCGTGACGCACTGGCCGAGGCAGTCCGGCTGTGTGGCAACGAACGCGAGAAAACTGTTCTCGCGGGCAAACTGTCGGCTCTCGCCTGAACCCAGGGCCTTCTTCGCGTAGTCGCAACGTTTGCCCGGCGAAATCGCCGGGTAGTCCGAAGAGGCGACGACGAGAGGTTTTGTGGATGTCACAGGAATCGAAATCGGTGCTGCACCGAGCCATCGGTGCATCGGCGATCGGAAATGCGGTCGAATGGTTCGATTACGGCGTCTACGCCTACCTGGCGACCTATATCGCCGCGTCGTTGTTTCCCGGCGACGGGACGGGTTCGAGCGTGGTCTACACACTGCTCGGATTCGCGGTCTCGTTTCTGATCAGGCCCATCGGCGGCATGATCTGGGGACCGCTGGGCGATCGGATCGGCCGTAAACGCGTGCTCGCCACCACCATCGTGCTGATGGCGGCGTCGACCCTGGCGGTCGGCTTGATCCCCAGCTACGAGGTCATCGGCATCGCCGCGCCGATCCTGCTCTACCTGTTGCGCATGGTCCAGGGATTGTCCGCGGGCGGCGAATACGGCGGCGCCGCGACATTCATGGCCGAATACGCGCCGGACCGCAAGCGCGGTTTCTATGGCAGTTTTCTCGAAGTCGGTACGCTGGCCGGATTCACGCTCGGCAATCTTGTCGCCCTGTTGCTGGTGAATATTCTCGACGATACGGCGATGGAATCGTGGGGCTGGCGGCTGCCGTTCCTCATCGCCGCGCCACTGGGGCTGATCGGTATGTACCTGCGGAACCGGGTGGAGGACACGCCGGTATTCCGCGAGGTCGAGAGCAAGGACGAAACCGAGGAAGTGGTCGGCGTCTACCGCGATCTGGTGACGAAATACCTGCGTCCCGTCCTGACCCTGTTCGGCCTGGTGATCGCGCTGAATGTGGTGAACTATTCGCTGCTCAGTTACACGCCGACCTACCTGGGGACGACGCTGGGCATGGCGGAATCCGACGCGCTGCTCGTCCCGTTGATCGGCCAGCTCGCCATGCTGGTGACCTTGCCGTTCCTCGGCGCGCTCTCCGACCGGGTGGGGCGCAGGCCGATGTGGCTGTTCTCGTGCGCGGCGCTGATGATCATGGTCATCCCGGTGTACAAGCTGATCGGCAGCTCGCTGACCGGCGCCATCGCCGGGTTCGCGATCCTAGGCCTGCTCTACGCGCCGCAGCTGGCGACCATCTCGGCGACCTTCCCGGCCATGTTCCCCACGATCGTGCGCTTCGCCGGCGTGGCGATCGGTTACAACGTGGCGACCTCGCTGTTCGGTGGTACCGCACCGGTGGTCAACCAGGCGCTCATCGAGGCGACCGGTGATCACCTGTTCCCGGCGTACTACATGTTCGGCGCCTGCCTGGTCGGCTTGATCGCCGCCTACTTCCTCATCGAGACCAAGGGCGTCTCGCTGCGCGGCACCCAGGTCCCTGGCACGCCCGAGGCGATCGAGGAACAGCGCGAGCTGGGTGGGGAGTCCGTTCCGGTCCGGTGATCGGTGGGTCAGCCCGCCGTGGCGGCACGGAAGACCTCGAGCGCTTCCCCGCCCAGATGCGGGCCACTGACCTCGACCGGCACGTTCGAGGTGGCGACCAGGTCGGCGCAGGTCAGCGCGAAACGCGGGCCGTCGGGCAGGATCTGGCCGAATTCGGCGGCCGCCGCGGCGAAGACGATCCGCCCGACCCGCGCCCACACCATCGCGGCGGCGCACATCGGACACGGCTCGCCGCTCGCGTACATGGTCGAGCCACGCAACGCCTCGGCGTGTCCCGCCGCGGTGGCGGTGGTGATCGCGACGAGTTCGGCGTGGGTGGTGACGTCGCCGCTGCTGCTCACCGCGTTCGTGCCCTCGGCGAGCACGCGGCCGTCGCGGTCGACGGTGACCGCCCCGAAGGGCCGGTCACCACGCGCCGCGGCCTGGCCGGCGAGGTCGATGGCGCGACGCAGGTGGGTGATGTCGATATCGGTGAGTGCGGTCATTTCGCGAGGTCCACTTCCGTTCCGATGCCGTTGGCACGAGCCTTGTCGATGAGCAGTCGGGCGGCGGCCAGGTCCTGCAGGCCGATGCCGACCGAGTTGAACAGGGTGATGTCGCCGTCGCCGGCGCGACCGGATGCCCGGCCCGCGATCACCTCGCCCAGCTCGGTGCTCACCGCCGCCTCGGTGATCGCGCCCTCGGCGAGGGCGAGCAGCGTGTCACCGGACTTGGTGAGCGTGGTACCGACCGAGTCTACGACGACGGTCGCACGGCGCATCGCCGCGCCGTCGACCTCGCGGTGGTCGGCGCGCGGGGGTGCGCCGACCGCGTTGACGTGCAGGCCGTCGCCGAACCACGCGCCCCGCACGATCGGTTCCCGTGACGGGGTGAGCGTGCACAGGATGTCGGCGGCGCGGGTCACCGCCTCCGGTGTCGGCATCGCTCGCACCGTGAGGCCGAGATCGGCGATCGCGGTGCCGAACCGCTCGATCGTCTCCGTCGACCGCGACCAGACCAGGACGGTGCGCAGCGCGCGCACCTGGGCGATCGCGCGCGTGTGCTCGACGGCAAGGCTGCCGGCGCCGACCAGGCCGAGAACCGAACCATTCTGCCGGGCAAGGTATTTCGTGGCGACCGCGCTGGCGGCGGCCGTGCGCACGGCGGTGACCAGCCGCCCGTCGATCAGCGCTTCGCAGCCGCCGTCGGCCGCCGAGGTCACCACGATCACCGACCGCTGCACCGGGAGCCCACGGTCGCGGTTGGCGGGCAGGTCGGCGAGCAGTTTCACGGCGGCGGCCCCGGCGGATTCGGCGGCGGCGACCATCGGCACGAAGGCCGCGCCACCGAGTGTCATCGCAGGTGGCGGCGGGACGAGCGCGGTGCCGAGCGCGAGGTCGGCGTGGGCCCGTTCGACCGCGGTCAGCACCTCGCTGCGGTCGAGCACGGCGGTCACATCGGAATGCGACAGGATCAGCGTCAACGGAGGAGCTCCTCGAAAGCGGGGACGGGTCAGGAAGTTCGGGCGAAGGCGACGGTCAGGTCGCGCGGTGAGCGGCTGGTGCCGACCAGGCCGCTGACGGCGACGATCGCGATCAGGTAGGGCAGCATCACCAGCAGGGCGAACGGCACGTCGACACCGAGCGCGGGCAGCGCGAACTGCAGCGCCTGCGCGATGCCGAAGAACACCGACGCCCAGATCACGCCGAGCGCGCGCCAGCGGCCGGCGATCACCGCGACCACGGCGAGGTAGCCGATGCCGCCGGTCATGTTGTCGCTGAACGAATGCACCTCCGACAGCGCCAGTTGCGCGCCGCCCAGGCCCGCGGCGAACGCGGCGAGCAGCACACCGCCGTAGCGGACGACCCGCACGGACAGACCGGTGCGGTCGGCGGCGACGGCGTCCTCGCCGATCGCGTCGATCACCAGGCCCAGCTTGGTGCGGCGGGCGAACACGAACGCCAGCGCGGCGACGACGGCGATGCACAGGTAGCCCAGCGCGGTCTGCCCGAACAGGGCGGGTCCGACGACCGGGATGCGGTGCAGCAGGGGGATCCGCAGCGCGTCGAAACCCGGGACGCTGTGGCCCTTGCCGTCGGCCAGCAACAGCCGTGCGCCATAGGTGGTGGCACCGAGCGCCAGCGCATTGCTCGCGATACCGACGACGATCTGGTCGGCCCGCAAGGTGACGCTCCAGATCGCCTGCAGCGCACCGAAGATCAGCGTGGCGGCCACCGCGGCGATCGCGCCGAGGACGGGTGAACCGGTGGTGACCGCGCCGAGTACCCCGGCGAACGCGCCGGTCAGCATCATGGCTTCGAGGCTCAGATTGAGCACTCCCGCGCGTTCGCTGACCAGTTCTCCGCTCGCGGCGACGAGGATGGGCAGGGTGAAACCGATACCGCTGGTGGCGATGTCGGTGACCGTGTCGAGACTCATCGCGGTGCTCCTGCGAGGTCGGCGGTATCGATCGGGGAGACAGGTTGCGGGGCAACGGGTTCGGACTTGCGCACCGATCGGGTCCAGAGGGCGGCGCCCGCGATGAACACGATCATCAGCGACTCGACGACCGCGATGGTCGACGCGGGCACATTCGCCGCCAGCTGCAGGTTGATCCCGCCGGAGACGAGGAATCCGAGCAGCAGCGAGACGGCGACGACGGCGGCCACCGAGCCGCGGGCCAGCAGGCCGACGACCAGCCCGGAGAAGCCGTATCCGGAGGAGAACCCCTCGGCGAGCACGAAAGGCGCTGTGGCGACGAGCAATCCGCCCGCGATGCCGGAGAACGCGCCGGCACCCGACAAGCTGAGGAAGCGCAGCCGCTGCACGGGCAGCCCGAGCCGGATCGCCGCGTCGGGGTTGAGACCCACCGCACGCAGCCGGGTGCCGAGTGCGGTGTGGCGGACCAGGATCGAGGTGCCGACCGCGGCCACCACCGCGATCCACAGCGCGATGGTCGCGGGGGAACGCTCGATGCCGAGCAGCGGCAGATGCGCCGCCGGGGTCAGCTGCTCGGACTGCGGCAGGGTCTCCGACGAGGTCACCGGCTGCCGCAGCAACGCGGGTTCGTGCACCACGAGCAGTACCATCGCCAAGCCGACGAAATTGAGCAGCAGCGTGGTGATGATCTCGCTGGTGCCACGCCGGACCCGCAGGTAGGCGGCGATCGCGGCCCAGAGCCAGCCCGCGGCCCCCGCGCCGATCAGCACCGCGGGGAGGGTGACCGTGGCAGGAGCGCCGGTCAGGGTGGTCCCGATGGCGGTGGCGGCGATCCCGCCCGCGCAGATCTGGCCCTCGCCGCCCACATTCACCAGGCCCGCCCGGTGCGCGATGGTGAAGCCGACAGCCACGAGCATCAAGGTGGCGGCGACATTGAGCGAGGCGCCGACGGCGTAGCTGCTGCCGAACATGCCCTCCCACAGTGCGGTCATCGCCGCGCCGGGCGCCGCACCCGCGACGGCGGCCAGGATCAGGCCGACCACGCCGGCGGCGATCATCGCCGCGGCCGCGACGACAACGGGCTGGTGTGCCCAGCGGCGCAGCGGGATTCGTCGCAAGCCGGCCGGGATCGGCCTGCGCTCGGTCGTTGCAGTCATGCCGTCACTCCCATCATCAATTCGCTGATCTGTTGTGCCGCGGTGGGATCGGCGGTGTCGACGGGACCGGTGAGCGCGCCGCGGTAGGCGACCAGCACCCGATCGCACAGGGCGAGTAGTTCGGGCACCTCGCTCGACACCACGAGCACACCGCAGCCGTCGGCGGCGGCGCGGCGCAGCTGGGTCAGCACGAAATCGACCGCGCCGATATCCAATCCGCGCGTCGGCTGGGCGGCGACCAGGCAGCGCAGATTCGTGGTGGACAGCTCGCGAGCGAGCACCACCTTCTGCTGATTGCCGCCCGAGAGCGCGCCCATGCGCGCCCACGGCCCCGCGGCGCGCACATCGAACCGCGCGAGCTCGGCCCGCGCGGCGCGGCCCATGGCACGTTTGTCCAGCAACCCGAAGCGGCGGAACCTGTCGAGCTGCCCGAGGAAGAGGTTTTCGGCGATCGTCATGTCGGCGACCATGGCGTCACGGTGACGGTCTTCGGGCACGACACCGAGGCCGAGACCGGTGCGGGTGGCGGGGCGCGCCGCGGTGATATCGGTGCAGTCGAGGGTGACGGTGCCGCCCGCGGCCGGTGCACTGCCCGCCAGGACGGCGACGAGTTCGCTTTGGCCGTTGCCTTCTACACCGGCGATGCCGACGATCTCGCCGGGCCGCACGCGCAGCCGCACCTGGTCGAGGGCGGTGCTGCCGTCGGCCCGGTACGCGCGGAGACCGTCGACGGACAGCACCGGCGTTTCGCTCCCGATCGCAGGCGTGACTTTCGCTGTGGGCCTGGCGGTTTCGACGGTGTCGAGGCCGAGGGTCGCGGCCACCGTCGGATCGAGGTCGGCTGCGGTGCGGCCGACCATGGCGGTGAGCAGCTGCGCGATGCCGGTGTTCGACATCCGCCCGCCGCCGGCGACCGTGCCGCGCCGCAGCACGGTCGCGGCGTCGGCGACCCGGGCGACCTCGCCGAGCTTGTGCGTCACCAGCACCACCGCCTTGCCGTCGGCGGCGACGGCGCGGCAGGTGTCGATCAGCGCGTCGATCTCGGCGGGATCGAGCACGCCGGTCGGTTCGTCGAGCAGGATCAGGGACGGATCGCGCAGCAGGGCCTTGACGATCTCGACCTTCTGCCGCGCGCCGACCGGCATCGTCGCGACCTGCTGGTCGAGGTCGATCCGCAGGCGGTAGCGCTGCGCGATCTCGTCGAGCCGGTCGGTCAGCTCGGCGCGGCGCATCCGCACTCCCCGCTGGGTGAGCAGCAGGTTCTCCGCCACGGTCATCGTGGTGACCAGGCTGAAGTGCTGGTGCACCATGGCCACACCCGCGGCCATTGCGGCAGCGGGCGAGTCGGGCCGGAACTCGGTGCCGCCCAGCGTCATCCGCCCGGTGTCGGGCCGGTAGCCGCCGAAGACCAGGTTGCACAGCGTCGACTTGCCCGCGCCGTTCTCGCCGAGAACGCAATGGACGGTGCCGGATTCGACGGTGACGTCTACCTCGTGCAGGGCCTGTACGTCACCGAAGCGCTTACCCAAGCCCTGCAGGGTCAATGCGGGAGTACTCATGACGGTCAGTACGGCTTGACCGCGCCGGTGGACAGGGCCGACTTCGCCTTGGCGAGCGCGTCGGCGACCGCGGTGTCCTTGCTGCACAACACGAAATCGGTGCCGTGGTTGGGCGAGGTGAGGCCGAAGCGCACGTTCTCGGCCTTCCACGAATTGTCGAGTGCGGCGTTGACGGCGAACTCCACCTCGGCACCGATGTCGGTGTGCACGTAGCCGAGGTAGACGGGGTTGGTGCAGTCGCCGGGGATCGGGCCGCCGACCATGGCCGCGCCGGACTGGGTCGCGGCCTGCTCCATGCCTGCCTTGCCCAGGTTGACGATCTGGCCGAGCGCGCCTGCGCCTGCGCCGTAGTCGGCCAGGGCGGCCTGCTTCGCCTTGGCCGGGTCGTTGAAGTCGCCGACATACTGCGGGGTCAGCACCTTCACGCCGGGCTCGGCGAAGCGGGCGCCGTTGCCGAAGGCGTTGGCGGCGTTGACGATCGCGGGCAGCTCGACACCGCCGACGAAGGCGACCGCGCCGCCCTTCGAGCCCGCCGCCGCGACCGCGCCGCTGAGGAACTCGGCCTCGGCCTGCTGCGGGTCGTAGTAGGCGAGATTGGCCATGGGCTCGGCGTCGGCGGGGCCGCCGATCTCGACGAACTTCACGTTCGGGAACTGCGGGGCCACCTTGCGCACGTCGGCGTCGGTCTGGCCGCCGAGCGAGATCACCAGATCGTTGGTCGAGGCGAACCGGACCAGGGCCTGCTGGTAGTCGGCGGCGGCGACCTGTTCCACCTTGCTCAGTTCCACCTGGTCGCCGAGCTTGTCGGCGATGCGCTGGTAGCCGAGATATCCCGACTGCATGAAGCCGGTGTCCGAGAGCGAGCCGGGGAAGAATACGCCGACCTTCAGCTTGCCGCCCGAAGCCGCGGTGCCGGAGGAACCGCAGGCCGACAGCAGGGCAGCGGCGGCCAGGGCGGCCGAGCCGAAGGCGATCGCGCGCCGAGTGGACTTGTGCACGGGGTACTCCTTGATCGAACGAACCGCTCACTTAGCGGTATACCGTTAAGTGTCAGCCTGGGGCCCGCAGATGACCGGCGGATTACCGAAACGTAAGAAACGGTCGCGCACGGTGGGCGGGACTACCGTGGTGGGAGTGCAAGCGCGGAAGGATGGTGCGGTGGCGGAGGAACCGGCGAAGAAGTCGCTGCGTGACCGGGCCTACGAGGAGCTACGCGACCGGATCATCGACCTGCGGCTGAGTCCCGGGCAGCGGCTGGTCGAACGCGATCTCGCGACCGAGCTGGAGATCTCCCGGATCCCGCTGCGCGAGGCGCTGCAGATGCTCGAGCGCGAGGGGTTGGTCGTCATCGTGCCGCGTCAGGGCGCGATCGTCGCCCCGTTCACCGTCACCGACGTGCGCGACCTGTTCGACGTCCGCGAGAGCCTGGAAGTGCTGGCCGCCCGCCTGGCCGCCGAACGCGCCGAACCCAGCGACCTCGCCGTCCTGCGCGAGCAACTCGATGCCGCCCGTCAGGCCACCGCCGCGGGCGACCAGGCCGCGATCGCCGCCGCGAATGCCGGCTTCCACGCCCGCATCGTCGAGGTCTCCGGCAACCCGCTGCTGCAATCCCTGCTGCGCCCCTTGGAATCTCGCGTCCGCTGGCTGTTCCACCTCACCAAGGAACGCGACCCCGGCACCCAGTGTGACGAGCACGAAGCCCTCTACGCCGCCATCGCCGCAGGCGACCCCGACACCGCCGCCGAAATCGCCTACCGGCACGTGGCGTCCGGCCGCGAACCCAGCCTCGCCCTCTCGGCCCAGTGGTCGATGCCCGACATCGACCCGGTCTCGGCGACCCGCACCCGCCAGCGCACCCCCCAACGCGAGAAGACCGCCTGAGCTGTCATCGCGCGCTCGGCTGCCGATCTGAGCTGCCCGTGGCATCGGGCCGGGTGGGTTTGTCGTTCACGGATGATGTTCCGCCGCTCGGGCAGCCGAGCGTAAAGCGGTGCGGGCGGCGGCGATGGCGGGGTGGGTGGCCGTGCCGTTGCGGTAGGCGAGGTGGGTGTGGCGGCGGGTCGACAACGGTGTGAGGCAGACAGTGCCGGGTGGGGAGGGCAAGGCGAGGTCGGGGACTATCGCGGTGCCCGCGTCGGCGGCGACCAAGGCCAGGACCGTATTGAAGTCGTCGGCGTGGTGACGGATGCGAGGGGTGAAACCCGCTGCCTGGCAGGCGCGGAGGGTGACGGTGTGGCAGAGGGTGCCGGGTGTGCCTGCGATCCACGGGGATTCGATGTGGGCGCGGAGGGGGTCGGTGTCCGGTGCGGGGTTTCGGGTGGCGAGGTAGACGGTTTCGGTGTGCAGGGGCTCGGTGTGGATGGCGGGGTCGGGGGTGGCGGGAACCAGGTCGTAGTCGTGGGTGAGGGCGATGTCGAGGGCACCCGCGCGCAGGGCGTCGGGGACATCGGCCGGGTCGATCTCGGTGACCGTGAGTTCGAGCCGGGGATGGTCGGTGCTCAGGGCGACCAGCGCGGGGGAGAGGAGCGTGCGGGCGGCGGTGGGGAAGGCGCCGATACGCAGAGTGCCGACGAGTTCGTCTCGGGCGTCCGCCAATTCGGCATCGGCGCGTTCGAGGGCGGCGAGGATCGTTTCGGTGTGGCCGACGAGCAGATGCGCTGCCGGTGTGAGAGTGACGCGGCGGCCCGTGCGTTCCAGGAGGGGGACGCCCGCCTCGCGCTCGAGGGCGGTGAGCTGTTGCGACACGGCCGAGGGCGTGTAGCTGAGCGCATCGGCGACCGCGGCGATGGTGCCGCGGTGGGCGAGTTCGCGCAGGAGGCGGAGCTTGCGGACATCCAGCATCAGTTCAGCTTATGTTCATCGTCATGAATGTGAACTGGACCTGATGTATCTGTCGCCATGACGATGGAGCCATGACATCGCTGCAGGGTTTGTTCGTCCCCATGATCACGCCGTTCACCGCCGACGGCGCACTCGCGCCCGCTGCCCTGGAACGGCACGCGCACAGCGTCCTCGACGCGGGCGCGACCGGACTCGTCGCCTTGGGTACCACCGCCGAGCCGTCGGCGTTGACCGCCGACGAACGGGACCGCGTCCTCGACCTCTGCGCCGCCGTGTGCGCCGAACGGAACGCGCCGCTGATCGTCTGCGCGGGCGGCAATGCGACCGCGGAATCGGTCAGGGCGGTCGGCGAAATGCGGCACCCGGTCGCGGGAGTGCTCGCGGTGGTGCCCTACTACGTGCGGCCGAGTGAGGAGGGTGTCGTCGCGCACTTCACCGCGCTGGCGGCGGCCAGTCCGGCCCCGCTCTACGTCTACGACGTGCCGTACCGCACCGCGCGCCCGCTCAGTGGGGAGACGCTGGTGCGGCTCGCGGGCATTCCGAACATCGCCGGGTTCAAGCACTCCGTGGGAGGTGTCGACGCGGCCAGTGTCGAACTGATGGCGCGTGCCGGGTCCGCGACGACGGTGCTGTGCGGTGACGACCGGTTCGCCTCGGCCCTGCTCGCGCTCGGCGCGCGGGGCGGCATCCTGGCCGCGGCCAATATCGCGCCCGCCGCCTACGCCGAACTCGTCGCCGCCTGGCTCGCCGATGACGTCACGCGCGGCCGTGCGCTCGGCCATCGCCTCGACGCGCTCGGCGCCGCGCTGTTCGCCGAACCCAACCCGACGGTGATCAAGGCGGTGCTGGCCGAGCGCGGGCAGATCCCCAGTGCGGCGGTCAGACTGCCGCTTCTGCCCGCTTCGCCCGATTCGACGGTGACGGCGCTGCGGGCCGCCGATGCCGTGGCGGTCGCTCCCGTGTGACACGAGCTCGCGAACAATGGATTTCGCTGGTCTTCGGCGACGAAAGATGCCAGGCTTAAGCGGTGACGAAACCTCCGGATATCGGCGCCGCCGCCGATCCCACCTCTGACAAGCTGGATGCCGCCGTACTCAAAGTGGCGGGCGTAGTCGTCCTCGGTGCCGTGATGTCGATCCTCGACATCACCGTGGTCACCGTCGCGATTCCGACATTCATGGCGGACTTCCAGGCCTCCGTCGAGGTCGTCGCCTGGACCATGACCGGCTACACCCTGGCGCTGGCTTCGGTCATCCCGATGACCGGGTGGGCGGCCGACCGCTTCGGCACCAAACGCCTCTATATGGCGGCGCTGATCTTCTTCATCATCGGGTCGGTGCTGTGTTCGATGGCGTGGAGCATCGAGTCGCTGGTGGCGTTCCGCGTCATCCAGGGCATCGGCGGCGGCATGCTCATGCCGCTGGGCATGACGATCATGACCCATGCCGCGGGCCCGCAGCGGATCGGCCGCGTGATGGCGGTGCTCGGTGTGCCGATGCTGCTCGGCCCGATCTGCGGCCCCATCCTCGGCGGCTGGCTCATCGACTCCTTCAGCTGGCACTGGATCTTCCTGATCAACCTGCCGCTGGGTATCGTCGCCCTGGTCCTGGCCTATATCGTGCTCGCGCCCGACAAGCCGAAGCCGTCGGAATCATTCGACTTCCTCGGCATGCTGCTGGCCTCGCCCGGCCTCGCGCTGTTCCTGTTCGGTGTCTCCTCCATCCCGGAGAAGGGCACGGTGCTCGCCGCGCGCGTGCTCATTCCGGCGATCATCGGCGCTGTGCTGCTGGTGGCGTTCGTGTTCCACGCGCTGCGCACCGAGCATCCGCTGATCGATCTGCGCCTGTTCCGCAATCCGTCGCTGCGCTTCTCGGTGCTGACCATGTCCCTGTTCGCGACGGCATTCTTCGGTGCGGGCTTCCTGCTGCCGAACTACCTGCAGCAGGTGCGCGGTGAGACGGCCTTCGATTCCGGCCTGCTCATGGCGCCACAGGGTATCGGCGCCATGCTGACGATGCCGATCGCCGGCTTCCTGGTCGACAAGATCGGGCCGGGCAAGATCGTCATGTTCGGCATCACCTTCATCACCATCGGCCTGGCCGGCTTCACCCAGCTGCACGCCGACACGTCCTACCTGATGATCGGCGCCGCGCTGTTCGTGATGGGTCTCGGCATGGGCTGCACCATGATGCCGGTGATGACCGCCGCCATCCAGACGCTCTCGCACGCCCAGGTCGCGCGCGGTTCGACGTTGATGAACATCATCAACCAGACCGCGGCCTCGATCGGCACGGCGACGATGTCGGTCGTGCTGGCCGCCCAGCTCAACGATCACCCCGAGGCCAAGATCGGTATCGCCTCGAACGCCCAGCCCGAGCTCACGGCGCAGGTGCCGCCGTCGGTGATCGAGCAAGGTCTGGAACTGGCCGCCGACGCGTTCAGTAACACCTACTGGGTCACCGTGGTTCTGACGGCGCTGACCCTGATCCCGGCGTTCTTCCTGCCCCGGAGCAAGCCCAAGGCCCCGGTCGACGCCGAAGCAGTGGCGGTGGTCTGACGCCACACGCAGCGAAAGCCCGGACGGAACCTGCTGTTGCGCCCGGGCTTTCGCGTCGCGCCTCAGCCGTAGAGCTTGACGAAGGCTTCGAGGGAGCGTTCGATATCGCCGCGCAGCGCCTTCGCGACAGCTGAACCGATCGGTCCGAACAGCGGAGCGCCGCCCAGATCGATGTCGACACCGACCTTCGAGCCGCTGCCCGCCGGTTCGACCAGCAGCCCGAGCCCGAACTTGCTGCCGCCGATGCCCGAGCCGGTCAGCGCGAGGCGGCGCGGCGGTTCGGCGGTGCGCACGGTCCAGGTGACCTTGTTGCGGAAGCCCTTGACGCGGGCGATGCCGACGAGGACGGTGCCGGGGGTGAGGCCGTCGGGCAGGGTGCCGCGCCACGCCTCGTGAATGCTCAGCCAGTCGCCGAGCGCGGGCAGGTCGGAAGCGTGGGCCCACGCTTGGTCCGGCGGGACGGGGACATCGACGGAGAGCTTCAGTTTCGCCACCCGGGGATGGTATCCGGTACCCGAGGTTCCGCCTCGACCGGATCGGGGCATAGCAAATCAGAATAGATCACCTGCCCAGGAGCGTGGGTGGGAATTCTGATGGTGGACAGGAAGATCCGCGTCGTAATCGATCATGGTGCTGCTACTGTGTGCGGGTCGCTGGCAGCGAAGCTTGCCACGCGAATGCCTCCCGGGCCGGCCGGTGAGGGCCCACCGGCCAGGGCGTGGTGCGGTCGACGACGACGAAAGATCTGATGAACTCAGGAATCGCGGTGCTGTTACTCGCCATCGGAGCGCCGCTGTTGCTGCTCGCGATGGCCGTGATGGTCTTTGCCATGCGCAACGAGCGCCAGCAGCGACTACGCGCCGACGCCGCCATCCGCGAGCGCCTCGCGTGCGAGAACGCGCTGATCCAGCTGGCGCAGCTGACGCTGCCGTCGATCACCGACGCGGTGCGCAGGCACGAGATCCCCGCGGTCGGTGTCGATCTGCCGCTGGAACTGCAGAATTCGCAGGTCGGCCAGGTACTGCAGATGATCGCCACCGGTCACGCCGAGGGTCTGCGCGTGGTCTCCGAAGAGACCAGGGCGATGGTCGAACGCTACGGCGAGCAGCGCCGGGTCAGTGAGGTCGTGGTCGCCAAAGAGGAGGCGCAGGCCGAGCTCTCGGCGTCCTCGCGGGCCGCCACCAGCGCCGCGGTGCGCTCGTTCGGCACCTCGGTGGTCAGCCTCGGGACCGACCTCGGGCAGGTGGTGAGCGTGGCGCTGCGTGAGCATCGTGACGACGCGATCTACGAGACGCTGACCCGGATCGACCACACCGTGCAGCAGATGATCCGGCAGGCGCAGTCCTATGTGATCGTCTCCGGTGGTCTGCCCGGCCGTCGCTGGCCGCAGCAGTCGCTCACCGACGTGGCGGGCGGCGCCACCGGGCGCGTCCGGGAATTCCTGCGCGTGCGGTCGGGGCAGTCCGATCGGGTCGTGATCAGCCGCGCGGTGGAACCGCTCGTGCACACCCTGGCCACGCTGCTCGACAACGCGCTGCGCTATTCGCCGCCGTCGTCGTTCGTCGAGGTCGGCTTCCAGGAGGGGCACCACGGTGTCACCGTCATCGTCGATGACGCGGGCATGCGGATGAGCCCCGAGCAGCTCGAGGACGCGCGGCAGGTGCTCAGCGGCGAACGCGCCGTCGACATCCATGATCTCGGGCCTGCGCCGAAGGTCGGCTTCCCCGGTATCGCGGCGCTGGCGCGGCGATACGGGTTCTCCGTCCACGTCGACGGGCCGAACATCTTCGGCGGCATGCGGGCGATGGTCTACGTGCCGTCGGCACTGCTGGTGAGCGGTGCCGCGCCACGCCTGCCCGAGCCCGAACTCGTTGCTCCCGCCCACGTCCCGGTGCCCGTGCCGGTACTGGACGAGGCCGACGGGCCCCGCGCCGAAGTGCACGAGATCACCAGTGGGGGATTGCCCAAGCGCCGCCGCAGGCCGGTCGCGCCGGATTCGGCGGGAGTGCCCACCGAATCGGGGCATGCTCGCCCCAACCTCGCCGCTGCCTGGCACAGCGGTTCCCGCAGCGGTCGCCTCGCTGCGGCCGAGCGAACCACGGAAGGAACAGCCGATGAGCACACCGGTAGCCGATAGCACGAACCGACTGGCGTGGCTGCTCGAGGATCTGGAGATCCCCGGCGTCCGCTTCGCGGTGCTGCTGTCCGATGACGGACTGCGTATCGCCCACTCCCGTGGAGTGGCCAAGGACGACGCCGAACGGTTCGCCGCGGCCGCCTCCGGCCTGCGCTCGCTCGGCAAGGCGCTCGGCGAGTTCTGCGGCGGATCGTCGAACGCGGTGCGCCAGAACATG
Source organism: Nocardia sp. NPDC057663 (assembly GCF_042799895.1). Lineage (NCBI taxonomy): Bacteria > Bacillati > Actinomycetota > Actinomycetes > Mycobacteriales > Nocardiaceae > Nocardia > Nocardia sp. NPDC057663. The sequence goes on along the minus strand of NZ_JBHVHX010000004.1, from coordinate 150,396 downwards.
ACCGAGTACGACGAGGGCATGATCATGATCACCGCGGCCGGTGTCGGGGCGCTGCTAGGCGTCGCCACCACCGTCGACGTCGACGTCGCGCTGGTGGCGCACCGGATGAACGAACTTGCCTCGCGCGTCGGCCACGAGATCGGCAGCGCGCCGCGGCACGGTGGCAGGTAATGAGTCGCGGCAGACGCGATCCCGACCTGGTCCGGTCGTATGTGCGCACCGGTGGCCGAGTGCGGGCCGCGCATGAACTGGACCTGGTGACCCTGGTTCGCGCCGTCGCCGACGCGCGGCCCGATCACCGCCCCGACGAGCGCCGGGTCCTCGCGCTCACCAGTCGCCGTGGCGCGCTCTCCATCGCCGAGCTGTCGGCGTATCTGGATCTGCCCGCGTCGGTCGTGAAGATCATCGTGTCCGATCTGCTCGACAGCGGCCATCTACACTGCCCGACTCCGGCCGAAGTGAAGCCGGAACTCGCGTTGATCAAGGAGGTGCTGCATGGTCTCCGTGCCATCGCGGGGTGAGGTCGACTACGTCGCGGAGACCGTGACGCGGTCGGTGAAGATCCTGGTCGCAGGCAATTTCGGCGTCGGTAAGACGACGTTCGTGTGCGGCGTCTCCGAGATCAGGCCGCTGCGGACCGAGGAAACGATCACCGAGGCCAGTATCGGCGTCGACGATATGGCCGGGCTGGGCAGCAAGGTGCAGACCACCGTCGCCCTGGACTTCGGCCGGATCACCCTGAATCCGCAACTGGCGCTGTATCTTTTCGGCACGCCGGGTCAGGAACGCTTCGCCCCGCTGTGGGAGGAGCTGGCCCGGGGCGCACTGGGCGCGCTCGTGCTGGTCGACACCCGGCGCATCGAGAAGGCCGACGACGTGCTCTCGGCGCTGGAAAAGCGCGGTGTGCCGTATGCGGTGGCGGTCAACGAGTTCGAGGGCTTCCGGCGTTACCCGCTCGAGGAGGTGCGTGAGGCGCTAGACCTGGCGCCGGACACCCCGGTGGTCGCGGTCGACGCCCGCCGCCGCGACCACGGGCTGCGCGCGCTGGTCACGTTGGCGGAGTATCTGTTCCGCAGGCAGGAAGCAACAGCATCATGACAGTGGACCTCGCGGCCGACGAGCGGGTTCCGATGTACGCCCCCGAGTTCGCCGCCGACCCCCAGGCGGCCTACCGGGAGATGCGGCGCCGGTTCGGCTCGGTGGTGCCGGTCGAATTGTCGCCGGGAATCCGCGCGACGCTGGTGATCGGATATCACACGGCGGTCCGGATCCTCAACGATCCCGAGCACTTCCCGGCCGATCCGCGGACCTGGCAGCGCAATATCCCGCAGGACTGCCCGGTGCTGCCGATGCTGCAGTTCCGCCCGGCCGCGCTGCGCACCACCGGCGCCGAACACGCCAGGTACCGGCAGGCCAATGTCGCCGGCATCGCCGGAGTGGATCTGTACGCGATGCACGCCACCATCGAGCAGTTCGCGATCCCGCTGATCAACAGCTTCTGCGCGACCGGCTCGGCGGACCTGTTGAGCCAGTACGCGTTTCCGCTGGTGTTCCAGGCACTGAACTCGATGCTGGGCTGCACCCCGGCGATCGGCCAGCAGGTCGCCACCGGCATGGCGCAGATCTTCGAGGGCGACGAAGCCGAAGCGGGCAACAACCTGCTCGCCTCCGCGCTGACCGACCTGGTCGCGCTGCGGCAGCGCGAGCCGGGCGACGATGTCGCCACCCGGCTGCTGAACCACCCGGCCGCGCTCACCGACGAGGAGATGGTGCATCAGCTGCTGGTGCTCTACGGCGCCGGCATCGAGCCGATGCTGAACCTGATCGTCAACACGCTGCGGCTGATGCTCACCGACGATCGTTTCGCGGGCAATGTGCTCGGTGGCAGCCTGTCCACCCGCGACGCGCTCGACGAGGTGCTCTTCACGGACCCGCCGCTGGCGAATTTCTGTATGACCTATCCGCGTCAGCCGATCCTGGTCGACGAGATGTGGCTGCCCGCGCACGAACCGGTCGTGATCAGCATGTCGGCCTGCAACAACGATCCGGCCATCGCCGGTCGCGATGTGGTCGACAACCGGGCGCATCTGGCCTGGAGCGCGGGCCCGCACGGTTGCCCCGCCAAGCCGGTGGCGTATCTGATCGTGCAGGACGCGATCGACCAATTGCTCGACGCGATCCCGGAGCTGACACTGGCCGTGCCCGCCGAGGAACTGGTGTGGCGGCCCGGCCCGTTCCACCGTTCGCTGGCCGCGCTGCCGGTCGAGTTCCCGAAGACGCCGCCGCTGCCGATGCCCTGATCCGCGCTCAGCGGACGCGCAGGGCCGGACCGACGAACCGTTCGACCAGCTGACGCTCGGCCGCGGCGTCGGGCAGTGGCCAGGTGAGCAACGACAGCACGACCCGCACGATCCAGGCCGCGGCCGCGTCGTCGGGGGCGATGCGGGTGAGCGCGGTCGCGATGCGGCCGAGTTCCGGTGCGTCGGCGAGGAATTCGTCGGTGTCGGGGGAGCGGTGCCGGATCAGCCACTGCCGCAGGACCGGATCGGCGCGCAGCGCGGCGACAGCGGCCAGGATCGCCTCGACCGGGCGACGGGCCGCGGGCACCTGATCGACGGCGGCTTCGACGCGGGCGACGACAGTGCCCGCGGCCCTGACCATGACCGCCCGGACCAGGCGCGGCTTCCCGCCGACGTAGCGGTACATCGTCGCGCGGGAGCAGCCCGCGGCCGCGGCGATGTCCTCGGCGGTGACGTCGTCGATGCCGTGTTCGAGGAACAGCGTGAGTGCGGCGCGTTCGATCCGGTCGATCGCGACGGTGCGGCGGTCGCCGCCGGCCAGCCAGTCGGCGGTCATCGGGAGCTCCTTCGTTGTCTCGAGCTGAGACGTTCTATCGAAATTGTCTACCCACACTAGTGCTGGAAAAGTGGCTTTTCGCGAGATCTGTCGCCGGTGCACCAGGTGTCCGGGCAGTCTCAGGGTGAGACGGCCATTGACCCTCTGTTCGCCACGGGGCACGGTGAGCGCCGACAACCTGACCAAGGAAAGGCGGCGGCGATGACCACGGAACTCGGGGCGATCGATCTCTTCGATGCGGCGGTGCTCGACGACCCGTACCCCCTGTACCGCACGTTGCGGGAGCACGCGCCGGTCCACCGGGTGCCGGGCACCGACTTCTTCCTCGTCGCGTCGTGGGCCGCGGTCACCGAGGCCACCGCGCGGACGGCGGACTTCTCCTCGCATCTGACCGGGGTGCTGGTCGCCCAGCCCGGCGCGGCGCCGGTCACCTTCGACCTCGACGCGACCGGACAGGCCGTGCATGTGCTGGCCACCGCCGACGGGACCGTCCATTCCACCCACCGCAGCGTCGTCGGCCCGGCGCTGGCCAAGCGTGTGCGCACGCTCGGGCCCGTGGTCACCGCGCTCACCGAGCAGCTCTGGGCGGAAGAGCTCGACGGTGACCGGATCGACTGGGCCACCGGCATCGCCGACCGGCTGCCGCTCGCGCTGATCGCCGAACTCGTCGGGCTGCCGCGCGCCGACGTTCCGCAACTGCTGTCGTGGGCGTACGACTCCACCGAGATGCTGGGCGGCATCGTCGCCGACGGCAGGATGACGGCGCTGGTCACCTCGGCGGCCGAACTGGCCAACTATGCCTACGGTGCGGTCACGGCGGCGAAAGACCGTGCCGCCGGGCTGGATTCGCCGGAAGCGCTGATCGACGTGCTCGCCGCCGCCTTGGCTGCCGGACGGATCGATGAGCAGCAGGCGGTGCTGATCGTGGTGCAGCTGATCGGCGCGGGCGGTGAGTCGACCGCGGGACTGATCGCCTCGGCCGCGCGATTGCTGGCCACCGACCTCGACCTCCAGTCGCGACTGCGAGATCGTCCCGAGCTGGTGCCGGCGTTCCTGGACGAAGCGTTGCGGGTGGAATCGCCGTTTCGTGGCCACCACCGACACGTCGTCGCCGATACCGAGCTGGCCGGTGTCGCGCTCCCCGCGGGCAGTCACCTGCTGTTGCTGTGGGGCGCGGCCAACCGCGATCCGGCGATGTTCGGTGACCCGGATGTCGTCGACCTGGAACGGCCGCGCGGACGAGCGCACGCGGCGTTCGGCGCGGGCGCGCACTTCTGCATCGGATCGGCCCTGGCCCGCCTCGAAGCGACGGCCGCGATCACCCTGCTGCTCGAGCGCACCGAACGATTCACCCTCGTCGACGACGCACCACCGCGATGGATGCCGAGCCTGTTCGTGCGGCGCCACGCGAGCCTGCCGCTCCACATCACCCGCCGCTGATCGGTGCTGCGGCTGAGCGGCATGCCCGCCGGAGGAATGTCGAGGAACTCACGCAACGTTCGCTGCCCCGCGGCACGACCCGAACTGGACGCCGCCGAACACGCCCGCGCTCTGGTCACGGGTATAGCGAATTCCGCCGGGGTCCGGCGAGCGGCAAACGTTTCGTGTGTTCTCCCACCATCGGTCCCGCGATGGGGTGAGGATTGACCTCGACTCGCCGGCCTCGCGTTCGGCCGGCCCGCAGCACAAGGACGTGAGATATGAGTGACAGGAAATTCGCCTTCGCCTTCGCGGCCACCGGGACGGCGTTGCTGGCCCTGACGATCGGCTCACCGTCCGCCTCCGCGGCGGTCTCGCAATTGACGGTCGACCCCGGACTCAGCGTCGGGATGGCAACCAATTACGGCACCGGATGCACCCATCATCTGGTGGCCCGGCTCAGCGTCGGCATCGAACCTGTCTCCTTCTACGACAACGGCACTCTGCTGGCCGTGGTCGTCCCGCTCGACGGCACCGCCTCCATCGACTGGGTGCCGTCGAGCAGCGGCCCGCACAGCCTCGCGGCACTGCAGGACGGCGTCGGCCGCGGCGCCGATGTGAGCGTCGGCAAGGGCTACCGTTTCGGTGAGTCCTGCGTGGTCACCGGCGGCTGACCCGAACACGACGGTGGCCCGGTCCGCGCGGACCGGGCCACCGCCGTCTGTGCCTACTTCTTCGACGAGGTGAGCTTCTTGTCCTCGCCCTTCTTCGCCGCCTTCTTCTTCGTGTGCGGCTTCGGTTCGGCGCCATTGGTATCGGCGCCCCCGGTCGGCGTGACGGCGGTGACGACCAGATCATCGTCGGCCGTGTCGACATTCACCGTCGCCCCCGGTTCCAGCCCGCCGTCGAGCAGCAGCCGCGAGATCCGGTTGTCGAGCTCCTTCTGCACCGTGCGGCGCAACGGCCGGGCGCCGAACTCCGGCTGGAAACCCCGATCGCCCAGCCAGTCCACCGCCGACTCGCTGATCTCGAGCTCGATGTCCTGGGCGGCGAGCATACGCCGGGTCTTGTCTAGGATCAGGTTCACGATCCGTTCCAGCTGCGACTTGTCGAGCCGGTGGAACACCACCGTCTCGTCGATGCGGTTGAGGAACTCCGGCCGGAAATGCTGCTGTAGCCGTTCCATCAGCTGCGGCTCGATCGCATCCAGATCACCTTCCGGCGCCCTCAAGATCAGGTCCGAGCCGATATTGGAGGTCATGATGACGATCGTGTTCTTGAAATCGACGGTGCGGCCCTTGGAATCGGTGACCCGGCCGTCGTCGAGCAACTGCAGCAGCACGTTGAACACGTCCGGGTGCGCCTTCTCGACCTCGTCGAACAGGATCACCGAGTACGGCTGCCTGCGCACCTTGTCGGTGAGCTGCGCCGCGTCGTCGTAGCCGACATATCCGGGCGGGGCGCCGACCAGCCGCGAGACCGTGTGCTTCTCCTGGAACTCGCTCATGTCGAAGCGGATGAGCCGGTCCTCGTCGCCGAAGACGGCCTCGGCCAACGCCTTCGCGAGTTCGGTCTTGCCGACACCGGTCGGCCCGAGGAACAGGAACGAGCCGATCGGCCGGTTCGGATCCTTGAGCCCGGCCCTGGCGCGGCGCACCGCCTCGGCGACCGCGACGATCGCCTCGTCCTGCCCGATCACCCGCTTGTGCAGCACGTCCTCGAGCTGGAGCAAGCGCTGCTTCTCCTCGGCGGTGAGATCCGCGACGGGAATACCGGTCTGCCGGGAGATCACCTCGGCGATGTCGACGACCCCGACCTCGGGCTCGCCTGCCCGCACGCCGGATTCCTCGAGCTCTTCCTCCTTGGCCGCGATATCGGCCTTGACCGCGTTCGCCTTCTCGTAGTCCTCGTTGTCGACCGCGGCGTCCTTCTCCCGGTACAGCCGCGCGATCTCCTCGTCCTTGGCCCTCGCCTCCGCATCGGGCGTGCCCGAACGCAGCCGCACCCTGGCACCGGCCTGGTCGATCAGATCGATCGCCTTGTCGGGCATGAACCGATCGGTGATGTAGCGATCCGACAGCTGGGCCGCCGCGATCAGCGCCTCGTCGGAGTAGCGCACCTGATGGTGCTCCTCGTAGACATCGGCCAGACCGCGCAGGATCTCGATGGTGTCCTCCACCGAGGGCTCCGACACGATCACCGGCTGGAACCGGCGCTCCAGCGCGGCATCCTTCTCGATGTACTTGCGGTATTCGTCGATCGTGGTCGCGCCGACGACATGCAGTTCACCGCGGGCGAGCGCGGGCTTGAGCAGGTTGCCCGCGTCCATCGAGCCCTCGCCGCCGCCACCGGCGCCGACGATGGTGTGCAGCTCGTCGATGAAGACGATCAGTTCGTCCTTGTGCGCGCGGACCTCGTCGAGGATCTTGGTCAGCCGCTCCTCGAACTCACCGCGGTACTTGCTCCCCGCGACCAGCGTGCCGACGTCGAGCGCGATGACGCGGCGGTCGGCGAGGGTGGAGGGCACGTCGTTGTTGACGATCCGCTGCGCCAGCCCCTCCACGATCGCGGTCTTGCCGACACCGGGGTCACCGATCAGCACGGGATTGTTCTTGCGCCGCCGCGACAGGATCTCGATCGTCTGCTCGATCTCCTCCGCCCGCCCGACGACCGGGTCGACGAGCCCTTCGCGGGCCTCCGCGGTGAGATCGCGGCCGTATTCGTCCAGCGTGGGGGTGTCGGTCTGCTGCCGGCGCTTGGCAGGGGCGCCCGTGGTCGCGGGGCCGGACGTGTTGCCGCTCTGGGTGGCGGCGATGCCGGCCATCAGCGCCTGGGCCGCCACGGAGTCGGGGAGCGAGGCGATGCCGAGCAGGACGTGCTCGGGGCCGATGTAGCTGCTGCCGGACTGCGCGGCCTGCCGTTGGGCGGCGCGCAGCGCCAGCTTGGTGCCGGGGCTGAGGGTGATGTCGGCGAGGTCGTTTTCGCTGGGCGAACCGGTGTCGAGGTATTCCTGCATCTGCTCGGCAACCTGGTCGGGGTCGAGGCTGAGCTCGGCCACGATGCTGCGGCCCGGTTCGGATTCGGTGGCGGCGTAGAGCAGATGCTCGGGCGTGATCTCGGAATTGCCCCACTCCTGGGCGGCCTCGCGGGCCGAGCCGATCAGCAACTTGGCGTTGTCGGTCATGAGTCTGCCCAGGTCGATGCGTTGCACTGGTGGCTTCGCCGACATTCCTGAGCCGAAGAATCGCTGGAAGATGTCATCGAAAGAGTTCATCGAACTACCTGGCCAGCTCGCTGTCATGTCCACACCTCTTCGCTCGTCGTGCCGCACGTCGCGGCGACTCATGCAGATCGGGTCGGTACTGCCAGCAATACTTCGGCATCCTCGGGTGGGGTGCAAGCAATTGGGGAGTTTCACATCTGCAACGTCGTGAGGTGTGGCGCGCAAACCAAAGTCCGGTCGAACCGGTCCGAAACCTCCGGTTTTGTCTGATTCTTGATCGAGGAGCGGCACGGACGGGTAGCGTGCTGGTCGAACAGGCCGACGGGAAGAGCACGGAGTTTGGTCACCGACGTCATCGATGTCACCGCGGATTTCACGATCGCGCGTCAATCATTGTGGGATGTACTGCTGGATCCGCAGAGCTATCCACGGATGTTCACCGGCATCGGCAGTTGTGACCGGGTCGAGCGACCCGACGGGTCGGTGGTGTGGCAGGTGCGGGTCGGGTCGGCCGCCGCGGGGATCGAGACACACGAGTTCGTCCTCGTGATCGGCCGCTGGTACGAGAGTTTCGAACTGCGCAGCCCGGCGCTGGGCAGCTTCGCCTCGGTCCGGTTGCGCGGCGACGAGCAGCGCACCCGCCTCGACATCACCCTGTTCGCCGCGGCCAGAGTGCACCCGCTGCTCGGCGAACGCAGCAACTCCACGGTCACCGACTGGGTGAAGGCGGGACTGCGCCGCACCGCCGACGTCATCGCTGGCACCAGATCCTCGGTGGTGGTCAACGCCGAGCGCTCGCTGCTCCGGCGCAATGCCGGCGTGGCGCGCAGCATCGCGGCGACCGGGCTGATGCGTCCCGAACCCATCTCGATCATGAAACAGCTTCGCTCCCTGTCGAAGTGGGGTTTCAACTTGGCAGGCGGGTATGCCGCAGGCGCGGCGCACGCGCCGGATCGGCTCGCGCTGATCGACCCGCGGGGCACCCGCACCTTCGCCGAGGTCGACGCCAGGTCCACCGCGCTGGCGGGGGCGATGCACACGCTGGGCCTGCGCGCGGGTGACGCCATCGGCCTGCTGTCACGCAATCACGCCGGCATGGTCGAAACGATGGTCGCCGCGGGCAAACTCGGCGTCGACGTGGCGCTGCTCAATGCCGGACTGTCCGGGCGGCGGATCGAGGAGATCGTGCAGCGCCATCGGCTCAGCGCGGTGTTCGTCGACGGACCGCTGGAAACGCTGATCCGCTACCTGCACGGCGACGTTCCGCGATACACCACCGACGATCTGCCGCCGGACCCGGATCGCACGACGGTCGACGGCCTGATCGCGTGGGGACGCAACGACTTCCCGGTGCCCGCGCATCCCGGTCGGCTGATCGTGCTCACCTCGGGCACCAGTGGTTCACCCAAGGGCGCGCGCCGTCCGCACGCCAAGGGCTTCGGCACGATCGCCGCACTGCTCTCGCGGATTCCGCTGCGGGTCGAAGAGGTCATGCTGATCCCAGCGCCGCTGTTCCACACCTGGGGCCTGGCCGGATTGCAGCTGAGCACCGCGCTGCGCGCCACCGTGGTGCTCACCGCCGGTTTCGACGCGCTCGACTGTCTGCGCGCGATCGTCCAGCACCGGATCACCACCTTGATCGTGGTCCCGACCATGGTCGAACGCCTGCTCGACGTGCCGGGTGAGGTGCGCGCGAGCTTCGACCTGTCGAGCCTGCAGCACGTCGTCAGCTGCGGCGCCCCACTGGCCGGGGCCACCGTGCTGCGCTTCCTCGACACCTTCGGCGACGTGCTCTACAACGTGTACGGGTCGACCGAGGTCTCCTGGGCCAGCGTCGCCACCCCCGCCGACCTGCGGGTCTCGCCGACCACCGCGGGCCGCCCGCCGCTCGGCACCCGCGTCGCTGTGCTCGGTCCCGACCTGCGTCCGGTGCCGGTCGGCGCGACCGGGCACATCTTCGTCGCCAATCACATGCTCTTCGACGGCTACGTCAACGCGGCGCCGCCGGAGGAAGCCGACGGCATGCTCGACACCGGCGACCTCGGCTATCTCGACGCCGCGGGCCGGTTGTTCGTGGCGGGCCGCGACGACGAGATGATCATCTCCGGCGGGGAGAACGTCTTCCCGCGACCCGTCGAGGAAGCCCTCGCGAATCTGCCGCAGATCACCGAGGTGGCCGTGGTCGGTGTCCCCGACCGGGAATTCGGTCAGCGGCTGGCCGCGTTCGTGGTGAAACGCGAAGGGGCGGGCCTGGATTCGGACATGGTGCGGACCTACATCCGCAACCGCCTCAGCCGCTTCTCGGTCCCGCGCGACGTGACGTTCCTCAACGCCCTGCCGCGCGGGGAGACCGGCAAGATCCTCAAGCGGGTGCTGGTGCGACCGGAGTCAGCGCTGAGCGAGTAGCAGCCGCAGCGCCCGTTCGATCGCCGCCGAGGCCTGTTCGCCGGACAGCCCGCGCCGGTCCTGCAGATGGTGGCGCATCGGCCAGGCGAGCGTGCCGTCGATCAGATCGAGCAACTCGGCGTCCGCCGTGCCGTCGGGCCGGGTGAGTTCGGGGGCGAACAGCGCGGCGAGGACGGCGCGGATGCGTTCGTCGGTCAGGCGCATGCGCGCGTCGATCGCGGCGACCGACCGCGACTCCTGCAGACCGGGCAGGCGCGGGGTGCGCTGAAGATCGAAGATCGCACCGCTCTGCCGCACCGCGATCGCGATCCGTTCGGCGAGGGTCAGGCCGGGATCGGGCGTCACCAGGCACGCCTCCACCGTGGCGGACTGGTGCTCGGTCGCGGCGGCGAGCAGGGCATCGCGGTCGGCGAAGTGCACGAAGATGCTGCGTTCGGAAGTGCCTGCCCGAGAAGCGATCTCGCGGGTCGTCGGCGCGAAATCGCCCTCGGTGATCGCGGCGAGCAGCCCGACGATGATGGCTTCGCGCGTCTTCGCCGGATCGCGGCGGCGCCGCGGCGGACGCGCTCCCGGCTCGTCCGCCGCCTCGCCCTGGTGCCCTGACCTCATCGGCCCATCACAGCACAGACCGGCCGTCGCCTGCCTACTCGCTCGGCTGCGCCGCCGTCCGGTTCATCACCGAATGCGTGCGGGAGTACCCGAAGTAGACGACCAGCCCCACCACCAGCCAGACCAGGAAACGCAACCACGTCTCCCACGGCAGCGAGTAGATCAGGTAGGCCGAGAACCCGATGCCGATCAGCGGGATGACAGGCATGAACGGCAGCCGGAACGAGCGTGGCGCGTCGGGCCTGGTGCGCCGCAACACGATCACCGCCACGCACACCACGATGAAGGCCATCAGGATGCCGATATTGGTGAGCTCGGCGACAGTGTTGATCGGCAGCACCCCGGCCAGGATCGCCGCGCCGACACCGACGATCCAGGTCACCCTGGTCGGCACCTTGCGGGTCGGGTGGGTCTTGGCGAACCATTCCGGCAGCAATCCGTCGCGGCTCATCGCGAACCACACCCGGGTGACGCCGAGCATGAAGGTGAGCACCACGGTGATGATGCCGATGATCGCGCCGACGGCGATGATATTGGCGACGCCCGGCATCCCGACCGACTCGAACGCGGTGGAGAAGCCGCTGGTAGGACTGATCTCGGTGTACTTCTGCATGCCGGTGAGCACCAGCGTGGCCAGCACGTAGAGCACCATCGCGATGGCCAGCGAGTAGATGATCGCCTTGGGCAGATGCTTGCGCCCGTCGATCGATTCCTCGGCCGCGGTACTCATCGCGTCGTACCCGAACACCGCGAAGAACACCGTCGCCGCACCCGTCCACACCGCGCCGACGCCGAACGGGAAGTACGGGTCGTAGTTGGCGCTGTCGATGTGGAACACCCCGAGCACCACGATGAGCACCACCAGGGCGACCTTGATCCCGACCGCGACCGTCTCGAACCGGCCGACACTGCCGATCCCGCGTGAGAGCACCCACGCGGTGCCCAGGCAGAACAGCACCGCGAACAGGTCGACGACCCGCCCGTCACCGGTGTCGGGCGCCCCGAGCATCCATTCCGGCAGTGTCAGCCCGACCTGGTCGAGCAGGAACCCGAAGTATCCGGACACACCGATGGCGACCACCGCCGCGACCGCGATGTATTCCAGCAGCAGATCCCAGCCGATGAACCAGCCCGCCAGCTCACCCAGCGAGACATAGCCGTAGGTGTAGGCCGAGCCCGCCTTGGGCACCATGCCGGCGAACTCGGCGTAGCACAATGCCGCCGCCGCGCTGGCCACACCGGCGATCAGGAACGAGATCAGTACCGCGGGCCCGGTCACCGAATGCGCGACCGACCCGGCCAGAGTGAAGATGCCCGCACCGATGATGCCGCCGACGCCGATGGCGGTGAGCTGCCACAGGCCGAGCGATTTGGCGAGCCGCTCGTCGCTCGGAATCTCGTCCTCGACCTCGACGAGGGGTTTGCGGCGCAACATCTGGGCGCGCAACTCTGCGAAAGACATTCGCGTTCCTTCCGTCGGCGCACACCGCCACATCGCGATGCACGGACCTGAGTACACCGCCACATCGCGGGCGCGAGCGCCGAGAGTGAATATTGTTCAGCCGTAGAGCCCGAACGGATAGCCGGTCGTTACTCGCGCCCGCCGACGAGCGCGCGCAGGAAGAACCCGAGATTGGCCGGCCGTTCGGCCAGCCTGCGCATGAAGTACCCGTACCACTGGTCACCGTAGGGGACGTATACGCGAACGTGGTTGCCCGCGTCGGCGAGTCGCTGCTGTTCGTCGACGCGGATGCCGTACAGCATCTGGTACTCGTATTCCTCGGTCTTGCGCTGCGCCGACTGCACGGCCACCCCGGCCGCCGCGATCACCGCCGGGTCGTGCGAGGCGATCATCGGATAGCCCGAGCCCGCGGTCAGGGTCGCCAGGCAGCGCAGATACGACGCGTCGACCTCCGCCCGGTCACGGAAGGCCACCGACTCGGGTTCGTCGTAGGCGCCCTTGCACAACCGGATTCGCGACCCCGGACCCGCCAGCGCCCGGCAGTCCTCCTCGGTGCGGCGCAGATAGGCCTGCAGCACCGTGCCCAGCCAGGGGAAGTCGGCGCGCAGGTCGCGCACGATCGCCAAGGTCGAGTCGGTGGTGGTGTGGTTCTCGGCGTCGACGGTGACCCAGATGCCCGCGGCCTCGGCGGCGGTGCAGATCTGGTGCGCGTGCTCGCGGGCGATGGCGTGCCCGTCGCGCGGCAGCGACTGGCCCAGCGCCGAGAGCTTGACCGAAACTTCGAGTGGCCGAACAGCTCCCGTCGCGACGTCGGCCTGGGGGAGTCGGCCGAGCGCGGCGATCAGCGCACGGTAGTGCGCGACCACGGCCTCCGCGCCGGCCAGGTCCGTGGTGTCCTCGCCGAGATAGTCGATGCTGACGAATCGGCCGGAGCGCAGCAGGGTTACGGTCGCGCCGACCGCGTGTTCCTCGGTGGTGCCCGCGATGAAGCGGGCAACCACCTCCCGGCTGACCGGCAGCCGGGTGATGGTCCGTTCCAGCCGCGGCGAGCGGGCGGCGGCGAGCATGGTCGAGCGCAGCAGTGCGGACATCAGCGGGCCTCCGTCTCGGGCGCCTGGTGCGGATAGCGGTGGTCGGTGGGCGGCGTGAAGGTTTCCTTGATGGTGCGGGCCGAGGTCCAGCGCAACAGGTTCTGGGCCGAGCCCGCCTTGTCGTTGGTGCCCGAGGCGCGCCCGCCGCCGAACGGCTGCTGCCCGACGACCGCACCGGACGGCTTGTCGTTGATGTAGAAGTTGCCCGCGGCGAAGGTGAGCCGCCCGGTCGCCGCGGTGATCGCGGCGCGGTCCTCGGCGATGATCGAGCCGGTGAGGCCGTAGGCGCTGCCGCGGTCGACGAGGTCCATGGCGTCGGTGAAACCGGCCGGGGTGCTGTCGTCGTAGACGTGCACCGCCAGGATCGGGCCGAAATACTCAGTATGGAAGACCTCGTCGGCGGGATCGTCACCGACGACGACGGTCGGTTCGACGAACCAGCCGACGCTGTCGTCGGTGTGCCCGCCCGCGACCACGGTCAGTCCCGGTGTCGCCTTGGCCCGCGCCAGCGCCGCGGTATTGCGGTCGAACGCGCGCCGATCGATCAGTGCCCCACCGAAATTCGCGAAATCGGTGACATCGCCGTAGCGCAGCGCCGAGGTCTGCTCGATCAGGTCCTCCGACATCGCCGCCCACACCGAGCGCGGGACGAACGCGCGCGAGGCCGCCGAGCACTTCTGGCCCTGATAGTCGAACGCGCCGCGCAGCAGTGCGGTGGTGAGCACCGCCGGATCGGCCGAGGAGTGGGCGAGCACGAAGTCCTTGCCGCCGGTCTCGCCGACCAGCCGCGGATAGGTGCGGTACCGGTCGAGCCGCTGCGCGACCTCGCGCCACAGGTGCTGGAAGGTGGCGGTCGATCCGGTGAAGTGGACCCCGGCCAGCCGCGGATCGGCGAGTACCACGTCCGAGATCTCCGGTCCCGGTCCGTGCACCAGATTGATCACCCCGGGCGGCAGGCCGGCGGCCTCGAGCAGTTGCATGGTCAGGTAGGCGGCCACGGCCTGCGTTCTGGCCGGCTTCCACACCACCGTGTTGCCCATCAGCGCGGGCGCGGTGGGCAGATTGCCCGCGATCGCGGTGAAGTTGAACGGCGTCACCGCGTAGACGAAGCCTTCCAGCGACCGGTACTGCATCCGGTTCCACACTCCGGGCGCCGAGATCGGCTGCTCGGCGAGGATCTGGCGGGCGAACGAGACATTGAACCGCCAGAAGTCGACGAGTTCGCACGGCGCGTCGATCTCGGCCTGATACGCGGACTTGGACTGACCGAGCATGGTCGCGGCCGACAGCTTCTCCCGCCACGGACCGGCGAGCAGGTCGGCGGCCCGCAGGAAGATCGCGGCCCGATCGTCGAACGACATCGCCTGCCAGGCGGGGGCGGCGGCCGTGGCGGCCTCGACCGCGGCGGTGGCCTCGGCGGCGCCCGCATCGTGCAGGGTGCCGAGCACGGCGGCGCGCCGGTGCGGCTGGACCACGTCGAAGCGCGGACCGTCGCCACGCAGGTGGCGGCCGTCGATCACGTGGTGGATCTCGGTGGGCGTCGCGGACAGTTCGGTGAGCGCGGTCCGCAGCCGGGTTCGTTCCGGGGTCCCCGGGGCGAAGGTGCCGACCGGCTCGTTGACCGGCGGCGGAGTGGTCGCGATGGCGTCCATGAAGGCGGCTCCTGCGTCGTGGTGGGTGCGGGATGTGACGTAGTCAACACCGATGCGGAGCGGTCATAATCGTCTGATCGGATGAAGAACTAGCCCGGTTGTTGTCTGATCGGCTAAAGAACCGGAGGTGTGCGATGCCGGACGGGGCCACCACGCTCGGTCAGCTGCTCACCGCGCTGGACCACACCGTCGCCACCCTCGTGGACGCGCCGGCGGGCGAGTCGGTGCCGATCTGCTCGGTCGCCCTCGCCGAGCCCGCCGATCTGCCCGAGCACCTCGAGACCGAGGGCCCGCTGCCGGAGGTGTATCTGCTCGTCGGAGTCGACGCCGACGCCACCGCGCGGTGGCTGCGCGAAGTCGCCGCCCGCGATCCCGGCCAGCGGCCCCGCGTGCTGATGACCAAGAGCGCCAACGACTCTCCCGCGGTCCGCGCCGCCGCCGCCGCGGCGGGCATC
Organism: Nocardia sp. NPDC057663; assembly: GCF_042799895.1. NCBI lineage: Bacteria > Bacillati > Actinomycetota > Actinomycetes > Mycobacteriales > Nocardiaceae > Nocardia > Nocardia sp. NPDC057663. The sequence goes on along the minus strand of NZ_JBHVHX010000004.1, from coordinate 135,223 downwards.
GCGCTGGTGCACCTGCATCGGCAGGCCCGCTGGGATCAGGTGTTCCCGCTGGTACGCCGGATGCTGGCCCGCTCGCCCGGCCAGCGCGCCGCCGACGACCACGACCTGCTCGCCCCCGACACCGACCTGTTCGGGCTGGCGCAGGTGGTCGCCAGGGAGACCGGCGGGATGGTGTCCATCGAGGACCCGCAGTCGCATGTCCTCGCCTACTCCGCCTCCGACGGCTCCGCCGACCAGCTGCGCATCCGGTCCATCCTCGGCAGGGAGGGCCCGAGCGACTATCTGCGGATCCTGCGCGAGTGGGGCGTATTCGACCGGGTGCGGGCCGGCGACGAGGTCGTCGACGTGCCCGAACATCCCGAACTCGATATCCGCCGCCGCCTCGTGGTCGGCATCCGGCGCGGCACACCCGCGCGCATGCTCGGCACCATCTGGCTGCAGCAGGGCGATCAGCCGCTGCGCCCCGACGCCGCGCAGGTGCTGCGCGGCGCCTCGGCGGTCGCCGCGCGGATCATCGCCCGCAGCCTGGACGCGCCGTCGACCGAGGCGCTGCTGGTGCGCAGGCTGTTCGGCGCGCACGGCGACGGGGTCGACGTGCCGTCGGTGGCCGCCGCACTGAACCTGCCCACCACCGGTCCCGCCGCGGTGATCGGTATCGCGGCGATCGGGCCCGTCGCCGGGCTGACGGCATCGAGCGGCCTGATCCGATTGCACGCCAGCGCTTTCCGGGACGATTCGGTGACCGAGGCGATCGGCGACCGGGTCTATATCCTGCTGCCGTCGTACCACTCCGAACGCAGCGTCGGCTCCTGGGTGCGCCGCCTCGTCGAGCAACTGGAGCAGGCACGGGGCCTGGTAGTGCGTGCCGCGGTCGCCGCACCGGTGGCCGGGCTGACCGCGGTCGCCGGCGCCCGCGCCGAGGTCGACCGCGTCCTGGACAGCCCGGCCGCCGCGACGTCGGGTAGCCGGGTGAGCACGCTGGCCGAAGCACGGACCGCGGTGCTGCTGGCCGAGATCGTCGACCTCATCCGCGACCGACCGGAACTGCACGATCCGCGCCTGGCCGCACTCGACGACTACGACCGTGTCCATGCCGCCGAGCTGCGCGTTTCGGTGCGGGCCTACCTGCGGGCGCACGGCGAGGTGAGCGCGGCGGCATCCGCCCTGCGTGTGCATCCGAATACGTTGCGATACCGGTTGCGCCGGGTGGAAGCCGTCCTCGGCATCGACCTGACCGATCCGGCCGACCGGCTGCTGCTGGAGATCCAGCTGGCCGCTGTGCCGATTGCTCAGCCGTAACTCAGTTATTGCAGTTATGCTGCAATAGCGACGCCCGGTCGCACCGCCCACGCGGCGGAGAAGTCATCGCCTGAGTGAGGTTGCAGTGGTGGACGGTATGAACGCGGACCGATTCTCGGTGTCACGACGCGGCATGCTCGGCGTCGGAGCCGGGGCCGCCGCGGCACTGGCTGTCGGCATGACCGTCAGCGGCTGCGGTGACGAAGCGGCCGGGATCGCGCCGTCGAAGACGCAGACCGATCCCACGAAGGCGATCGCGGACGCCAACCGCGCCCTGGCCGACACCTTGCCCTTCGGTGACACCGCCGACTTCGCCGACGCCGACCGCGGCTGGATCGCCTCCCTCGAACCGGGCACGGTCACCGATCCGTCGGGAAAAGTGGTGTGGGACACCGACTCCTATGACTTCCTCGCCGGATCCTGTCCGCAGTCGGTGAATCCGAGCCTGTGGCGCCAGGCCCAGCTCACCGTGAAACAGGGCCTCTACGAGATCGCGCCGGGCTTCTACCAGATTCGTGGCCTCGACATATCGAACATGACACTGATCGAAGGCGACTCCGGCGTGATCGTCATCGACCCGCTCCTCTCCGCCGAGACCGCGGCGGCCGGCCTTGCCCTCTACCGCAAGCATCGCGGCGATCGACCGGTCACCGGTCTGATCTACTCGCATTCCCACATCGATCACTTCGGCGGCAGCTACGGGGTCATCACGCCACAAGACGTCGCGGCGGGCCGCTGCCCGGTGATCGCGCCGTCGGGATTCCTCGAGCACGCCGTCGCCGAGAACGTCTACACCGGCACCGCGATGGCGCGCCGCGCCGCCTACATGTACGGCGCCGCCTTGCCCCGCGGCCCGAAGGGGCAGGTGGGAGCCGGTCTCGGGCAGACCACGTCGACCGGAACGGTCAGCCTTATTCCGCCCACCCGCGACGTCACCCGCACCGATCAGGAGGAGATCGTCGACGGCGTGCGGATGGTCTTCCAGCTGACCCCGGGCACCGAAGCGCCGTCGGAGATGAATGTCTACTTCCCCGACCGCCGCATCCTCTGCATGGCCGAGAACGCGACGCACACCATGCACAACATCGTCACCCTGCGCGGTGCACTGGTCCGCGATCCGCACGTGTGGGCGAAGTACCTCACCGACTCGATCAATCGCTACGGTCGCCGGTCGGATCTGGTGTTCTCCTCCCATCACTGGCCGATCTGGGGCACCGACCGGATCGTCGAGTTCCTCTCGCTCCAGCGCGACATGTACGCCTACCTCAACGATCAGACGCTGCGGCTGCTGAACCAGGGCTTCGTCGGCGCGGAGATCGCCGAGATGATCACGATGCCGCCCGCGCTCACGGCGTCGTGGTCGACCCACGGCTACTACGGCTCGGTCAGCCACAATGTGAAGGCCGTCTACCAGCGGTACATGGGCTGGTTCGACGGCAATCCGGCGCACCTCTGGGAGCATCCGCCGGTGGAGAACGCCCGCCGTCACGTCGAGGCGATGGGCGGCGCCGCCGCGGTGCTCCAGCACGCGCAGCGGGCCTACGATGCCGCCGACTTCCGCTGGGTGGTGCAGCTGGTGAACTACGTGATCTTCGCCGACCCGGCAAACGACACCGCGAAAGCCTTGCAGGCCAGTGCTTTCGAACAGCTGGCCTACGGATCGGAGAATGCTACCTGGCGCAACTTCTACCTCAGCGGCGCCCACGAGCTGCGGCACGGGTCCTTCGGCACCCCGACCGCGGCGAACTCCGCCGCGCTGGCCTCGGCCTTGAGCGTGGAGCAGGTGTTCGACGCGATGTCGCTGCGCATCGACGGCCCGAAGGCGTGGGAGGTCCGGATGACCACCGACTGGCGGATCGGTGACGAGGGCAATCGGATTCACCGCGTCGAGCTGCGCAACGGTGTGCTCGTGCACTACGACCGGTTCCCCGGTGACCAACTGCCCGCCGCGGACGCGACCGTCACCCTCACCCGGCCGGTGCTGATCCGCAGCCTGGTCGGCGGGGGCGATCTGAAGAAGGCTGTCATCAGCGGTGACATCGTCATCGACGGTGACGCCACCGTGCTCGCGAAGCTACCCGGCCTGATCGACAAGCCGGACCCGAACTTCGCGATCGTGACGCCGTAAGTCCTACCGCTTGGCGTAGTCGGCGACGCCCTGCCAGTCGAGCATCACACAGGGTTCGTCGCCGACCACCCAGGCGTCGTGGCCGGGCGGCACCACCATCAGATCGCCGGGGCCGAATTCCTGCTGCTCGCCGTCGTCCATGACCACCGCCAGCCTCCCGGACAGGCAGTAGCCCATGTGCGGAGCCAGGCAGCTGTCGGTCTGCGCGATCGGCTTGACGTGCACCGACCATCGCCAGCCGGGTTCGAACACCGCCCGGCCCACCGGGCCGGTGTCGAGATTGACCAGATCGAGCCTGCCTTTGTCCTGCTCGAAGGGCCGGGTTTCCTCTGGGTCATCGAAATTCTTGCGGATCATGGCAGACATGACGTTCTCCTGATCGTCCGGAGGGGCCGACGTGTCGTGGTCCACCAGGAGCGCGTCAGCGCGCTCGGCCCGCGACCGCAGCCACAGTCAATGGTTCGCCGGTGGGCGACCATGCGCAAGAGTCGCGGGGCACGCGCCGCGCGGTGGGCGGCGCATGCCCCGAGTCTGTCGTCAGGCTCCGCCGGTGGGTACCTCGCCCACGGCCTTCGCCGGATCGATGACACCGAAGACCTCGCCCTGCGGCGCCTGCAGGATGCCCATCCGGCCGAACGGGCTGTCGTCGGGGCCCATGATCACCGAGGCGCCCAGGTCGGTGGCCTTGGCCAGGGTGCCGTCGGCGTCGTCGACCTGGATCCAGGTGAGCCAGTAGGTCGGGGTGCCGAGTGCGGCCGCGTCCATCATGCCGCCGACGCCGTCGTTCTGGCCCGGGAGCGCGAACGTGGAGTAGGTGAAGCTCTCGCCGTCACCGATTTCGGTGTAGTGCCAGCCGAATACGGTGGTGTAGAAGTCGTGCGCCTGGTCGTAGCCGGAGGTGTGCAGCTCATTCCAGCAGTAGGCGCCGTGCTGGTTGTAGATCCCGGCGCCGGTGTGCGCCTTGGCTTCCCAGACACCGAACACGCCGCCGGTCGGGTCGGCGCCGATGAACATGCGGCCCACATCGAGGACATCGAACGGCGGCATGAACACCTGTCCGCCTGCCTTGGCGACCTTTTCGGCGATCTCGTCGGCGCGCTCGGCCGCGAAGTAGGTGGTCCACGCCGAGGGCATCGGCATGGCGTCGGGTTTCGGGCCGATGCCCGCGGCGGGCTTGCCGTCGAGCATTGCCATCAGGTAGCCCCCCGCGTCGGCGGGTCCGTCCTGGATGTCCCAGCCGAACAGGGCACTGTAGAAGTCACGGGCGGCGCTGGTGTCGTCGACCTGACAGTCGATCCAGCAGGGCGTGCCCTGAGGCCAAGCTTCGTCACGTGTCGGCATTGTCGAACGTCCTCCTCGGCGATGGGTGGAAGCCGGCCGGAACCGCGCCGGCATGTGCCCAGTCAACCACCAGCCACCGACACTCGCGAGTGTCCGCGCGCGACCCGGCAGCCCGCTGAACTGGAACAATGCGTGTTCACTGCGACAGTCCGAGCGGACCGAGCCTGGGCGGATCGGGCCGTTGGCGCTGTTACAGTTTCCGCGCCGATCGTGCGGTGGCTAGGTCAACGGGAAACGAACCGGTCGGGGAGCGACACTATGGCGGTTAGAGGTTCCGAACGCGGGCTCGTCCGGATGCTGGTGACGATCCTCGCGTTGATAGTCGTACTCGGATGTGGCGGCGGACCGGCGGCGGGACAACCCGCCGACGCGCCTGCCGCGCGCTGGACGGCACTCCATGACGGGCCGGGTGCCTACCCCGAGGTCCGGGTGGAGCGCGGCGTCCAGATCGCGATGAGCGACGGCGTCGTCCTGAAGGCCGACGTCTACCGGCCCGCGGACGCGGCGGGGGTGATCGAGCAGAAGCCACTGCCGACGATCGTCAGCCTCACGCCGTACTCGAAACTGATGACCGGCCTGATCGAATCGGCCGCCGCCATCCCGGGCCTGCAGGCCACCGCCGTCGACATCGTGCGCAGGCTGAACCTGTCGGCCACCCCGATCAGCGGCTTCGGCGATCTGATGCAGGCACTCGACGGCGGCATGATCCAGACCATGCTCGGCGTCGACCGCAAACTCATCAGCAGCGGCTACACCGTCGTCGTCGCCGATGTGCGCGGAACCGGTCTGTCCCAAGGCAAATGGAACACCCTCGGCGCCCGCGAACAGCTCGACACCCGCGAGGTGATCGACTGGGCGGCGCACCAGCCGTGGTCGAACGGGCGCATCGGCATGAGCGGCGGCTCCTACTCCGGCATCAACCAGCTGCGGGCCGCGGAAGACGCTCCCGCCGCACTACAGGCGATCTTTCCGGTGGAGCCGGGTAGCGACCTGATGCGCGATGTGGTCGCCCCCGGCGGCGGCGTCGGCACCACCTTCCTGCCGCTGTGGCTGAACTCGGTGAACCAGCTCAAATTCGTCCCTGATGTCGCCTCGATGGCCACCGGCACCTTCGACTGGACCTGGTTCCGCGACCGGCTGGCCGACCCGACGACCAACTTCGACCTGCTCGCCCAGGCGCTGCTCACCCCGTCGCTGTCGAACATGCCGCCCGCGCTCGACGGCGCGCTCGACGACACCTCGGCCTTCCGCGAGGCGATCATGGGGCATCCGGAAAAGGTGACCGTGCCGACCTTCGTCTACGGCGGCTGGCACGACATCTTCGCCAACAGCGCGACCAAACTGTACGAGCAGATCCCCCTGCCCGCGGGGCGCAAACAGCTCCTCGTCGGCGACACATATCACGCGAATCCCGGTGCGGGAACCGGTGTTCCGGGCGCGCCGCCGCGGCTGGACGTGCTGCAGCGCGCCTGGTTCGACAAGTGGCTCAAGGACATCGACAGCGGCGTCGACGAGTTCGGCCCGGTCACCGTGAAGCAGCAGGGCGGCAGCTGGATCACGCTGCCGGAGTTCCCGATGCCCGGTGTCACGCATCGTCGTGTCTACCTGTCCGCCACGCCCAGCGGCAGCACCGAGGACAGTCTGCACGACGGTTCGCTCAGCACCACCGGACCCGCAGCCGCTGAAAACCTCACTGTGGCACCTGGTCTGAGCACCATGTGCTCGCGGGACGCGGCGCAGGGGTCGGCCGGGATGGCGGCGGCACTGGACCCCTGTGCGAAGGACTCCCGGATCGCCGAGCGCAACGCGCTCACCTTCACCAGCGCACCGCTGACCGAGCAGACGGTGATCTCGGGCCCGATCAATGTGCGGCTCAACACCGTGCACGACTCCACCGACGGTTTCTGGAACGTCACCGTCAACGATGTCGCGCCCGACGGCACCTCGACCGTGCTCACCACCGGTCAGCTGACGACCTCCATGCGGGCCATCGACGAACGGCGCAGCGCACGCTCGGTCAACGGCGATCTCACCGCCCCGTTCAACCCGCTCACCGTCGACCAGCTGCTGCCCGTGGTGCCCGGCGCGCCCACCTCGATCGATGTCGCCATCATCCCGACCCAGGCCGTGCTGGCACCGGGACACCGGCTGCGCATCGATGTCTACGCGGGCAACGCGCCCAAGGCGCTGCCGTTCCGGCCGATGCTGAACGCGACCGGACTCGAACCCCAGCACCTGCGCCTCGACCCGGCGGAGCCGAGCTTCGTCAACCTGCCCACCGACCATCCGATTCCCTGACCGCCATCGGATCCACGGCCGAAGCCGCGTTTCCCGGGACTCACTGCCCGTGCGGTATGTGAGCCTGTAGGCCCGTAGGTCGGACGAGGAGGTCGATGTGGCGCAACCCGTCATCGTGGTGATGGGCGTCTCCGGGTGCGGCAAGACGACGGTCGGCGCGCTGACGGCCGAGCGGCTCGACGTGCCCTATGCCGAGGGCGACGACTTCCATCCGATCGAGAACATCGAGAAGATGGCGGCAGGCATCCCGCTCACCGACGAGGACCGGTGGCCGTGGCTCGACACGGTCGCCACCTGGCTCGGCGGGCACCAGGAGTCCGGTGGCGTCGCCGCGTGTTCGGCGTTGCGGCGCTCCTACCGTGACCGGCTGCGCCGGGGCGCGCCGAACGCGTACTTCGTGCATCTGGCCGCCACCAGGGAAGAGCTCCTGCGCCGGATGACCGGCAGGCTCGGCCACTTCATGCCGACGATCCTGCTCGACTCACAGCTGGAGACGCTGGAACCGCTGGAACCCGACGAGGCGGGCGTGACCCTCGACGCGCTCGCCCCGCCGACCGTCCTGGCGACCGAGGCGATCGACGCCTGGCGGGCCGATCACCGCTGAAGCAGCGGATACAACTGCTCGACCGGCGCCAGCAGCAGCCCGCCACCGACGACCAACGCGGCCAGACACAGGGCGGTGAAGAACAGCACCCACAGCAGCGCGGGCAGGTGGGTCAGCCGGGCCAGCTGATCGGCATCGGAATCGGTGCGGCCCGGCTGCCTGCGGCGGCTGCGCTGCAGTTCGATCACCGGCCGGACCGCGGCGGCCAGCAGGAACCACGCCGCCAGATAGGCGAAACCCGCCTGCAGTAGATCGGTGCCGAACCAGGACACGCCGAACACCAGGGCACCGAGCACCGCGACGGTGAGCAGGCCGTAGATATTGCGGACCTTGACGAGTACCGCGGCCAGCATCAGCAGCGTCACCCACAGCATCAGCGTCACCCGGCCCGTCCCGAGCAGCGCCGCGTACCCGAGCCCCAGCGCGGCCGGCGCCGGATAGCCCGCGGCGGCGGTGAGGATCATGCCGAGACCGGTCGGCTTACCGCTGGACACGGTGAGTCCCGAGGTGTCCGTATGCAGCGTGATCGCGTGCAGCCTGCGCCCGGTGAGCAGGGCCACCAGCGCGTGCCCACCCTCGTGGACCACGGTCACCGCGGCGCGGGTGAGCCGCCACAGCGGCCGGTAGCCGACCAGGACGAGCGCCACCGCGGCGGTGACGAGCACCAGCCACCAGGCGGGCGCGGGTTGGGTGGCGAGGAGACGGTCGAGCAGCGAGCTGGCGGATCCGGTGTTCACCGCCGCACTTTAGCTGTCCACGGCGTCGGGCGTGCGCTCGCGCGAAACCTGGGACGGCAGCGGATGATCGGGTTCCAGGGCGGGCAGGCCGTCGATGCTGACGGCGTTGTCACCTGCGATGCGGCGGGCGAAGTCCGCGTCGGTGCGGCGGGTGTGCGCCTCGTCGAGGATCGAGCGTTCCTCGACGAGCTCGAGGTAGGGCACCGACCAGCCGCACGAGTCGGCGACGCGCTCCACCGAGACCGCGACGACCGCGCGGATGCCGGGATGCCCGCTGCCGAAATGATCACGCAGCGTGGCGAATTCGGCCGAGTCGGGACGGACCACGCGGCCCGTGCCGAACAGGCGCAGGATGCGGGCGGTCCGGGTGAACGAGCAGAACATCACGGTGATGCGGCCGTTGTCGCGCAGGTGCGCGATCGTCTCCGAGCCGCTGCCGAACAGGTCGAGGTAGGCGACCGTGTGGTCGTCGATCACGGCGAAGGTGTCGCGATACCCCTTCGGGGAGACGTTGACGTGGCCGCCCTCCGACGGCGCGGTGCCGACGAAGAACATCGGCTGTTCGGCGATGAAGGCCCGCAGCTTGTCGTCGATCCGGTCGAACACCTTGCCCATTGCGCGCTCCCTCGTCCCACCAGTCGGCGGGCTTCCCAGCCCCACTGTATCGATCGGGCGGTGTTCGGTTCATGCTGAGGGTTACCGCAGACGCCGGCGGCGCGGTGTCCGACGATGGGCGGTATGACGCAGACCGCACCCAGCCCCGTCCACCCCGTGCAGCAGCGCTACGCAGACCCGTCGACCGAGGTCCCCGCGCAGTGGAATCCGGTACTGCAGGTGCTGCACGACCACAAGTCGGTGCGACGGTACCTGCCCGACCTGGTCTCGCCCGAGACGATCCGGCTGCTGGTGTCGGCCGCGCAGTCCGCGGCGTCCTCGTCGAATCTGCAGGTGTGGAGCGTGATCGAGGTACGCGATCCGGCGCGCAAGGCCCGGCTGGCCGAGGTAGCGGGTGGTCAGGAGCACATCGTGCAGGCGCCGGTGCTGCTGGTGTGGACGGCCGATTTCGCCCGGCTGCGGCAACTCGCCGACGATCACGGCGCCCCGCTCGACGGCGCCGACTATCTCGAATCCAGCTATGTCGGCTTCGTCGACGCGGCCCTCGCGGCCCAGAACGCGGTGATCGCCGCCGAATCCCTCGGACTCGGCACCGTCTACATCGGCGCGCTGCGCAACGACCCGGAACGGGTGGCCGCCGAACTCCACCTGCCCGACCACGTCTTCGCGGTCTTCGGCCTGGTCGTCGGGCACCCCGACCCGGCGGAAGGTACGCGGGTGAAGCCGCGACTGCCGCAGGCGGCCGTGCTGCACCAGGAAACCTACGATCTGCCCGGTCAGCGCGAGGCCGTCGCCGCCTACGAGGAGCGGATCGGTGAGATCTACTCCGAGCAGGGGCTGCCGTTCTCGTGGACCGAGCGCGTCCTGGCCAGGCTGGCGTCGAAGGCTTCGCTCAACGGCCGCGACCGGCTGCGGGAGTCCTTGACCGCCAGGGGATTCCGGCTGCGCTGAGCGGGCTCAGCCGTTGATCGCGGCGCGGGTCAGCTCGAGCGAGCGGATGCGGGCGTCGATGTCGTAGACGAGGGTGTTGAGCATGAGCTCGTCGGGCGCGGCGGCGGCGAGCAGCTCGGCGGCCTGCGCGCGCACGGTGTCCGGCGAGCCCTGCAATTGACCGGTTTTGCGCTGCGCGGCGAAGCGTCGTTCGGCATCGCTGCCGGGGAAGGCGGCAGCCTGTTCCGGCGTCGCCAGCGCCTGCGGACGACCCGCACGCAGCTGCGCGAAGGCGAGATCGCGCGGTGCGGCGAGCCGGTCGGCCTCGGCCTCGGTGTCGGCGCAGATCGCCGAGGCGGCCACGATCGTGTACGGCGCGCTCAGCGTCTCCGACGGCCGGAAGTTCTCGCGGTAGAGCCCGAGCGCTGCGGCGGTGTTATCCGGTGCGATGTGGTGGGCGAAGGCGAACGGCAGCCCGAGCACCGCGGCCACCTGGGCGCTGTAGCCGCTCGAACCGAGCAGCCACACCTGCGGTTCGGCGTCACGGCCGGGACTGGCGACGATGCCGTCGGGATCGGCGCCGCGGAAGAATCCGATCAGCGAGGTCAGCTCACGGGGGAACGAATCACCGGCCAGGCCCTCGGCGTTGCGCCGCAGCGCCCGCGCGGTCACCGGATCGGTGCCCGGCGCGCGCCCGATGCCCAGATCGATCCGCCCTGGATGCAGGGACTCGAGCGTGCCGAACTGCTCGGCGACCACCAGCGGCGGATGATTCGGCAGCATCACCCCGCCCGAACCGACCCGGATCCGGGACGTCGAGGCCGCCAGATGCGCCAGCACGACCGCGGGCGCCGCGCTCGCGATGCCGGGCATGTTGTGGTGCTCGGCCACCCAGAAGCGGCGAAAGCCCAGTTCCTCGGCGTGCTGGGCCAGCCGCGTCGTCGCATGCAGCGCGTCGCCCGCGGTCGCGTCGGCTTGCACCGGCGCCAGATCCAGAACCGACAGCGTGACCGCGCTCATGAGCCTCCTCGACAGTGAACAACTCCCGTGCAAGCCAACCCGCGTCGGGCTGCCGGTATTTCCGCCGGCCGGTGGTGGTGACCCCGGCCACGATTGCCGGACGGTAGCGTGCAGCACTGATCGACGCGACGGAAGGACACCATCCATGTCAGCTGGCGGCCCCGGCCTCTCCACCGAAGCCGTATCGGCACCCGCTCCGGCATCCGAATCGGAAGGCTACTCGCGCGGCCTGAGCCCGCGCACCATCCAGATGATCGCCATCGGCGGCGCGATCGGCACCGGCCTGTTCTACGGCGCCGGCGCCGCGATCGAGCAGGCGGGACCGTCGCTGATCCTGGCCTACCTGGCCGCGGGTCTGGCCATCTTCGTCATCATGCGCGCGCTCGGTGAGCTGCTGACCTACCGGCCCGTGTCGGGCAGCTTCGCCGAGTACGCGCACGAATTCCTGGGCCGCTTCGCCGGTTTCGCGACCGGCTGGTCGTACTGGGCGGTGTGGGTCTCCACCTGCATGGCCGAGATCACCGTCGCGGGCAAGTACGTGCAGTACTGGTTCGACATCCCGCAGTGGGTGACCGCATTGGTGGTGCTGGCGGTGCTCTTCGCCGCGAATCTGATCTCGGTGCGGATCTTCGGTGAGGGCGAGTTCTGGTTCTCGGCCATCAAGGTGACCGCCATCCTGGCGATGATCATGATCGGCATCGGCGTGCTCGTGTTCGGCTTCGGCCACGCCGCCGATCCGACGGTGACCAACCTGTGGGCCGACGGCGGCGTGTTCCCGCACGGTTTCGGCCAGACCCTGCTGGTGCTGCAGATCGTCGTGTTCGCCTATGTCGGCGTGGAGCTCGTCGGCGTGACGGCGGGGGAGGCCCGCGACCCGAAGGCCACCCTGCGCAAGGCGATCAACACCCTGCCGTTCCGCATCGGCCTGTTCTACGTCGGCGCGCTGGTCGTCATCATGTCGGTGGCGAGCTGGCGCAGCTTCCACGCGGGCCGCAGCCCGTTCGTCGAGGTGTTCGAGCAGATCGGCATCCCCGCCGCCGCGGGCATCATCAACTTCGTGCTGCTCACCGCGGCGCTGTCGTCGTGCAACTCGGGCATCTACTCCACCGGGCGGATGCTGCGCAGTCTGGCGCTGCGCGACGAGGCGCCCGCCCGGTTCGCAGCGCTGAGCAAGCAGTCGGTGCCGTTCACCGGCATCTGTGCCTCGGCGGCGGCGATGGTCATCGGTGTCGTGGTGAACGTGATCTCGCCGGACAAGGCCTTCGCCTACATCACCTCGGTCAGCACCGTCGGCATCATCGTCGTCTGGGGCGTGATCCTGGTGTGCCACGTGAAGTATCGCGCCAAGGTGCGGGCGGGCGAGTTGCCCGCCAGTGACTACCGGCTGCCCGGCGCGCCCGTGACGAACTGGGCCGCACTGGGTTTCCTCGGCCTGGTCGTCGTGCTGCTGCTGTGGACCGACGGTGGCCGCACGGCGCTCGTCGTCGGTGCGGTGTGGGCTGCGCTGGTGTGCGCGGGCTATTACGCTTTCGGCCGCCGCGGGCTCGCGCACACCGGGTAGCCGCCACACCCCCCCCGTTTGCTGGAAAGCCGCTGGCAGACAAGCGTTTTCTGTCATACCCCACCGGTATCGTCGAAGGGTCACACAAACGAGCCCGGCGCGAGTGTGGCCGGGCGGTGCGAGAACGGGGGCACGGGATGAGTGACATCGACCGTGGCGATCTGCTGCCACCGAGCAGGCATGGAACCACCTGGCGTGAATCGGAATACCGGATACTGGCCGACGACTTGCGGGCCGGGGCCGATCTGGCGCGTACCGCGCGGACGGTGGGGCGCACCGAATCCGCGGTGCGCGCCGCCCTCCGCAATTTCGTGCCACCGGAGGAACGGGTGTCGACGGCCGAGCGCGAACGATGGATTCGCGGGCGCCTGGTCGCCGAACCGGAGTGGGACTGGTGGGCGGTGGTGGTCGACCACCACCGCCGCACCCGCAGCGGATTGTGGTTCACCCGGCACGAACACTGCGCCCGTATCGGCTGGCGCAGACGCACACCGATGACGGCGCTCGCCCAGGAACTGGGCACCTCGGAGCTGTCGGTGGCCGAGCTGCTGCGCGCGCTCGGGCTGGTCGAGAGCATCGAGGAGGCCGCCGATCAGCTGGGCGCGACACCGGGACTGGCACTGGCCAAACGGGTCTCGGCTCGTCGTGACGACGCGGCCGGCGCCCGCTGGATCCTGGTGATCGACGGCGCCGCGGGCACCACGCGATCACGCAGTGCCCCGGTCCGCCGACAGGTCTCGCTGCACGAGACCCGTGCGGCCGCCGAGGCCGAACGCGACCGGGTGCTGGCCTGGCACGCGCGGGTCGGCGCCGGCGAACCGGAATCGCCGGTGTGGTGGACCATCGCCGAACGTGGACTCGGCGCGACGACCGGGCACACCCGCTGCGGCACCTTCGACCCCACCGCCGCGTTCGGCGGCCCGGTCCGCGCCGAGGCGCTCACGGTGGGTGACGTCATCCGGGTCGCCGTTCCCGACGGCGGCTTCCTGCAGGACCGGATCACCGCGATCGTTCAGGCAGGCGCCGGTGAGCCGATCGTCGTCGACCTCGCACCGGTGGCGAATTCGCGGGTGCGTCGTGTCGTCGAGTTCGCGCCGGGCGAGGTCGTCGATGTGGTGCGCGGGCTGGAGGAACGCGCCAGCTGAAAGCCGTTCAGCGCTGCGGTGATCCGCGCAGCACCGCGCGGATCACCTCGGTGCGCAGGGGGTAGTCGAACTCGCCCTCGGCGGTCTCCGGTGTCGCGCGCAGGTAGTCCCGGATCCGGCCGAGCAGGGCGGCGCGCTGATCGGAGGGAATGACCATGGTGTGCGAGTGCGTGCCGATGGTGAGCACCAGGGAATCAGCGGTCCGCCGATGCGTATGCGGGAACTCCGCCCGCTCGAACGGGGTGAACAGTGGATGCTCGGGGAGCCCCTCGTCCGCCGCGGGCAGCGGGAAGGACGCGTCCGATCGCACGGTGCGCTGGAGCCCGGCCACCCACGCGACGCGATTGTCCTCGATGTTCCAGAACGCGGCGAACACACCACCCGGCCGCAGCACCCGGGCGATCTCGGGGAACGCGCGCGCCTGGTCGAACCAGTGGAACGCCTGCCCGGCCAGCACGGCGTCCACCGACCCGTCCGGCAGCGGAATGTCCTCTGCCGTACCGGACAGCGCGGTCACCGACGGGTACCGGCGAACGAGCTCGGCGCGCATCGCCTCGTCGGGTTCGACGGCGATCACCTCGGCGCCGGCAGCCAGAAGTCCGTCGGTGAGCTTGCCCGTACCGGCACCCAGATCCAGCACGGCGGGAACGTCTTTCGCGCCGAGCGGCTCCAGCACCCACCGGATGCCTGCCGCCGCATAGTCCGGCCGATGCTCGGCATAGACGGCGGCCTGCGCCCCGAACGAACTCGCCCGTCGCGCGCGACGAGCAGCCTGATCAGTCGAGTCCCCAGTTCCCCACACGCCTCGACGATACCGGTGTCGTCACCCCGTCGGTGTCCGTGTGCCCGGCATCGTCAGCGCGGCTGCCGACAGCGCGACCGCCATGACGAGCAGGGTGACGAACACCAGGTGGATGGCGTGGGCGAGTTCGCCGGGATCCGGTCGGTCGACGGTGCCGACCTGGGCATTGACGATCGCGCCGAACACCGCGACACCGACCGCGCTGCCGATGGACCGGGCGAACATGGTCGCCGAGGTGACCACGCCGCGCTCCGACCACGCCGCGCTGGTCTGCGCCGCGATCAGGGTGGGATTGGCGACCAGGCCCATGCCTGCGCCGATGAGGAAGCAGGTCCCCGCGATCTGCCAGGGGTTCGCGTGCGCGCCGATCGGCAGCAGGGCGGCACAGCCGACGAGCGCGATCGCGCTGCCGATCAGCGCGGTCGTGCGGAAGCCGAACCGTAGATACAGCGTACCCGCCTGCGAGGCGGTGATCGGCCAGCCGATGGTCAGCGCGCCGACGGTCAGCCCGGCGATCGTCGCGGTGGTGCCGAGGACACCCTGGGCGAAGGTCGGCACGTAGGAGGTGAGGCCGAGGACGATCGCGCCGATGAGCACCGACACCGCGCTCGCCGCGACGACCACGCGCCGGGTGAAGATCCACAGCGGCAGAATCGGATCGGGGGCGCGGCGCTCGACGAGCCCGAACACGACCAGCACGACGGCGCTGCCCGCGAACAGCGCGAGACTCATCGGGGAGTTCCACGCCCACGACTGTCCGCCCTCGAGCAGCGCGAGGATCAGCGCGCCCGCGCCCAGCGTGAGCAGTGCCGCGCCGAGATAGTCGACCTGGCGGCGTGGACCGCGCGGTGCGGTCTCGGTGAAGTTGCGCAGGAGCATGATTCCGGCAATCGCCGCCAACGGCAGGTTGACCAGGAAGATCCAGCGCCAGCTCGCGAAATCGGCGAAGGTGCCGCCGAGCAGCGGGCCCAGCACCGCGGACCCGGCCCACACGCCGGCCAGATAACCCTGCACCTTCGCGCGCTCGGGCAAGGTGTAGAGGTCACTGGCGATGACCATCGTCATCGGCTGCACCGCGCCCGCGCCGATGCCCTGGATCGCCCGGAACACGATCAGCGCCACCATGCTCGTCGCCAGCCCGCACAACAGCGAGCCGAGCGCGAACACCGCGATCCCGAACAGGATCACCGGTTTCCGGCCGAGGGTGTCGGCGATCTTGCCGTAGATCGGCACTGTGACGGCCTGGGTGAGCAGATAGATCGAGAACAACCACGGGAACAGCGCGAACCCACCGAGGTCGGCGGTGATGGTCAGCACGCCGGTCGCGATGATCGTGGAATCGAGTGCGACCAAACTCGTCGCCATCATCAGCGAGGCCAGAATCGCGCCGCGCTCGGAGCGCAGTCCGACTGCGGGACGTGCGGTATCGGTCGCCACCGCCGCTCCCTTCATGAGATTGATCGTCAGTCCGATGCGGCGGTGAACGTGGCCGCGATGTCGGCCGCTGTCACTTTGGCGAGTTCGACGAAGAACGGCACCCGCTCATCGATCATCAGCGTGACCGGACCGCGCAGCCCGAGGGCAAAGCGGCAGCGGCCCTGCGGGTCGAGGATCGGCATGCCGATGGTGCGATACCCGGGATCGAGTTCGCGATCGTTGAACGCGTAGCCACGCGCGCGCGTCGCGACCAGTTCCGCGCGCAACTCCGCAGCGCTCGACACCGACCGTTCCGTGCCCTCTTCGTAAGGGAGAGAACGCAATTCGTCGTCGGTGACGTCGGACCAGGCCAGCAGTGCCTTGCCGAGCGCGCTCGCGTGCAGCGGCAGTCGCACGCCCTGCAGTTCGTGGCCGTCGCTCTCGCGCCACCGGCTGGTGCCGAGCAGCACCGCGTGGATGCCGTGGCGGGTGGCCACCGAGCCGGTGGCGCCGGTGGTGGCCGCGAGCTGTTCGAGGTAGGGCTCGGCGAGGTAGATCCTGTGCTGGCGGTAGGCGATCTGGCCGTATTCGGCGAGTGCGCCGCCCATACGGTAGCGGCTCGACTCGGCGTCCTTCTCGAGGAATCCGGCCTGTACGAGCGCCCCGAGTAAGCGGTGAGTGGTGCTCACCGCCAGGCCCTGTGCGCGTGCGACTTCCGAGACGCCCCGTTCTTCGCCGCCGCGGAAGCAATCGAGTACCGACAGGGCCCGGGTCACGGTCTGCACGCTGGAGGTCTCCACGGAATCGACGGTAACACAGGCGATCAACGGAAATAGGCACGAGCTTTCCGCTCTACGGAAAGGAATTGCGCGCTACCCCTGGCGATTCGCCATAGATCGCCCGATCGTTCCCTGTCAAGCTTTCCGATCCATGGAAAGACATACCTCGTTCGGCGCCGGTACCGCTCCTACGCTGCGAAGGCATCACCCGCCCTTCCCCGAACAGGAGCCCCGATGTCCCGCAGGCTGCCGGCCTTCTCGCGGATCGCCCTCGCGATCGCCCCCGTCGTCGCCCTCGTCGCGGCGTGTGGCTCCGGCTCCACGCCCGAGCAGGGTGCCCAGGCCTCGTTCGTGCTCAAGGTGACCGACCCGGGCAATACCGGTCCGCTGGCGGTCGGCAAGCGCGACGGCACCTTCGACGCTGCGCTGGCCCCGCTCGGCGCGAAGATCCAATGGGTCACCACCACACCCGGTTTCAGCTCCAACCTGAAGCTGTTCAACACCAAGGAGCTCGACGTCTCGGGCGCCGCCTTCAGTCCCGTCGTCGGTGCGCTGTCCAAGGACGTCGGCGTGAAGATCGTCGCCGTGGCCGATCCGGCCGGTCAGGACCAGAGCGGGATCGTCGTCACCCCCGAGTCCGGGGTGACCTCGGTGGCGGGGTTGGTGGGCAAGCGCATCGCGGTGAATCCTGCGGGCAAGGGCGAGTACATCACCCTGAAAGCCTTGGCACAGGCCGGGATTCCGGCCGACAAGGTGACCAGGGTGCCGCTGCAGCAGAAGGACGCCGCCTCGGCGTTCGCCACCGGCAAGGTCGACGCCTGGGCCTCGTTCCTGGTGCCGTACCAGGAGGCCAAGGCCGCGGGGGCGCGCGAGATCGCGACCGAGAAGTCGATCGGCTCCAACGACAACACCGTCGTCGTGTTCCGTACCGAGGTCCTCGAACAGCGCCCGGACGTCGCCGCGAAGTATCTGGAAGTGCTGCAGGGACTTACGGCGAAGCAGAAGGCCGCGCCCGCCGATTTCGAGAATGTCTTCGAGAAGACCGGGCCGCGCGCGCTCACCGGTGATCGCCTCGCCGATGCCATCAGGGTAGGTGGTGAGGTCACCGTGCCGCGTCTGCCCGCCGACTCCGATGCCGCCGACCTCGCCGATGTCGTGAACACCTTCGCCGACAACGGCGTCATCAGCCGCCGGATCACCGCCGCCGACATCTTCTACGACCTGCGCTCCAAGCTCAGCCCGGAGCAGCTGGCCGCACTGAAGGAAAAGTGAGATGACCACCCTCGAACTGGCTCCGCCACGGGCCCGGGTGACCGGGCAGCGACCCCGGTGGTTGTCGCTGGGCCTGCGCGCCGCGCTCCCCGCCGCCATCGTGCTGGCATGGTGGGCGGGGTCGGCGAGCGGCGTGATCTCGCCGCGCGTGATCGCGGGTCCCAGTGCGGTCTGGTCGGCCTTCCTGGAACTGCTCGACAGCGGCCAACTGGTCGATTTCGCGCTCGCCTCGTTCGGCCGGGCCGCCGCCGGCGTCGCGATCGGCGTCTCCGTCGGGCTGGTGCTCGGCCTGCTGTCGGGCCTGTCCAGCCTGGGCGAGGAACTGGTCGACTCGACCATGCAGATCGTGCGCGCGGTTCCGTTTCTCGCGCTGGTACCGCTGTTCATCTCGTGGTTCGGCATCGACGAGCTGTACAAGGTGCTGTTGATCGCGGTGGCGACCACCGCGCCCATGTACGCCTACACCTATCTGGGCGTGCGCAACGTCGACCGCAAGATGGTCGAGGCGGCCCGCAGCTTCGGTCTCACCGGCGCCCGGCTCGTCGCCGAGGTGATCGTGCCCGCGGCACTGCCCGGCATCCTGATGGCGCTGCGGGTATGCCTGTCGATCAGCATCACCGGCCTGATCGCCGCCGAACAGGTGGGCACCCAGCAGGGCGTCGGCTACCTGGTGACGCTGGCCCAGGAATACAACCGCACCGACTACATGGTGCTGTGCGTGGTGCTCTACGCGCTGCTCGGTCTGGTGTTCGACGCACTCGTGCGGCTCGCGGAACGCTACGCGATGCCCTGGCGGAAGCAGGTGGCGATCCGATGACCACGACAACAGCCGCGCCCCTGCGGGAGACGGTCGAGGCGCAGGCGCCGGTGGCGGTCTCGATCACCGGACTGCGGAAAGCCTTCGGCGACAAGACGGTTCTCGACGGAGTCGACCTGACCATCCGCCGGGGCGAGTTCGTCGTGCTGCTCGGTCCGAGCGGCACCGGCAAGACCACCCTGCTGCGCCTGCTCACCGGCCTCGAAGTACCCGACGCCGGAAAAGTGCTGGTACCCGCCCGCCGCACGACCGTCTACCAGGAGCCCCGGCTGATCCCGTCGAAGCGGGTGCTGGCCAATGTGATCGTCGGCCTGCGCCGCACCAAGGCGCAACGGGAAGCCGGTCTGCGGGCACTGCGCGAAGTGCACCTCGACGGCAAGGCCGGGCAGTGGCCCGCCACCCTGTCCGGCGGTGAGGCCCAGCGCGCCGCCCTGGCCAGGGCACTGGTCAGGGAACCGGAGCTGCTGCTGCTCGACGAGCCGTTCGCGGCGCTGGACGCGCTGACCCGGCTCCAGATGCAGGACCTGGTCGGCGATCTCGTCGCCCGGCACCGCCCCGCCGTCCTCATGGTCACCCACGATGTCGACGAGGCGATCCGGCTCGCCGATCGGGTGATCATCCTCGACCACGGCCGCTTCGCCGTCGACGAAGTCATCGACCTGCCCCAGCCGCGGGATCACGCGGCCCCCGAAACCCTCGGTTACCGAACGCAATTCCTCGCCCAACTCGGCGTCGGACCACACACCAGGAGCCAGTCATGACCGAAACCCTGTGGTACACCCGCTGCCCCGTGCCGACCGCGAGCGGCCTCGCGCACAGCCTCGGCTGGCTGGGTGAGACTGCGGCGAGCGCGGGCCTCGAGTTCGGCGTCCTGCAGGACGCGGGCCCCGAACTCGCCGGCCACCACTTCCTGCACGACCTGTCCGGTCTGATCCGCGAGGGCGGCAACGTGCCCGCGCTGGCCGCCCGCGCCCAGGGCTCGCCGACCCGGCTGATCGGCCTCACCTGGATCGACGAATCGCAGGCGATTCTGGTCGGCCCCGATTCGCCGGTCGCCGACGCCGCCGGTCTGGCCGGGCTGCGAGTGGGCGTGCCGGCCTGGGCGCAGGATCAGGCCCGGAGCTTCCCGCGGGCGATGGCGTTGCACGGCTTCGCCAACGCGCTGCGCCCGGCCGGGCTGACCCTCGCCGACGTCCGGGTCACCGAACTCGACGTCGAGCGGGATCCGCAGGTGCGCACCGAGATCCAGACCGCACGGCGGTCGACCACCTGGGGTGTGGCGGAGTTGCTGGCCGGGAAGGTCGACGCCATCTACGTCAAGGGCGCTCGCGCCCAGGAGGTGGCGCAGGAGAACGGGCTGCGCGTCGCGGTCGACCTGGACGCCTCGGCGACCAGGCGTCTGCGCGTCAACAACGGCACCCCGCGCCCGATCACCGTGCACGCGGACCTGCTCGAATCCCGCCCGGAGGTCGTCGTCGGCTTCCTCGCGCAGAGCCTGCGCGCCGCCGACTGGGCTGCCGGTGACCTCGACGGTGTCCGCGCGGTGCTGCAACGCGAAACACTGTCCGGCCCCGAGGGTGTCGCCGCCGCCTACGGTGACGAATTCCATCGAGGTCTGCACCCGTCGCTCACCGACGAACGCGTCGAGTTGCTCGGCGTGCAGAAGCAGTTCCTCTACACCCACGGTTTCCTGGCCGCGGACTTCGATCTCGAATCCTGGGTCGCCCCTGAGCCGTTGGCTCGCGCGCAGGAACTCGTCGCCGCCGAGCGGGTGCCCGCATGAGCGAGTTCGTCTGGAAACTGCCCAGCCGCGGCGATGGTCGCCGCGCCGAACCCGCACTGCGCGGACGCGGCGGCTTCGGTCCGCAGGCGCCGCGCACCGAGGCCACCGATGTACGTCCCGGTCGCTTCGGTCCGTTCGACGATCTCGCCCAGATCGTCGACGCCGCGGAACTGAACGGCTTCGACGGCGTGCTCGCGCCCTATGACCCGTTCGGCGAGGAATCCTGGATCGTCGCGGGCGCTGCCCTGCGGGCCACCCGCTACGCGCAGGTCACCGTGGAATTCCAGCCCGCGTTCGGCACCCCGGTGTACGCGGCCAAGATCTCGGCCACTCTGCAGCGGCACTCGGCCGGGCGGCTGAACTGGCGGCTCGCTGTCGATACCGAGGCAGCCGAGGCGTATGCCCGCGGTGACCGCGTCAGCGGCGACGAACGCTACCGGCGTGCGGCGGAATTCCTGACCGTCGCCCGCGGCGTCTGGAACGAAACCGAGATCGGCGCAGCGGGATTCGCGGGCACCGGATTCGAGTACGCGGGGCAGTACTACGACGTCGTCGACGGTGGCTTCCGCGGCATTCTGTCCGGTCTGCCGTTTCCGGCAGTCCACCTGAGCGGCACGTCGGAAGCGGCACTGGAGCTGTCGGCCGCGCACGGCGACGTCCACGTCTTCGGCGAGGAGCCGGACGGAATCTCGCGTGTCGCAGCGGAACTGGGGGAGCGGGCCGTCAACGCGGGCCGCCGGGTGCGCATCGCGCTCGACCTCCCGATCATTGCCAGGGAGACCGAGGACGAGGCCTGGGCCAGGGTCCACCGGCAGTGGGACGAGCTGGGCCGTCCCGACTCCGCGGCCGAGCACGCCCTCGGCGACGGCCGCTGGGCGGGCTTCGACGCGCTCGGCTACGACCAGCGCATCGGCCTGGTCGGCAGCTACGAGCAGGTGGCCCGCCAGCTCGCGGTCTACGAGATCGCCGGCGTGCAGACCTTCGTGCTCTCCGGTCACCCGCACATCGAGGAGATCCACCGCGCGGGCGAACACCTGCTGTTCCTCGCCGACCCGGCAGGCCGCACCCTCACCACCGCGCAGGAGCTCACCGCATGACCATCGACGTCTACTGGCGCATCGGCATGGAAGGCGACCACGCCTCCCTGCGCACCCCGCGCCGCTACAACCGCGGCAACGCGGGCGGCTACGGCCCCGGCAATATCGCCCCCGCCATCCGTGGTGGCGCACTGGACGAGTACAGCTACCTCGACCACGTCGCGGCGGTGGCCAAAGCGTCCGAATCGGCGGGCTTCCTGGGCGGGCTGCTCCCGTCGTTCCCGGTGACCGACGACCCGTGGGCCGTCGCCGCCGCACTGGCCGCCGAGACCACCACCTACCGCTTCATGGTCGCCTTCCAGCCCGGCTTCCTGCACCCGGTGCAGGCGGCCAGGATGTCGGCGAGCCTACAGCGCGCCACCGGCGGCAGGCTGGTCTACAACATCATCAGCGGCGGCGGTGGACCGGCCCAATTATGGTGGGGCGACAAGGTTTCCCACGACGACCGGTACGCCCGCACCAGCGAATTCCTCGATGTCCTGCGCGGCGTGTGGGACGGCGAACCGTTCGACCACGACGGCCGCTTCTTCCACACCGACGGCGCGGCGCTCCCGTCCGGCCTGGCCGGTCAGCCCTTCCCCGAGGTGTATTTCTCGGGATCGTCCGGTGCTGCGGTCGCCGCGGCAGGCCGCCACGCCGACTACTACCTGTCCTGGCTCGAACCCTTCGCGGACCTGCGGACCAAGTTCGACGGTGTCCGCCGCAATGCCGAAAGCCTCGGCCGCACACCGAAGTTCGCCGTCCGTATCGACATCGTCGCCCGCCACACCGAGGAAGCGGCTTGGGCCGAGATCGACAAGGGCTGGGCCTTCGTCGACCGCGACGCCGCCAACCGGGCCGCCCAGGGTGACTCGGTCGGCGCGGCCAGGATCGCGGGCTGGGTGCCCGAAACCATCACCGACTACCGCGATCTGGAAGTCCAGCCCAACGTCTGGTGCGGGTTCAGCCTGATCCGCGGCGGCCCCGCCTTCGGTCTCGTCGGCAGCTACGAGCAGGTGGCGCAGCGGCTCGACGAACTGATCGACCTCGGCGTCGACGCCTTCATCCTCGCGGGCAATCCGCACCTGGAAGAGGCCTACCGGGTCGGCGAGGAAGTGCTGCCACTGCTCGGCCGCTCCCGGCTCACCACCCCGTCCACCGACACCGTCCTCGCGACGGCCCGATAACGCAGGAGACACCGATGACCACCACCGAAACCCGTCTGCCGGAGGCTGTGACGGCCTTCGTCGAGGCGGCGACCCGCGACGCCGAGACCGCGTTCCGGGTGTTCCGTGAGACCGGCACCGTCACCGGCAACGGCACCGTCAACTTCGTCGAGCGGGTGCCGGGCGAGGAGATCGCCGTCGCCCTCGACGAGCCCGGCCCGTGGGCAGCCGAACGCACCGTCGAACCCGTCGTCGCCACCTTCGACGGAGAAGTGCTGTCCGGCAAGGGATCCGCCGGATTCGTCACCGGCTACGCGAAGGTGTTCCGCGCGCATCCGGAGATCACCTCCGTCGTGCACATCCACACCCCGTGGCTGGGCGGCTGGGCGCAGACCCACCGCACCCTGCCGATCCGCTACGCCGCCTCGCAGCGCCTGACCCTGTCCCGGGAGATCCCGCCGCACATCGACCGCACCGTCGGCGCGGGCGATTTCATCCTGAGCAAGCTCGAGACCGACCCGCACCTGGTCGCGATCTTCGAGGCCAACGGCGGCGCCAATGTGCTCGGCCGGTCCGGTCTGCTGGAGCTGGCGAAGTTCGTCGTCCTGCTCGAGGAGGGCGCGCAGTACCAGGCCATCGCCGAAACCCTCGGCGGCTCGGTCGAATTCGATCCATCCAACCTCGCGGTGCAGTGGAGCCGCAGCGGCCTGGCCGACGAGGCCCGCCGCCTCGGCCTGATCGGAGACGCGCGATGAGCCTTCGGGTCGGGTACTTCCCGCACAACAACTCGCTGTTCGTGCTGCGTCACCGCGGTGTGCTCGAACGGCTGCTGCCCGATGTCGAATGGGTCGACCTGCGGGCGCTGCCGCAGGCCGAGCGCGTCGACCCGAAAACCGGCCTCCCCGGCGAGCATTCGGACTGGCTGTTCACCGAGGGCGGCTACGACATCATCGGCACCGGCTTCACCCCGCCGCTGACCGCGCTGGCGAACCAGCGCGACATCGTGTACCTCGGTATCTCGGGCCCGCGCGTGGAGAACGGCAGGCTGGTGGCGACAGCCGCGAGCGGTATCACCTCCGCGGCCGATTTGAGGGGCAAGCGGGTCGGTATCGCGCACGGGTCGTGGCAGACCACGCTGTTGCTGTTCGCTCTCGACCAGGTCGGTGTGACCTGGTCCGATGTCGAACCGGTCGATGTCGACGTGCGCGGTGGCGGCGCCGCCCTGCTGTCCGGCGACCTCGACGCCTGGGTCGGCACCTACCCAGGCCTGCGGGAGGTCGAGGCCGCGACCGAGCTGACCACACTGGTCGACACCGCCTCGGTGTTCAGCCACCCGTCGCTGTGGTTCACCCGGCGTGACCTCGCCGAGGCCAACCGGGCAGCGGTCGAGGCGGTACTGGCCGCCCTGCAGGAGTCCGACGCCTGGATCTCCGCCAACCCGCGCGCGGCGGCGCAGTACTTCGTCGACGACGCGCAATCGCGTGGCGTGCCCGCCGATCTGGACGCCTGGGAAGCCGCGCTACGCGGTCGCCCGTTCGGTGTGCATCCGGTGAGCGAGGACTTCCTCGACGAACAGCAGCGCGCCGCCGACCTGCTCGCCGCCAACGGCCTGCTCCCGCGCACCGTCGACGTGCGATCCGCGGTCCTGCCGTGGATCGGGACGGTCGTCACCGAGAAGGCGCCCGCCGCCGTCTGAGCCCGGAATCACGATGCCCCGGTACCGAATCGGTACCGGGGCCTCGCTCGTGCGGGTCAGCCACGCTGCGACCCCGTGACCCACACCGGCCCGGTGAGCAGCCAGATCACGGTGATGACCCCCAATGAGCTGAACACGCCCATGAGCTGCTCGCGCTGCTGTGCGTCGGCCACCGTGTAGCTCAGTGCCAGCGTGAGCGCGCCGGCGATGGCCGCAGCGCCGAGCCAGCGCGCGAAGTCGGCCCACTCCTTGCGGGTGCGTTCCGGCCCGTACTTCGGCACCTGCACCGGCGCGGGTCCACCGGCGAAGCGGTAAGCGAAGCGCGCGTCGAGCCACTCGATCATCCGGTGCCCGAACATCACCGTGCAGCCGAGATAGATTCCGGCCAGCCGGTGCGCGAAACTCACCTCGCCACCCCGGTGCAGGTCGATGGCCACCGCGACCACCAGGACCACGTCCAGCACCGGAACCAGCGCCAGCGTCACCAGACCGGCGCGGCGCAGCCGCACGACATAGCGCAGCAGCAGACCGCCCACCACCAGCACCCAGAAACCGACCTCGCACGCGGCGATGGTCAGCAGTACGGGATTGTTCAATGCGTCCATTTCCCCACTGTGCCGGGCACACCGGTGCGCCGTCGTCCCGCTGACGGCGCGGGTGTGGTCCGCCTTTCGGGGGACCCGGGGCGCGGTCCCGGTGTGCTGAAATGGGGCATGCCTCCGTCCCGCACACCCCTGTCCCGGCTCGCGGAGGTGTTCGACAGCGCGACCGCGGCGGCCGCCGGGGTGTTCCTGGTCGGGTTGTTGCTGTGGGCCGCCGGCGGCTGGCCGGTGGTCATCGACCGCGATCTGTATCCACCGGTGGCGAAGCTGGCGCTGTTGTGTGCGGCCTTCACGATCCAGCTGACGGCGCAACGCAAACCCGGTCTCGCCTTCGGGCTGATGGTCGTCCTGCTGGCCGGCGACTTCGTGTTCGGACCGTCGTTGCCGCTGTGGATCGCCCTGTCCGACGTGATCTACCTGGCCGTCAGCACCGGATCGGACCGGCTCGGCGCGGTGGTCGCCGGGTTCGCGGTGGCGGTGACCGCGGGCGGGGCGCTGCTGGCGCTGGCCGTGCTGGGGCTCAGAGCAGCGCTCTACACCGCCTTGATCGGTGTCGCGATCACCTGGTCGCCGCTGGGCTACGCGCGGGCCGTGCGCGCGTCCCGCCGCATGGTCGGCGTGGAACGTTCCGCGGCCCGGGCCGAACTCGCGGCGCGTGACGCCGAGCGCTCGGCCGCGCTCGGCGACGAACGTAGGCGGGTCGCCCGGGACCTGCACGACACGGTGGCCGGTCACCTGTCCGCGGTCGCGATCCTGGCGGAGGTAGCGCAGAAGGACCCGGGCAATACCGCCGTCCTGCAGTCGATCCGCGCGGGCAGCCTGGCCGCGCTCGACGAGATGCGCGCGACGATCGACCTGCTGACTTCGCCCGACGACACCGCCGTCACGGCCCGGCTCTCCTCCCTGGACGGGCTGATCGATGCCGCCGAGGCCGCCGGTGGCACGGTGACCCTGCAACGGCAGTCCGACCTGCCGCTGTCCACCGCCGTGGAAGCGGTGCTCACCCGCATCCTGGGTGAGACGATCGCGAACGCGACCAAGCACGCGCCCGGCGCGCCGCTGGCGATCGACGTGCGCCGCGACGCCACCCGGGTGGTCATGACGGCCTCGAACCCGATTCCGCCGGGTCGGCCCGAGGGGGAAGGAAACGGATTGCGCAACATGATCTTTCGCGCCGAATCGATGGACGGCACCCTCACCGCGGGCGCCGAGGACGGCAGCTGGTGCGTGCGGGCGCGGATTCCGCTGGGGGACCGATGACGGTGACCGTGGTGGTGGCCGACGATCATGCCACGATCCGGGCGGGCATCACCATGCTGCTCGAGTCGTCCGGGCAGATCCGGGTCGTCGGCGAGGCGGGCGACGGTGTCGCCGCGCTCCAGCAGACTCGCGCGCTGCGTCCCGACGTGGTGCTCATGGACGTGCGTATGCCGCGCGTCGACGGGCTGGAGGCCACCGCGGCGGTGGTCGCCGAAACGGACGCGAAGGTGCTGGTGCTCACCACCTTCGCCATCGACGACTACGTCCTCGGCGCGCTCTCGGCGGGCGCGAGCGGCTTCCTGCTCAAATCCGTCGGGGGCGACGAGCTGGTTCGCGCCGTCCTCGCCGTGGCCGACGGTGACGCGGTGCTCGACCCGAAGGTGACCCGCGCGGTGATCGCCGCGCTGCCCCGGGCGACGACGCTCGCGCCACCCGACCTGTCCGCCCTCACAGACCGCGAACGGCAGGTGCTCGCGGGTCTGGGCGCCGGGCTGTCGAACCAGCAGATCGGCAGCCGCCTGCACATCGGCGAGGCCACCGTGAAGACGCACGTCTCCCGGGTGCTGACCAAACTCGGCGTGCAGTCGCGCGTGCAAGCGGCGGTGATCGCCACGCAGGTGGGTCTCGAACCGCACTGACCGCCCGGCGACGATGCCCCGCGACCGGGGTCGGTCACGGGGCATCGTCAGAACGGGGCACAGCTCAGCGTGCGGGTTGCGGATCCGTATGATCGCGACGGATCCGTCGTGATTCAAGCCAATAGGTCAGGAAAACCGTGGCGTAAGAAGCCACTACCACTGCTGCGGTCACCAGAAGAAACGCGAAGATCAACGAAATCAGGAAAGCCATTTGCCCCTCCTCGCGGTACCGTATGTAGGGCGCGCTGCGCGCGCTCAGCGATGAAGGTGGTGGTCAGCGCCTCGTTGCGCCGATTCTGGACAAGCCCCGTGCTTTCGATAGTAGGGGCAGGGCGCGACGGCGGCACCGCTCGACGCGTGTGACGGCGGTCATGTTCGTCGCGGAGTGTCGGCTGCGTCACCGAAGCGGCCTGAGATTGAATGTTCAATAGATCTGGGTTCTACCGCGTCACGAGTTCTCGACATCGGCTTCACCACGAACATCCGACGAAGGAGCAGATCGTGAGCATGATCCTGGCTGTGTTGGACGGCGCCGTTCTCGCGCAGGTAGGCAATCCCACACCGGAAGCTCCGCCGATGGCGGAGAAGGTCTTGCAGTTGGGCCGGTACTTCACCTGGATGATCCTGCTGTCCGGCGTCACCGCCATCACCTACGGCGGCGGACGATTCGCCTGGGAGAAGTGGAGCGGCGGCGGTCTACAGTCGCCGAAGATGATCGCCAGTGCCATGGCGGGCGGCGCCGTGGCGACGAGCGCGGGCACGATCATGAACGCGGTGATCGGAGCCTGACCTCCGGCCCGTGGCGTGCGGCCCCGGCTACAGTCTGGGCGTGCGTATCTTTCTCGCCGGCGCCACGGGCGTCATCGGAACACGATTGCTGCCGTTGCTGATCGGCGCGGGCCACGAGGTAGCGGGCCTGACGCGCTCCCCGGCCAAGGCGGCAGCGATCCGCACCATCGGTGCACACCCGATCGTGCACGACGTCTATGACGCGCCCGGCCTCGCCGTCGCCGTCACCGACTTCGCGCCCGACCTGGTCATGCACCAGCTCACCGACCTCCCCGACGACGTCGCCGACCTGGCGACCTCTGGAGAGGCGAACGCACGCATCCGTACCGAAGGCACCGCGAATCTGCTCGCCGCCGCGGCCGCCGCGGGCGCGAAACGCTTTCTCGCCCAGAGCATCGCCTGGCAGCCGCCCGCAGGCCGCGGCGCGGTGATCGCCGCACACGAGGCCGCGGTGCTCGACGCGGGCGGCGTCGTGGTGCGCTACGGCCAGTTCTACGGCCCCGGAACCTATTACGAGTCGACCCCGCCGGAACACCCGCGCATTCATGTCGACTCGGCCGCCGCCCGCACGGTGGACCTGCTCGACGCACCGACCGGAACCGTGGTCGTCGTCGATCCCGCGTAGTTCTCGGCGCAATCCCCGTCGATAGAGGCTGCCTCGCGGTCCTTATCGATTCGATAGTCGCTATCTATCATGGTGGCCATGGAGCTGCGCCATATCCGGTACCTGCTCGCCGTCGCCGACCACGGGAACTTCACCCGGGCCGCCGAGGCGCTGCACATCTCACAGCCGACGCTGTCGCAGCAGATAAAACAGCTCGAGCGGCTGCTGGGCGTGCAATTGCTCGACCGCTCCGGACGGACGGTGCGCCTCACCGATGCCGGCCAGGTGTACGCCGAGCACGCGCGCACTGCGTTGCGCGACCTCGAGGCAGGCGAACGGGCCGTCCACGATGTGCAGGATCTGACCAGGGGACACCTGCGCGTGGCGATGACACCGACGATCACCGCCTACCTCATCGGCCCGCTGATGGACCGGTTCCACCGGGCGCACCCGAATGTCACCGTCGCGGTCACCGAGACCACCCAGGACCGGCTCGAAGAGGACCTGCTCGCCGACGCCCTCGATCTGGGCATCGCGTTCAGCGGCACCCACACCGCGGGCATCGACTGCACGGCCCTGTTCACCGAGGACCTGAGCCTGGTCGTCGGCGCGGACCACGCCCTGGCCACGCACGCGGGGCCGCTGCCGATCGAGGATCTCGCCGTCCAGCCCCTGGCGCTGCTCAGCCGCGACTTCGCGACCCGCGCCCACATCGACGCCTATCTCGCCGACTGCGGTGTCGCGCCGCGCATCGCGATCGAGGCGAACTCGATCAGCGCCCTGGTCGAGTTCACCCGCCGCGGCACGCTCGGCACCGTCCTGCCCGACGCGATCGCCCGCGCGCACCCCGACCTGCGACCGGTCGCGCTCGCACCCGCACTGCCGAGCCGCACAGTGGAACTGCTGCGCCGCGGCACCGCCTATCACTCGGCCGCCGCGCGTGCCTTCGCCACGATCGCCGCGGACGCGGCGGGCCAGTTCGCGTCATAGATGGCAACAATCGAAACGGTTAGAACTGGGTATTGGACCCTATAACTCCTGACGGGCAGGCTGGATCTCGATCAGCAACACCGAGCCGGCACCCACCGAAGGGAGCGATTCATGACCGACCTCGCGAACGGCGTCACGCACTTCCAGCACGACGTCTTTCCCGGCAAGGCAGCGCTTTTCGCCGAACTGGCGACGACCCACACACCCCACACGCTGTTCATCAGCTGCTCCGACGCCCGCGTCGTGCCGGAGCTGATCACCAGCAGTGAGCCGGGCGAGCTCTTCGTGATCCGCACCGCGGGCAACCTCGTGCCCGCCTACGCGCCCGGGGGCGACGGGATCGCCGCCAGCATCGAATACGCGGTCGCGGTGCTCGGCGTCTCGCGGGTCGTCGTCTGCGGTCATTCCGGCTGCGGCGCGATGACCGCGGTCGCCGAGCGCCACGATCTCAGCGCGATGCCGACGATCGCCCAGTGGCTGCGGCACGCTGATGCCGCCGCCGCCCGGATCGGCGCCGCGGCAGCCGATCCCGTGTCGACGCTCGTGCGCGCCAATGTCGTTGCGCAGCTGTCGAATCTGGCCACCCACCCCGCCGTGGCCCGCGCGCTGGCCGACGGCGCCCTGCGCGCCGAGGGCTGGGTGTTCGACATCGGCTCCGGCGCGGTCACTGTGGTCGAGGGCGCAGGCCCCGCGACCACTCCAGCCGCCTGAAATCCCCGAAGAAAGGAAACGCACATCATGGTGCACGCACAGTTCGATCCCACCGTCCGTCAGTCCCTGGCCGCCACCGCCGTAGCCGCGAAGACGGCGAAGGACCTCACCTGGCAGGAGATCGCCGACGCCGCGGGCCTGTCGGTCGCGTTCGTCACCGCCGCCGTTCTCGGTCAGCACGCCCTGCCGGAGCAGTCCGCGGTGGCCGTCGCCGAGCTGCTCGGCCTCGACAGCGAGGCGGCGACCCTGCTGCAGACCATCCCCACTCGCGGCTCGATCCCCGGCGGCATCCCGACCGATCCGACGATCTACCGCTTCTACGAAATGCTGCAGGTCTACGGCACCACCCTCAAGGCGCTCGTGCACGAACAGTTCGGCGACGGCATCATCAGCGCGATCAACTTCACGCTCGACGTGCGCAAGGTCGCCGACCCCGAGGGCGGCGAACGGGCCGTCATCACCCTCGACGGCAAGTACCTGCCCACCACGCCGTTCTGAGGATCATCATGGACTTCGCACAGCACACGATCGAACTGGCCCGTCGCAATGTCGAGGACGGTGGGCGTCCCTTCGCGACCGTCATCGTCAAGGACGGGCAGATCCTGGCCGAGAGCCCGAACCTGGTCGCCCAGACCAGCGATCCCACCGCGCACGCCGAGATCCTCGCCATCCGCGAGGCCTGCACCAAGCTCGGCACCGAACACCTGGTCGGCGCCACCATCTACATCCTCGCGCTGCCCTGTCCCATGTGCCTGGGCGCGCTGTACTACTGCTCGCCGGACGAGGTCGTCTTCCTGACGACCCGTGACGCCTACGAACCGCACTATGTCGACGACCGGAAGTACTTCGAGCTCGCCACCTTCTACGACGAGATCGCCACGCCGTGGGACCAGCGGCGCCTGCCCATGCGCCACGAATCGCGCGCCGACGCCGTCGACGTCTATCGCCGCTGGCAGGAGCGCAACGGTGGCGACCGCCGGGTCGCCGGGGCCCCGACCGCGGGCTGATCAGCGGCCGGAGCGGACTTCGCGGGCCGCGCGGCGCTTCAGCTGCATCGATCGCAGCAGGAAAACCGGCGAGGGCGGCAGCCAGCCGAGTTGCCTGGCCATGCCGAGGTCGTCGCGGTTGGCCCAATGTTCGAAGATCTTGCCGTCGCGCATGCGGAACCAATGCGATTCGGTCATCGCGAACGTCTTGCCGGTGGCCGGGAAGGCGTTGTCCACCGCGCCGTCTTCGGTGTAGAAGACCAGCGGGCCGATCTGGCGGCCGTGCATCGTCGCGTAGACGGTCACCAGGTCGTTCTCGACGGCCGTGGCGTGGATGTCGTAGGACATGTCGGTGAAGGCGTCGCGCAGCCATTCGGCCAGCGCGTGGATCGCCTCGGGGCCGTTTCCGCGGGCCCACGGCGGCGCCGCCTTGCGTTCCCTGGTGAAGCCGTCGGGATGGGTGACCTCGGCGAGGTCGGTGACACTGCCGTCGACCATGAGGTGGATGCCGCGGATCGCCACGGACTTCAGGTCGTCGGCCACGACCCTGGGGCTGATGGTGTTCATGATGACGCTCCGTCTGTGATAGAACTCCAATTGGGTAAAGTGAGACTGTATCTAAATTATTGGACCGGTGATGACCGAAGTCAAGAGGCGGTATGACGCGTCGGGGCGGCGTGCGCAGGCCAGGGCGCGCCGCCACGCGATGGTGCTCGCCGCACAGGAATTGTTCGAGAGCGACGGGTTCCGGCCGACGACGATCGCGGCGGTCGCCGAGCGCGCCGGCGTATCGGCGGAGAGCGTGTACAAGGCGTTCGGCACGAAAGCGGCGCTGGCCAAGGCCGTGTTCGATGTCGTGATCGCGGGCGACGACGAGGACGTCCCCGTCTATCAACGGCCTGAGCAGCAGGCGATGCTCGCCGAGCCCGACGTCCGCCGCAAGATCGAGATGTTCGTCCACGGCCTGGCCCAGCGGCAGGCGCGATCGGCCAAGGTGCAGTTCCTGATTCGCGACGGTCGCCACGTCGACGATTCGCTCACCCCGGTGTGGGAGAAGCTGGCCGAGGAGGGCCTGGCCGGGATGACCATGCTGGGGCCGCACCTGCTCGAGACAGGGCAGCTCCGGGCAGGGGTCGACCTCGACGAGGTTCGCGACGTCCTGTGGAACTACCTCGCCATCGACACCTACGAGCGGCTGGTGCTGGCCAGGGGCTGGTCTGTGGACCGCTACGCGGACTGGGTCGCGCGCGCGATCATCGCCGCGATCACCTGAGTCTCAGCCACTCCGGCGCTCGGTCGAGCCGCGGCAGGGTGTCGGACACCTGCGCGACCAGCTGCCAGGGGCGGTGGGTGTCGGTGGCGGCCTTGCCACTGGTGAGGATCGCGCCCGCGAGCCCGCGTTCGGGGTCGGCCCAGCCGTACTGTGTCGTCAATCCGCTGCGGCCGAAGTGGAATCGCGTGTCGCGGCCGAACTTCGACCGGCGCCCGCCCAGCTCGAATCCCGCGCGGCTGACCCGGCCCGCCGCACCCGGTATGCGGTCGGCCGGTCGGATCGCATCGAACAGCGTGCCGGGTTCGATGATCCGGATGCCGTCGAGTTCGCCGCCCCGCGTGAGGATTTCGTAGAAGCGTGACAGCTCGTAGGCGGTGGTCACGAGGTTGCCGGAGGGGAGTTCGGCGGTGAGGAACGCGTCGTTGTCGGACTTGGACGCCTTGTCCATCCGCCCGCCGAGCGCCTTGCGTGCCAGGAAGAGCGACAGACGCGACGGCGGCGGACCGGTCTTCACACTCGGCACGACTGTGCCGAGATCGGCGGGATCGACGCCGAAGTTGTTCCAGCGGAAGCCGAACGGAACCAGCACCTGCTCGGCGAGATGCTCCCGCATCCGCTTGCCGGTGGCGCGCTGCACCAGCAGGCGCTGGATCAGGCCGCTGGTCAGTGCGTGGTAGACGCGGAACCGGCCGGGCGGCCAGCTCGGCACGAGATCAGCGAGCGCCGACACCGCCAGCTCCTCGTCGGGGACCACGTCGCTGCCCTTGTACGGCGGCGTGATGAACGGGATGCCCGCCGAATGCGACAGCACGTCACCGATGGTGATCCGGTCCTTGCGATGCGCCGCGAACTCCGGGATGTACTCGCACACCCGGTCGTTCAGTGCGAACGCGCCCTGCTCGACGAGCATGGACATCACCGTGGCGGCGACACCCTTCGCAGTCGAGAACCCACAGAACGGGGTGTCCGGCGTGGCCAGGATCTTCTCGGCGTCAGGAGAATCCCTCGGCGCGTTGCCCCACCCGTGGCCGATGGTCCGGTTCAGCACGATCTTCCCGTTGCGCCGCAGGCACACCTGGATCGCGGGTGTCGTCCCCATCGCGTACCAGTCGCGCACCGAGGCCCACAGCCGCGCGACCGCCTCGGCGGACGTCCCCGCCTCGGCAGGATCGTCCTCGTGCCCGACCGTCGTCACCGTATCCAGGTCCTCGGCGACCGTGACCAATGTGCCGGAGAGTGCGCTCATGCGACCCAGCCTATCGACGGCGCGGATCACCGACCCTGTGATGTGGGCAGGTCAGGGCCGTGACCAGGGAAGACAGCGGTGAGATCGCATCTATGGGACCGGCATCTGGACAGCCCGCCGGTCCGGTCGACATCGATCCCGCCGCCGATGCGCCATCGCGCGCTATCGCCAGACCGAGATCGCCCGGCGCCAGACCGGCGTCGCCTGGCGTTGTCGGGCCGATACAGCCCGGCACGGACAGGCAGTTGGAGCCCGGAATGGAGGGGCCGGTGTAGCTCTGCGTAGGTAGGCCGACGTCGCCCGGCGCGGAGGGTCGGATCTCGCCCGGCGCCGCGAGACCTATGGCGCCCGCCACCGAGTGACCGGCGTCGCCCGCCCGGCGCTTGGTGTGGGCGGGGCCCCTGAGTGGGGACTGTGCCGCAGCGGTGCTACGGCACAGTCCCGATGCGGGGCCGGTCACGCGCGCGCTTCGGTCAGCGCGGCGGCTCGGGACGGGTCGCGCGGTACGCGGCCTGCGGCGACGACAGCACGCCTGGCGTACGCGCGGACATCGGCGTCCGGATCGGCGATCGCGGTCTCGAGCGCGTCCACGGCGGGGTCGTCGTTCGGCCAGGTCGCGAGCGCGAGCACGGCGGCCTTGCGGACGTCGAGATGCCGGTCGGCCAGGGCTTCGGTCAGCGGTGGCACCGCCGATTCGGGCGTGGCTCCGGCCAGGCCACGTGCCGCGCCGACTCGCACCTGCCAGGCCGAATGCCGCAGCGCCGCAGCCAGTTCCGCGACATCCTCGGCGCCGGTGCCCAGCGCGGCGTAGGACGTCAGGGCGGCGGCCCGCACCAGGGGATCGGGATCGCCGGTGAGCACCCGGATCACCTCGACCCCACCCTGACCGATCGATGCGAGGCCCTGGGCGACGGCGATCCGCACCTCCCGATTCACGTCACCGGCGATCGAGGCCACCGCCTCGGCGTCGTCGAGCGACACGAGCGCACGCACCGCCTCGATCCGGACCCGATAATCGGCATCGTGCAGTGCCGCACGGTATTCCACGGCCGACCCCGCCCGCAGCGCTCGCAGCAGGTCGACGACGGTCGCCCGCACGAGCGGATCCGGGGAACCGAGGTGTCCGGCCAGCGCACCCGCGCCCGGCAGCACCTCTACCAGCTCCCGCAAGCTCTCGGTCGCGGCCCGCCGCACCGAGGCGGCCTCGTCGCCGAGCGCGCGCACCAGTTCGCCGGCGAACCCGTCGGGTGTGTTCTCGGTGAGTACCGACAGCGCCGCCACCCGCACGACCGGATCGGGATCGGTGAGGTAGCTCGAAACATCGTCGACGGCAGGCGAATCCAGGGCGAGCAGGGTGACCAGCCGGGGTGAGGAGGGCGAGGCCGCCAGCGGCTGACTGCGCACCGGAGCGTCGTGCTGCGGCGCCCGGGTCCCGACCAGCTCGGGCTGCGCGATCACCTCGACGATCGGCTCGGCCGAGGGCACATCGTCCAGGCCGGGCACCGGCACCAGATACGGCGCCACCGACCGCTTCACGAATTCCATCTCACCCGTGGCGGTCTTGCGCAGGTTCAGGTGGAAGTTCCACGACTCGTCGTCGCGCTCGGGCAGATCGGCCCGGTCATGATAGAGCCCCCACCGGGATTCCGTGCGGGTCAGTGAGCTGCGCGCCGCCATCTCCGCGCAGTCGCGGATGAACGACACCTCCGCCGCCCGCATCAACTCGTGCGGTGTCCGCGCGCCGATCCCCGCCACCTCACCGCGCATCCGCTCGAAGGTCTCCACCGCGATCGAGAGCTTGGCCGCGGTCTTCGGCGGCGCCACATAGTCGTTCACGAACCGCCGCAGCTTGTATTCCACCTGCGGCTGCGGCGGACCCTCCGGCTGACGCAGGGGGCGGTAGATCAGCTCGTGCGCGTCGGCCAGCTGATCCTCGGGCAGCTCGGTGGGCGCGGCTACCTCGGTCAGCGTGGACGCCGCGTGCGCACCCGCCAGATCGCCGTACACGAACGCGCCGATCATGTAGTTGTGCGGCACGCACGCCAGGTCGCCCGCGGCATACAGCCCGGGTACCGTGGTCCGCGCGTTCTCGTCCACCCACACGCCGGACGCGGAATGGCCACCGCACAAGCCGATCTCGGAGATGTGCATTTCGATATCGTGGGTGCGGTAGTCGTGGCCACGGTTGGCGTGGAACGTGCCGCGAGTCGGGCGCTCGGTGGTGTGCAGGATCGACTCGAGGGTGGACAGCGTCTCGTCCGGCAGATGCGAGACCTTGAGATAGATGGGCCCGCGCGCGGATTCGATCTCCTGCTTCACCTCCGCCATCATCTGCCCCGACCAGTAGTCGGAGTCGACGAAACGTTCACCCTCGGCATTGACCTGGTAGCCGCCGAACGGG
The DNA here is from genome assembly GCF_042799895.1 of Nocardia sp. NPDC057663. Taxonomy (NCBI): domain Bacteria; kingdom Bacillati; phylum Actinomycetota; class Actinomycetes; order Mycobacteriales; family Nocardiaceae; genus Nocardia; species Nocardia sp. NPDC057663. Next base: position 99,238 of record NZ_JBHVHX010000004.1, on the reverse strand, counting down.
TTCGCGACATAGGCGCACGCCGGACCGTTGTAGTCCTTGATGAGTGGATTGATCTGGAAGCACTCGATCCCGGACAGCTCCGCACCGGCGTGGTACGCCATGGCGTACCCGTCCCCGGCGTTGGTCGGGTTCTCGTAGGTGCCGTAGAGGTAGCCCGAGGCGGGCAGCCCGAGCCGGCCACACGGACCCGTCGCGAGGACGACCGCCTTCGCGCCGACCGCGACGAATTCGCCGGTGCGCGTGTTCAATGCGGCCGCACCGACCGCACGCCCGTTCTCGGTGAGTACCCGCACCGGCATCAGCCGGTTCTCGATCTGGATCTTCTCGCGCATCGTGCGCTGGCGCAGCACGCGATACAGCGCCTTCTTCACATCCTTGCCCTCGGGCATCGGCAGCACATACGACCCCGACCGATGCACCCGGCGCACAGCGTATTCGCCGTACTCGTCCTTCTCGAACTTCACGCCGTAGCGCTCCAGCCGCTGCACCATCGCGAAACCCCGTGTCGCCGTTTGGTACACGGTGCGCTGGTCGACGATGCCGTCGTTGGCGCGGGTGATCTCGGCGACGTAGTCCGCCGGCTCGGCCTTGCCCGGGATGACCGCATTGTTCACACCGTCCATGCCCATGGCCAGCGCACCGGAGTGGCGGACGTGCGCCTTCTCCAGCAGCAGCACATTCGCACCGGACTCCGCGGCCGTCAGCGCGGCCATCGTGCCCGCGGTGCCGCCGCCGATGACGAGCACATCGCAGTCGAGCCGGATGCGGTCGGACAGATCGGGAATGTTCACAATGACTCCAGGATTCGGTCCCGTAGCGCCTGCCGGTCCACCGGCTCGCGCGGGTCGGGCACCTCGACGACCGCGCGCAGCGCGCCGTCGCCGAGCACGGCGATCCGGTCGCCGAGCAGCAGTGCCTCGTCGAGGTCGTGGGTGACGAAAACGATCGTGGTGGGGTGCGCGCGCCAGGTATCGACGAGCAGGCGCTGCATCTCCGCGCGGGTCTGGCTGTCGAGCGCGCCGAACGGCTCGTCCATCAGGACCGCGCGCGGCGAACCGGCCAGGCTGCGGGCGAGCTGCACCCGCTGGCGCATACCGCCGGACAGGTCACGCGGCAGATAGTCGGCGTAGCCGGTGAGCCCGACCTCGTCGAGCCAGCGCTGCGACCGCGCGGCCCGTTCACCGCGCGGCACGCCCCGAAGGCGCAACGCCAGATCGACATTGGCGCGGGCGGTGCGCCACGGCAGCAGCGCGTCGTCCTGGAACACCAGCGCCCGATCGGCCGACGGACCGGACACGGTGTCGTCGTCGGCGCGGATGACACCGCCGCTCGGGTGCCGCAGCCCGGCGATCGCCCGCAGCAGCGTCGACTTGCCGCAGCCGGATTTGCCGACCAGGACCAGGATTTCACCGGGCGCGATCTCCAGGTCGAGATTGCGCACCACGGTCTTGGGGCCGTAGCTGATCCGCACCGATGCCAGGCTCAAGCGCATGCCGGCCGAGACAGCGGGCGCGGCGGTGGTCGTGGTCATGACGCAACCTCTCTCGGCAGCCAGCGGGTGACCCGGCGGCCTGCCAGTTCGACGATTCCGGAGGTGAGGAAGCCGAGGACGCCGATGGTGATCATGCCGACGAACACGGCCGGGTAGTCGACGATGGTGTAGGACTGCCAGGTGCGGTAGCCGATCCCGAGCCGCCCGGAGATCATCTCGGCGGAGATGAGGCAGATCCAGGCCACCCCCATACCCACCGACAGACCGCTGAACACGCCGGGCAGGATGCCGGGCACCACCACCCTGGTCAGCACCTCGCGCCGGGAGGCGCCCAGGGTGCGGATAGCGTCCTCCCAGATGGTCGGCAGCGCCCTGGTGGCGTGACGGGTGCTGACCAGCACCGGGAACAGCGACGCGGTGAAGGTGATGAACACGATCCCGGACTCGTCACTGGGGAACAGCAGAATCGCCACCGGCACCAGCGCGATCGCCGGAATCGGGCGGATCAGCTCGGCCAGCGGACCGAACACATCGGCCAGCAGCCGCGACCGGCCCAGGCCGATGCCGGCCAGCACACCGACCACCGCGGCCAGCCCGAACCCGGTGACGATCCGGATCAGCGACTGCGCCACATCGAGGTAGTACTGACCGGTCCCGAGATGCTCGCCGAACTCGGCGACGATCTCGGTCACCGTCGGCAAGGTGTCGAACCGCAGCCCGGCCCGCACGTCACTCGCGGTGAGCAGCTGCCACAGGCCGATCGCCACCGCCACCGACGCGACCCGGATCACCCGGGACACCCACACCGACCTGCCGGGGTGAGTGTCGGCCGGTGCTTCGACAGCGAGATCGGGTGTAGGGGAGTCGGTCTCGTCGTGTGCCACGGCATCGGTCGGGACGGGCTTCGTCCCGACCGGGGCGGTCGCCCCGGAAACCGTACTCATCCGCGGACTTCCGTCACGGCCTGCTCGTAGGAGACCGGTGCGGCGGTGGGATGGGTGGCGCGGTACCGGTCGGCCGCGGCCTGCGTGGTGAACGGCAGATACTGCGTGCCCTCCCGCAGCCAGATCGCCTTGTCGGCGAACCAGCGGGTACCCAGCTCGGCATCGGGGAGGTACACCGCGCGGATTGTCTTGCCCTGCGCCTTCGCCGCCTGCACCGCCCGCAGCAAGCAGCCGGGGTTCGCGGCGGGCTGCGGCTTGTCGGCGCCGTCGACCCAGATCTCGCCGGCCAGCGCCGGATCGGTCGCCGGCACAGCGCAGATCGGGTCGGTCCCGGTGACCTTGCTCGGATTGACCCGCGATGCCAGCGCGGTGTCATAGTCGCCACGGCCGGTCTCGGCGAAGGCCTTGCGCAGTGGACCGTCCTGGACGAAGGCGTCGATATCGAGGTCGGCGAAGTCGCCGATGGATTTCAGATAGTTGACATCGTCCTTGAATGCCGCGATCAGGTTCGCCTTGAGCGTCGTGTCGAAGCTGGTGCCGCCCGGGCCGTTGTAGAGGTACACGACCTCCTGCGGCAGACCAGATCCCTTGGCCACGAGATCGGCTGCCTCGAACGGCTTCTCGTTGAGGAACGCGGTCGCGTCCAGCTGCGCCGCCAGGAAGGCCTGCAGCACCTCGGGATGCTCGGACACGTAGGCGCGGCGCGCGACCACACCGTGGAAGGTCGGTACGTTGAGCTCGGCGCCGTCGTAGAGCAGCTTGGCCTTGTTCTGCTGCACCAGCAGCCCCGGCCACGCCACGAACTGCGACAACGCGCTCACCTGATGCGATTCCAGCGCCGTCGCGCCCACCTGCGGTTGCTGATTCAGCACTTCGACACCCTTGGCCGGGTCGATGCCCGCTCGGCTCAATGCCTGCACGAGTGTGCCGTGCCCCGCCGAACCGACACTGGCCGAGATCTTCTGCCCGGCGAGATCGGTCAGTGATCGCGCCGGTGAATCATTCGGCACGACAACCATGTTCAGCGCGCCCTTGGGGTTGTAGCCGGTGATCGACACCAGCTCGGTGCGCGCGCGTTCGTTGGCCTGGGTGCGGGAACCGTTGATGAGCAGCGGGTAATCGCCCATCGAGCCGATATCGATCTTCTCGGCCACCATCTGCGCGGTGATGGGCGCGCCGGTGTCGTAGTCCTGCCACTCCACCTGGTACTTCGCGCCGCCGGCGTCGGTGATCTTCTGTAGCCGCTGCTCCAGGTAGCCCTGCGCCTTGAGCAGGGTGCCCGCGGTGACGGTGTTGATGGTCTTGGACTGGTAGCCGACGACGACCTTGACGGTGCCCGCCGGTGCGGCGTCGGTGCTTTCGAGGGAGCAGCCCGTGGCGGTGAGCGCGAGGGCGAGCACGGCGGGGACGAGACGAGTGATCTTCATGCGTGGATTTCCCGGGTTTCAGCGGAGCAGATAGGGCATGTTGACGGTGACGGCGCCGGTGGGGCAGCGGGCAGCGCAGGGGCCGCAGTACCAGCACTCGTCGACAAACATGTAGGCCTTGCCCGAATCCTCATGGATGGCAAGGGAATCGAGCGGACACATATCGACGCACAGCGTGCAGCCGGTGATGCACAGCGATTCGTCGATCGTCACGGGGACGTCGGCACGCTGGGGGACCAGTGCCATCTACAGGACCTTCCATTCGGGTGCGGTGCGGGTGAGGCTGCCGCGCATAGTGATGCGGTCACCGCGCATGCGGATGTACTCGAGGTCGACGGGCCGGCCGTCGTCGAGGTGGGTGAGACGCTCGAGCATCAGCAGCGGAGCGCCCGCCGGAGTGTCGAGGGTCGTCGCGGTGTGCGGATCGGCCGCCACCGCTTCGAGGGCGAGTTCGGCAGCGCCGAGGGACTGCCCGGTGACCTGCTCGAGCAGGACGAACACGTCCGTGGTCTCGAGATCGTTGGCCAGCACGGCGGCGCCGACATCGGGCGCGAGGTAGGTGAGATCGAGGCTCAGCGGCAGGTCGGCGAGGAAACGCAGCCGCTCGATGTAGACCACGCGATCGCCGGGTGCGAGACCGAGCCTGCGCGCGACGGCCGGGGGAGCGGTGATGTGGGTGGCCGCGCGCACCTCGTTGCGGACGGTGCCGTGCTCCTTGAGCGTCTCCTGCAAGCCGAGCAGCGCGTCCAGGCCGTGGTCGTACTTGCGGGCGGCGACGCGGGTGCCGACTTTCGGCGCGCGATCGATGAGGCCTTCGTCGCGCAGCAGCGCCAGCGCCTCGCGGACGGTGTTGCGGGAGGTGTGGTGCTCGGCGGCGAGTTCCTGCTCGCCGGGCAGCGCGCCCTCGACCGCGCCCGCCAGGATCTGGTGGCGCAGGATGTCGGCCACCCGGCGCGCCCGATCGGCGCGCTGGCCTCGAATCGGAGTGGGCTCCGCGGCTGCCGTTTTCTCGCTGACCTGCATGAACAGCGACGATAGCGGCCCTTATGCGGGCCGGCGCCCGGCACGAAACGGGCGCGGATTCAGGGGATGTTTCTACGCCGGGTGACCGTCGCCGGGACCTGCGGCGATCGCGCCGCACGGGGGTATTGCGCCACCTCGGCCGGTCCGGGCGGCATTGCGATCACGTCGATCGCAATGTCGCCCGGTGACCGGAGGAGATCAGGGCTGACCGGGCTTGAGGAGGATGAACAGGCCGTTCGCCTCCGCGCACAGGCGCTCGCCGTCGTGCATCGTCGCCCGCAGGTACACCTTGCGCCCGTCGGTGCGCTCGACCCACGCGCGCACCGTCAGCTCCCGGTTGAGCGGGGTGATCGAGCGGTAGTCGATGGTCAGCGATGCCGTGCGGGTGACGGCCTTGGTGTGCACCGCGGCGGTCATGCCGAGGATGTCGTCGAAGGCGACGCCGATCTGGCCGCCGTGCGCCGCGCTGTTGCCGCCCAGGTGGAAGGTGCGGAAGGTCAGCTTGGCGGTGACACCGTCGACGTCGGCGCTGTCCACCGTGTACGGCGGCAGCGTGATGTTGCCGCGTGAGGGCAGGTCGGTACGGGTCCAGCTCGGCGCCGACCACTCGTCCACGACCGCCGCATCGAGGCGGGCGTTGAGCTGCTCGAGCGTCGAGATCGCGTCCTTGGCCAGCTCGTCGGACGGATTGATCAGGCGCACACGGTCCATCAGCTCGCGCACCTGTTCGATCAGTTCCCCGTAGTGCGGGCCGCCGATCGTCTTGTCCTGTTTCGCTTCCCTGCGCTGCTGGATCAGCTCGGCGACCGGCCGGAACCCGCCTTCGTGGTGCTCTGCGTCCGGCAGCGAGGCGCCGACCTGTGTATCGTCCATATGCAACACGTTATCGCTGCCGAGCTGGATGTTCGCGTCCGGTGTCCCACTTCGGCGCGCGCTCGTGACACGGCGCACCGGTGCGGGCCCGCCTCTATTAGGCTGGGTGCCGATCACCGAGCAGGTCTGTACGTACCCCGGAGTCGGCGCGCCCGCGAGGTGCCCGGCGGATGAACGGCGAAAGGCTGAGCGCATGGGTATCGCGGCGGTAGTGTTCGACATGGACGGCGTGCTGATCGATTCCGAACCCATCTGGGAACAGGTCCGGCACGACTACGTCGACCTCAAAGGTGGCCGGTGGCAACCGGATTCGCAGCGCCGGATGATGGGCATGAGCACCCAGGAGTGGGCCGCGTACATCAGCGACGACCTCGGCGTCGCCATGCCGCTCGACGACATCTCGACCAAGGTCATCGATCTGATGGCCGACAAGTACGCCCATCACGTGCCGTTGCTGCCCGGCGCCGTCGAGGCGGTGCAGCGGTGCGCAGGCCAGTGGAAACTGGGTCTGGCCAGTTCGTCACCGCGGTCCCTGATCGACCTGGTACTCGCGAAATCGGGACTGCTGGAGTACTTCTCGGCGATCCTGTCGACCGAGGAGGTCGGTCGCGGCAAGCCCGCGCCGGACGTGTATCTCACCGTCGCCCAACGGCTCGGTGTCGATCCGGCCGACTGTACCGCCGTGGAGGATTCGACCAACGGGCTGCGCTCCGCGCACGCCGCGGGCATGCGCCTGATCGCCGACCCACGCCCGGAGTTCCCGCCGACGCCCGATGCGCTGGCCTTGGCCGCCGTGGTGATCGACAATCTCGACCAGCTGACCCCCGCGGTGATCATCGGCTGACCGGGTCAGAAGCTGCCGGTGACGCCGTCGATCCGTTCCCGCAGCAGGTCGGCGTGACCGTTGTGCCGGGCGTACTCCTCGATCATGTGCAGGTACGCCCAGCGCAGGGTGAAATCGCCGGTGTATCGCGGTCGCTGGAAAACATGGTCGAGCGGTAGGTCGGCGATGGCGGCGTCGCAGGCCGCGACCTCGGCATGGAAGGCGGCGAACACCTCCTCGGCGGACGGCGTGGCGGGTTCGTCGAAGTCGGCATCGGGCTCCGCCGTCGACCAGTACCGGAAGGTGGCGTCCTCGCCTGCGGCGCCCTGCCGGAACCACGCGTGCTCGACATCGGTGAGGTGCCGGACAAGGCCGAGCAGCGACAGCGACGACGGCGACACCGAGCGGGTAGCCAGCTGTTCGGCGTCGAGACCACCGCACTTGCCGAGCAGGGTCTGGCGGTGGAAGTCCAACCAGGACTGCAACAGTGGACGTTCGCCGCCCACGCGCACGGTGCGGGTCGGCTCCAATTCGGGTGCTGTCCACGTCATCGGCACGACGGTACCGCGCGCCGCATCGGCACGCACGCCGTTTCGCCGGCGACCGATTCCTCGGTACCCCTGTCCTGGCCCGCCCTCGATCCGGCACACTGGCCCGATGGGTGCTTACCGTGACGATTCGCCGGAGGTCGTCGTCCACCTCGGTGACGGCTCCGGCGCGCCACGCGCCGTCGACCCGGCCGACCTCGGCACCGATGTCACCGATCCGGCCCCCGACCACCCGTTTCTCCTGCTGACCCGCACCGAGACCGAGCGCATCCAGGCCCGCTACCTCGACGACGGTACCTACGAACTCGAGCACATCGACGGCGCCGTCCACCGCCAGCTCTTCACCACCGACGCGCTGCTGGTTCGCGACATCGTGTGGTCCTGGATCCAGCGGGACAGCTGGTGGCGTGACACCGTCGCCTGGACCACCGTCGACCCCGCCATCGCCGAACTCGACGCCCTGCGCGCCGAACTGTCCGACATGCTCGACGGCATCTCGATCATGGACTCCGTCACCGGCGAACTCGACCGCGCTCTGGCCCGCGCGGACGAATTGCTCGGCGCTGACCTGGATTTCGGAGACGACCCGCTCGGGTCCGGCTGAAACCGGGGAAGCGTGTCAGACGTCTTCCTCGCCCTCGCACCAGTCGTCGAAGGCGTCGAACGCGGCCTCGGCGGACTCGGGGACGGAATCTTCGACGACGTCTTCGATCGGGTCCCAGATGCGGTCGCAGCCCTGTGGTGCCGGCGGCCACGACTCGATGAATTCCACCAGGGGCGATTTCGGTGGTTCGGCTTCCTGCGCGGCGGCGATGCCCGCGGTGGCCAGAGTCAAGGCCGCGGCAACACCCGCGGTGGCGACGATCCGGTGAACGATTCTCATGCCATCCTCCTGTCCGTGCCGACAACCTGATATTCCGCGATCGTAGCCCGCACGATGGTGGGTGTCAGCGTGCCCTGGCGCTCCAGCGGCCCTGGTCGTAGCGCACGTCGATCGGGTGGTCGAAGGCGGTGGAGACGTGGTCGGTGGTGATGACGTCCGCGGCGGGTCCTGCGGCGACGGTGTGACCGCCGGCGATGAGCAGGGCGTGGGTGGTGCTGCTCGGCAGTTCCTCGAGATGGTGGGTGACCAGGACCGATGCCACCTCGGGATGGGATTGGTCGAGCGTGTCGATGGTGGTGAGCAGTTGCTCGCGGGCGGCCAGATCGAGGCCGGTGGACGGTTCGTCCAGGAGCAGGACGCGGGGACCGCTGATGAGGGCGCGGGCGATCAGGGTGCGGCCGCGTTCACCCTGGGACAGCGTCGGCCAGACGTCCTCGGCTTTGCCGGACAGGCCGAGCGTATCGATGATCGCGTCGGCTCCGGCCAGGTCGTCGGCGGTGGGGGTCCAGCGCATCGGGGTGTCGATCGTGCCGGTGATGCCGGTCAGGACGACCTCGCGCACGGTGAGCGCGTAGCGCAGCGGATGCCTCGGGTTGACGTGCCCGATCGAGCGGCGCAGCCGCGCCAGCTCCACCCGGCCGAACTGTTCGCCGAGCACCCGCACGGTGCCGGTGGTGGGGAAGGTGACCGCGCCGCAGAAACCGAGCAGGGTGCTCTTGCCCGCGCCGTTGGGGCCGAGCAACGCCCAGTGCTCGCCTGCCCGCACGGTCAGCGAGATGCCGTCGATGATCTTCTTGCCCTCGCGGCGGAAGGTCACCTCGTCGAGTTCGATCACCGGGGCGCCGGTCATGCGAAAGCCTCCTTCAAGGCGGACAGGTGGGTGCGGCTGAATTCGGCTGCCGCCGTGGGGTTCCGATCGGCGACGGCCTGGGCGAGCTGTTCGTGCGCGGTGTGGTCGGCCCGCTCCGATGCGACGGGTCGCAGCGCGAGCATGTCGATCATGGCCAGGCGCAGCCGCGGGAGGAAACTGTCGAACAGCTGGGTCAGCACGTCGTTGTGGGCCGCGACGATCACCGCGCGATGGAAGGCCATGTCGGCATCGACGTGCTCGGCCACGGTCTGTCCGTCGGCGCGACGGCCCGCCAGCGCGCGGCGGATGGCACGAACATCGGCGGGGGTTCGCCGTTGCGCCGCCAGCGCGGCGGCCTCGGCCTCGATGGCGATGCGCGCCTCGATCACCGCCGCGATGGTGGCGCCGCGCAGGACGACATCCCAGTCCTCGGTGACATCGAGTGCGGTGACGAAAACACCGGCGCCCTGCCTGCTGTCGAGTACTCCCTTGCCTGCCAGTTCCCGGATCGCCTCGCGCAAGGTCGACCGGCCGACGCCCAACTGGGGGGCGAGCACAGTCTCGCCGGGTAATCGGTGGCCCAGCGGCCACTCACCGGCACGGATCCGCGTGAGAAGGAGTTCAGCCGCTTGTGCGGCCAACGGCTGACGCCGTACCTGCGATACCACCGGAAAACCTCTCTACTTGTCTGAGGAGTTGTGGTAGAAGTGTACCCATCATGACGCACACCGCGCTTCTCCTCGGCCGCCACGGCGGGGCCTGACCGACCGGCCGCCCCGCCGTGGGGCTCTGTCGTGGCCGGTCGCCGTGATCTCGTGGCCCGTCGTGGCCAGGAAGCAGAACAGTCATGAGTGCATTTCCCACCCTGGTAACCCCCTCGGGCGCCGTCGCCGCCGGCGCGCCCGCCTGGAATCGGCAGCGCCACTCGGCCATGCCGTCGCACCGCTACCGTGATGTGCATCGGCGCGTGGAAGTTCCTGCCGGACAGCGGGACTGGCCGAACGCCCGGATCACCACCGCCCCGCTGTGGGTACCGGTCGACCTGCGCGACGGCAATCAGGCGCTGGCCGAACCGATGGATCCCGACCGCAAGCGCCGGTTCTTCGAACTGCTGGTCGCCATGGGGTACAAGGAGATCGAGGTGGGCTATCCGTCCGCCTCGCAGACCGATTTCGATTTCGTCCGGCTGCTGGCGCGCACCCCGATCGCGCCGCCTGACGTGGCCGTCGTCGTGTTCACCCCGGCCCGGCGGGATCTGATCGAGCGCACGGTCGAATCGGTGCGCGGGATCGCCAACGAGGTGGTCATCCACCTCTACACCGCCACCGCGCCGGTCTGGCGGGACGTGGTCCTGGGCAAGGATCGTGGCCAGTTGCGCGAGCTGATCCTGGACGGAGCCCGCACTGTGCTCGTCGAGGCCGGTGACCTGCCGAACGTGCGCTTCCAATTCTCTCCCGAGGTGTTCAACCTGACCGAACCCGACTTCGCCCTGGAGATCTGTGACGCGGTCACCGAGCTGTGGCAGGCCTCCCCGGAGCGGCCGGTGACCCTGAATCTGCCCGCGACAGTGGAGGTCGCGACACCGAACGTCTACGCCGACCAGATCGAGTACATGCACCGCAACCTGGCGCGCCGCGACGGGGTGATCCTGTCGGTGCACCCGCACAACGACCGGGGGACCGGCGTCGCCTGCGCCGAACTGGCCGTTCTGGCCGGCGCGCAGCGGGTGGAGGGCTGCGTGTTCGGCAACGGTGAACGCACCGGCAATGTCGACATCGCGACCCTGGCGCTGAATCTGCACGCGCAGGGCGTCGACCCGATGATCGACTTCTCCGATATCGACGAGATCCGCCGCACGGTCGAGTACTGCACCCGGCTGCCCGTGCACGAAAGGCACCCGTACGTGGGCGATCTCGTGCACACCGCCTTCTCCGGAACGCACCAGGACGCGATCAGCAAGGGGATGGCCCACCATCGCACCCGTGCGGCCGAAGCCGGGGTGTCCGAGCGTGACATGGAATGGCAGGTCCCGTATCTGCCGATCGACCCCGCCGATATCGGGCGCTCCTACGACGCGGTGATCCGGGTCAATTCCCAGTCCGGTAAGGGCGGCATCGCCTACCTGCTGCAGGCCGGGTACGGGCTGGACCTGCCGCGGCGCTTGCAGATCGATCTCGCCCGCCGGGTGCAACAGCACACCGACGACACCGGCGCCGAGATCACCGCCAAGGACCTGTTCACGCTGTTCGAACAGTCCTACACGGCCGACGAACCGCGAATCGTGCTGGCGCAGTGGCAGATCACCGACGGCGTCACCGAGATCGTGCTGGACGTCGACGGTCGTGAACTCCGCTCCGTACATCGCGACGTCGGCCCGGTCGACGCGGTGACGACCGCGCTCGCCGCGGCGGGACACCCCGTCGAAATCCTGGGTCTGACACAGCATTCGGTCGACCAGGGCGCGGACAGCGCGGCCGTGAGCTACCTGGAATACCGGTCGGACGGCCGCACCGGCTGGGCCTTCGGCCGGAGCACATCGGTGATCGCGGCGTCACTGGACGCGGTGATGAACGCGGTGAACGCGCGGACGTAGGCCGTGGGTGGGGCGACGTTGAAGCGTCGCCCCACCCGACCGGAACCGGACGCGGCGGCGATCGCGAAGCGGTTTCCGTTCAGCACCAGCCGGTGAGGTACATCAGGCCGAGGCTGGCGACGCCGAGGATCAGGCCCAGCGCGCCACCGAGGACCAGCGGGCGCAGGCCCGCGCTGCGCAGGCGCTCGATGCTGAGCGAAGTGCCGATGGCGGCCAGGACCGCGGCGATGAGCCAGCTGCTGGTCGCGGCCGACGGCGTGGTCAGTGCGGTGGGCAGGATGCCGAGGCCGGCGATGATCGAAGCGGCGAGGAACAGGACGACGAACAGGGGGAAGGCCTGGCGCAGCGAACCCGCGGGTGCGCCTGCCTGCTCGACGAGGTGACGACGACCGACGTGCAGGCCCAGGCACAGCGGGATGATGGCCAGGCTGCGCACCAGCTTCACGATCACCGCGAAATGCGCCGCACCCGTGCCGAAGACGACGCCCGCCGCCAGCACCGAGGAGGTGTCGTTGATCGCGGTTCCCGCCCACAGGCCGAAGGCTTCCTGCGACAGGCCGAGAGCGCGGCCGAGTGGCGGATACACCAGCACGGCAGTGACATTGAAGACGAAAATGGTGCCGAGCGCGTAGGCGACCCGCTGTTTGTCCGGTCGCAGCACCGCCGTGGCCGCCGCGATCGCGGACGCGCCGCAGATCGTCGTCCCCACGGCCACCAGCGTCGCCGATTCCCGGTCGACCGCCAGCATCCGGCCGACGCAGAACGCCGCCAGTGCGCCGACGACGAGCGTCCCGATCAGCACGGCCGCCGTCTCCCGTCCCACGTTCACCACCGACCCCAGCGGCAGTCCGAGCCCGAGCAGCACGATCGCCAGACCGAGCAACCGCTGCCGGGCGATATCGAGCCCGGGACCGAACAGCTCGCCCGTCGCCTCGTTGCGCCGCAGCACCATCCCGGCGGCGGCCCCCGCCCCCAGCGCGAGCACGGGCGCACCGATCATCGGCAGTGCCTTGCCTGCCGGCGTCGCCGCGGTGGCCACGAGTGCGGCGAGGGCCAGTCCGGGAGCGAAGGTGCGTACGCGGTTCACCCCACTACCTTCGCTGCGCCGTAGATTCCGAGGTAGAGGCCGGTTTCGGAGGTGCACATAAGGCTGACTTATGGGATCTGGGTTCGGCGGGTGTGCTTTGCTGGAGAGGTGCGGAAACGAACCCGGCTGACGATCGCCGCCGGTATCGGTCTGATGCTGTGGGGCGAGTGGGCGAACTGGCGCGCCTCCCGGCGGGGCGTCGGGCCCGCCCGCGCCGGGTCCGAGGCGGTCGTGGTTCTCGGCTATCGGAACGCGGGTGAACGCGCCAATGCCATGAATCGGTGGCGGGTCCGTGCCGGTCTGCGTTCCATCGATCCGGGTGCGACCGAGACCCGGCTCGTGTTGTGCGGGGGAGCATGTGCGGGTCCGGTACCGGAAGCCGCGCTGATGGCGAAGTACGCGATGGAAGCGCGCGGGTATCGCGGAGAACTCGCGCTCGATGATTCGAGCCGATCCACTTGGGAGAATATCGCTTTCGCGATCCCGTACCTGAAGGACGTCGACCGGATCAAGATCGTCTCACTGCCCACCCACGCCGCGACGGGCCGTGGCTATCTCCTGGAGCAGAGCCCGGAGCTGGCCGTGCGCCTCGTCGCTGGCCGGGAGTACCGATTCGGCGAATGGATGCCGCTGAAACCCGTTGTCGCCCTCTACGGCGTAGTGAAGAATATGCGCCATCGCCTCGGCGCCGGCCATGTCTGATGCGGTGCGACGGCGCCCGTCACCCATAATCGGCGCATGACGCTGCCACCCGGAGCCCCCGATCTGGAGGTGCTCGACCTCCTCGTGTCGGTGTCCGAACTGGGCAGCCTGGGGGCCGCCGCTCGCAGGCACGGCATCAGCCAGCCCGCGGCGAGCATGCGGATCAGCGCGCTGGAACGCCGGATGCGGGTGAAGCTGCTCGACCGGGGGCCGACCGGCTCCGAGTTGACCGACGCGGGCCGCGCCGTCGTCGAGCACGCGCGCACCGTCCTCGCGGCCGTGCGCGACCTCGTCGACGACGTCGACCGGCTGCGCGCTGCCCAGGCTCCGCGCCTGCGCATCGCCGCCTCGAAAACGATTGCCGACCACCGCATTCCGCACTGGCTGGCCGCACTGCGCGCCGATCATCCCGAGGTGCTGATCTCCCTCGAAGTGGAGAATTCGACCCAGGTCGCCGCCCTCGTCCGCGACGGCGTCGCCGATCTCGGGTTCGTCGAAGGCCCCCATCCGCCCGCCGGTCTCGGCAGCCGGGTGCTCGGCACCGACGATTTGGTCGTCGTCGTGGCGCCGGACCACCCGTGGGCCCGCCGCACCACGCCGGTCGCACTGGCCGAATTGGCAGGCACCGCACTGCTGTGGCGGGAACCGGGCTCCGGCACCCGCGACACCGTGTGGGACCTGCTCAGCACCGCCGCGACGCCCGCCGGACCGGCCGCGGAACTGGGATCGGCCGCGGCGATCGTCGCCGCGGCCAGAACCGGTATGGCGCCGGCCGTATTGAGCCGCTTGATCGCGGCACCCGATCTCGCCACCGGCGCCCTGGTCGCCGTCCCATCCGCCGATGCCGCCCGGCTGACCCGCAAATTCCGCGCCATCTGGCGTCGCAACACCCCGCCCTCGGGGCCCGGCGAACTTCTCGTCGAACGGGCCGCGCAGCTCGAGAACGCCCGATCGCGGACCCGGCGCGCGTCATCGAGCCAGGACCCGGCGTAGCCGAGGCGGAACAGCTCGGCAGCACGTGACGCGGTCGCGGAATCGCCTGGTGAATCGCATGGTCCAGCGAAATGGTGCGTAAGCGGAGCAGACAGCTCTAGTCTGTATCCGCTACACACTGTGGAGGTTGGATCAATGACGGTCGAGATCGTGACCGAGCCGGCGCCGGAGGACTTGTGGACCGGATCGGGTCGGGCCGCCGGAGCGCCGCCGACGTCGATGATCGAGCGGATGACGCTGATTCTCGACGCGTTCGATGCGACCACCCCCACCCTCACCCTGCTCGGCCTGGCCGAACGCACCGGGCTGCCGCGCTCGACCGTGCACCGCATCCTCGACCAGATGATCCGCCTGCGCTGGCTCGCGCACACTCCCGGCGGCTACCGCCTCGGCTTGCGCGTGCTCGAACTGGGCGGCCTGGCCGCCGAGCACAACGAACTGCGCGAAGTGGTCGGGCCGCTGCTCTACGACCTCAGCCAGCGCACCGGCCTGATCGGCCATCTCGCCGTCCTCGACGGGCGTGAGGTGCTGTTCCTCGACCGCGCGGGCGGACGCAGCCAGGTCGCCATCCCGACCCGGGTCGGCGGCAGACTGCCCGCGCACTGCACCGCCCTCGGCAAGGCGTTGCTGGCCACCCTCGAACCGGGCATCGCCGAGGGCTCGCTGCGCGGCAACGCCACCCCGCGCACGGCCCGCACGATCGTCGATCGCGCCGAGCTGCATCGCGAACTCGCCCGCATCCGTAACCGGCAGGGCGTCGCCGTCGACACCGAGGAATCGATGCCAGGCGTCGGCTGCGTGGCGGTGCCGATCCGCGGCCGCGGCGTCGCGCTGGCCGCGATCTCCCTGTCGGGCACGGTGAACGGCGACCGCAGCGCACTCGACACCGCCCGGCTGGCGCGGGCGCTGGCCGAGGTTGCCAAGGAAGCGGCGCGCGCCCTGGCCCCCCGGCACGGCCGCCCCCTCTAGGCCACGACTCAGCCCGCCGCCCGGTGCCGCGCCATCGCGCGGCCCGCCGCGCGGCCCGAGAAGATGCACCCGCCGAGGAACGTGCCCTCCAGCGCGTTGTAGCCGTGCACGCCGCCGCCGCCGAATCCGGCGACCTCACCGGCGGCGAAGAGCCCGGCGAATGCCGAGCCGTCGGGGCGCAGCACCTGCGAGTCGAGGTCGGTCTGCAAGCCGCCCAGCGTCTTGCGGGTCAGGATGTTGAGCCGCACCGCGATGAGCGGGCCATGGGCGGGGTCGAGAATGCGATGCGGTTTGACGACCCGCCCCGCCCTGTCACCGAAGTACTTGCGCGCATTGGTGATCGCGGCGATCTGCGCGTCCTTGGTGTAGGGATTGGTGACTTCGCGGTCTCTGGCCACGATCTGGCGTTCGAGCTCCGCCGCGTCCAGCTGCGGGCCACGCGCGATCTTGTTCATGCCGTCGACGAGGTCGGTCAGCGAATCGGCGACGACGAAGTCGACGCCGTGCTGCTTGAACGCCTCCACCGGGCCCGGCGCGCCCTTGGCGACCCGGCTGCGCAACGTGAGCTTGAGATCCTTGCCGGTGATGTCGGGATTCTGCTCCGACCCCGACAGCGCGAACTCCTTCTCGATGATCGTCTGGTTCAGCACGAACCACGAGTAGTCGTACCCGGTCGACAGGATCCGGCGCATGGTCTCGTTGGTGTCGAAACCGGGGAAACACGGTGCGGGCATGCGAGTTCCGTTCGCGTCGAACCACAGCGACGACGGACCCGGAATGATCCGGATGGCGTGATCGGGCCAGATCGGATCCCAGTTGTTGATGCCCTCGGTGTAGTGCCACATCCGGTCGCGGTTCACCAGGGCGGCGCCCGCCTGCTCGGAGATGCCGAGCATCCGGCCGTCGACATAGGCCGGGACGCCGGAGATCATCGTCTCCGGGCAGGGGCCGAGGCGTTCGGTGGGCCAGTTGCGGCGGATCAGCTCGTGCGCGTGCCCGATGCCGCCAGAACTCACCAGGACCGACGGCGCGTGGAAGCTGAACTCGCCCACCACATCCCGAGTGGAGGCGACGCCGCGCTCGGTGTCGCTCGGCGCGAGGACGCTGCCGCTGATCCCGGTGACGGCGCCGTCCTCGACGATCAGCTCGTCGACCCGGTGCCGGAACGCGAAGCGCACCAGCCCGCGGGCCGCACCGGCCAGGACGGGCTCGAGGAAGACCCGGACCACTTCGGGCCCGGTACCCCAGGTGAGGTGGAACCGGGGCACCGAGTTGCCGTGCCCGTCGGCGAGCCCGCCGCCACGTTCGGCCCAGCCGACCAGGGGAGTGACGCGTAAGCCCAAGGCGTGCAGGTAGTCCCGCTTCTCCTCGGTCGCGAACCGGACGTAGGCCTGCGCCCACTGGCGCGCCATCCGGTCCTCGTCCTCGCGGTCGAAACCGGCCGAACCGAGCCAATCCTGCAGTGCCAGTTCGTAGGAGTCCTTGATGCCGAGCCGGCGCTGCTCGGGGCTGTCGACGAAGAACAGGCCGCCCAGCGACCAGAACGCCTGCCCGCCGAGATTGGCGCGGTTCTCCTGGTCGACCACCAGGACTTTGCATCCGGCCAGCACCAGTTCATGGGTGGCGACCAGGCCGGCCAGGCCGGCTCCGACGACAATCGCGTCGGGGATGAAATCGTCGGTGTGTTCTGGCACAGTGCTCGGCATGCTACGGAACGTAGCATTGGTGCGTCGGTGGCCGGGGGTAAGTGTTGGAAAATGCCCTGACCAGCGGTGTTTCATTTCGAGAGAGACTTGGGGAATCCATGAACGTCCGAACCCGCACCGGTGCCGCCGTGCTCGTACTCGCGGTCGCCGCCGGTCTGGGCGCCACCTCCTGCTCGCGCAGCGAGCGCTGGTGCGAACGCGACCAGGGCGACGTCTTGGTCGAGAACTCCTACTGTGAGCGCGGCGTCGCCGGCTACGAATGGGAGCCCGACCACGACAAGCCCAAGACGAAGAAAAAGCCCAAGAAGCACTGATCGCGTCGGCGGCCCTGTGCCGCAGGCGATCCGAGACCTGAACGTGGCGCAAGAGATGCCGAGTTCGCGTCGAGTCGATGCAGGTCAGCGGGTATTCCATCCTTGAGCACGCCGAATACCGTTGCGGTGGACGGTGATCGCTCTTTCTTTATTCTCACAACGGCGTGAGTGGGTGGATGCCATGACCTATCGAAAGGTAATTCGGAACGTCGCAGGACATACAGCGCGAGTGCTGTCGGTGTTGCTACTGGCCGTGGGAATCGGGACAGCGATGTCCCCCGGGCTGACAGCGTGGGCGAATAGTTGCGCCACGCTCGATGTCGTAGTCGCCCGCGGCACAAACGAACCCGGCTATCTGGGCTCGGTCGTGGGCGACCCGCTCTACGCGGTGCTCAGCGCGCAGCTACCGGTCGACACCTCCGCCCACCGGGTCGAGTACCCGGCGGACCTGCTGGTGCCCTCCTCGGTCTCCGACGGCACCAGGGCGATGACCGGCCACCTGCTCGCGCAGGCTGCCGCGTGCCCCGATCAGCGGTTCGTGCTCGTCGGCTACTCGCAGGGCGCGGCCGTGACCCACGGCGTCCTCGGCTCGCCGGCGATGATGCTCCTGCCGGGAATGTACGTGCTGCCGCCCTGGATGTCCGACCGGGTCGTCGCGGTACTGCTGTTCGGCGACCCGCTGCGGCTCGTCGGTGCCACGGTGGCGCCGTTGTACGCCGACCGCACCGCGAACTATTGCACCGCAGGCGATCCGGTGTGTGCGGGCGGTATCTTCCCGACCGCGCACGGCGCCTACGGCTGGGCGTTCGCGAACGCGGCCGGGCAGGTGAACGGTCGGCTGTGAGCCCGCTGCCCGCCGTCGTCAGGCGGCGGGCAGTACGCCGGTCAGGACGCGCCCGATCTGCGCCACCGCGCGGTCGACGCTGCCGGTCGGCTGGAAGAGATGGCTCAGGGTCAGCCGGACCATGATCTCGACGACCGAGGTGAGTTCCTCGTCGGACAATTCCGCGAGCAGGTGGAGCTCGCGCACAGTGCCGGTCAGCGCGGCGACCGCGCGGCCGAGAACCGGTTCCGGTTCGCTCATCAGGGCGGGCAGCAGGGCGGTGTCGCCCTCGCCGCGGGCCGCGAGCACAGCCTTGATCAGGGTGTTGTCGCCCGCGTTGCGCAGGGCGTAGTCCGCGGCGGCGGTCATGCCCGCGATCATGTCCGCCGGATGCTCGGCCAGCATCTCGGCGATCCCGGCCAGGTAGACGCCGAGCTCACGCTCGATCAGCGCGTCCGCGAGCGCCTGCTTGGTGCCGATCTCCTTGTAGAGCACGGGCCTGCTGATGCCGACCTCCTTGGCCACGCGCGACATGTTGACCGCGCCCCACCCCTCGGTGACGACCATCGTGCGGGCGGCATCGAGCATGCGGTCGCGCAACAGCTGACGCATCTCGGCTTGGAAGTTCGGCGATTCGACCACCCGACCATCGTACATGTGCTATCGATTCTGCTTCATCATTGACATTCTCTCAAATAGTGTATTCACTGAGAACACATCGCGCTATGTTGTAAACGAACACGGCAATATCCGAGCTTGTGTCTCGGCGATCAGGAGAACGACATGACGACATCTCGCATCGACGACCACGAAGGGTCGGCGGCAGTACTGCACTGGCGCGATCCCAAGCGCTACCTGTGGCTGTTCGGCCTGGTCGCGCCCAGTTCCGCACTGCTGGCCTCGGCCTTCGTGTGGGCCTTCAATCAGCTGGGTTGGGAGTCGGTCGCGCCGGTCTGGTGGTGGCTTGGGCCGCTGCTGGTGTACGTGTTCCTGCCTATCCTGGATCGCTTCTTCGGTCCCGACGGCAAGAACCCGCCGGAGGAGGTGATGGAGCTGCTCGAGAACGACCGGTACTACCGGTACTGCACCTACGCCTACATCCCGCTGCAGCTGGTGAGCCTGGTCTTCGCCTGCTACCTGTGGTCGGCCGACAACCTGTCCTGGCTCGGCATCGACGGTGGCCTCGGCGTGGTCTCGAAGATCGGCCTGGCCTTCACCATCGGCGCCATGGGCGGCATCGGCATCAACACCGCGCACGAACTCGGTCACAAGAAGGACGAGCTGGAGCGCTGGCTGTCGAAGATCACCCTCGCCCAGACCGGCTACGGCCACTTCTACATCGAGCACAACCGCGGCCACCACGTGCGGGTGTCCACCCCGGAGGATCCGGCCAGCGCCCGGTTCGGTGAGTCCTTCTGGACGTTCCTGCCGCGCAGTGTGTGGGGCAGCCTGGTCTCGGCGTGGGAGCTCGAGCGCACCCGCCTCGAGCGACTCGGCAAGGGGCCGTTCACGATTCACAACGACGTGCTCAACGCCTGGCTGATGACGGTGGTGCTGTGGGCGGTGCTGGTCGCGGTGTTCGGCCCGGTGATCCTGCCGTTCCTGCTGATCCAGGCGGTGTACGGGTTCTCGCTGCTGGAGACGGTGAACTACCTCGAGCATTACGGTCTGCTCCGGCAGAAGACCGCCTCGGGTCGCTACGAGCGCTGCACCCCCGAGCACAGCTGGAACTCCGACCACATCGTCACCAATATCTTCCTCTACCACTTGCAGCGGCACAGCGATCACCACGCCAACCCGACCCGCCGCTACCAGACGCTGCGGCACATGGATGGCGCGCCGGAACTGCCCAGCGGCTACGCCAGCCTGATCGGCCTGGCCTACCTGACCCCGCTGTGGCGCAAGGTGATGGACCCGCGCGTGCTCGCGCACTACGACGGCGACATCACCCGCGTGAACGTCCAGCCCGCCAAGCGGGACAAGGTCCTGGCGAAGTACGGAGCGCGCTGATGGCTGCCTACCTCTGTCCCGTGTGCGACTACCGCTACGACGAGCGAATCGGCGCTCCCCGTGAGGGTTTCCCCGCCGGTACCGCATGGTCGGCGATTCCCGACGACTGGTGCTGCCCGGACTGCGGAGTCCGCGAGAAGCTCGATTTCCAGCTGAACGAGGAGGTGTCGCGATGACCGACTACAAACTGTTCCGCTGCGTGCAGTGCGGATTCGAATACGACGAGGCACTGGGCTGGCCCGAGGACGGCATCGAACCGGGCACCCGCTGGGACGACATCCCCGACGACTGGTCGTGCCCGGACTGCGGCGCCGCCAAGGCCGACTTCGAGATGCTCGAGGTGAGTCGCGGATGAGCGCCAGGATCGTCATCGTCGGCACCGGTGTCGCCGGCGCCACCGCGGCCCAGACGCTGCGGCGCGAGGGCTATGCCGGCGAGATCGTCCTCGTCGGCGCCGAACCGGACCTGCCGTACCGCCGGCCCGCGGTGTCCAAGGAACTCCTGTCCGGCACCGGGTCGTTCGATCGCGCGGTGCTCAAGCCGGTGAAGTTCTGGACCGACAACCGGATCGACCTGCGCCCGGCCTTCGGCGTGGAATCCGTCGACACCGAGCGTGCGACAGTGCGATTGGGTACCGGTGAGGTGCTCGGCTACGACAGCCTGCTGCTCGCCACCGGTGCCCGGGCCCGATCGATCGACACCGCGTCGACCCGGGTGCACACGCTGCGCAACCGTGCCGACATCAGCGCACTCCGGACCGCCGTCATCGAGGGTGGCTCGCTGCTGATCGTCGGCGGTGGGCTGATCGGCTGCGAGGTCGCGGCCACCGCGCGCGGGCTCGGCGCGCAGGTGACGCTGCTCAACGCCGGTCCGGCGCTGCTGGATCGGGTGGTGCCCGCAGCGGTGTCGGAGCTGGTACACCGCATCCACGTGAAGCACGGTGTGGTGGTCGAGAACGATGCCGCGACGACACAACTCGTCGACACCAGCGACGGCGTCACCGCCACCACCGCCGACGGACGCACCTGGTCGGCGGCCGCCGCGCTGGTCGCCATCGGGTCGGTCCCCGAGACCGCGCTGGCCGAGGCCGCCGGAATCGCGGTGAACGACGGCATCATCGTCGACCAGCACTACCGCACCTCGGCGCCCGGCGTCTTCGCCGCGGGCGATGCCACCACCGGATTCCATCCGCTCCGTGGCGAATTCGAACGCGGACAGCACTGGAACTCCGCCATGACCGCCGGCGCCGCGGCCGCCATGTCCATCCTCGGCCACCCGGCCGTGGTCGCGGAGGTTCCCTGGGGCTGGACCGATCAGCACGGTGTCTCGATGCAGTTCGCCGGCTGGATGCACCCGCACGACGAACTGGTCGTCGACGGTGACCTCGATGCCGAGGACTTCCTGGCCGTGGCGCTGCGCGACGGCCGCCCGGTCGGGGCCGTCGCCATGGGCAGACCGCGTGAGCTCCGCGCGACCCGCCCCCTCATCGCCGCGGGTGAACGATGGCAGTTCGGAACGCCACCGACCCCGGTCGCCGTCAGCTGACACCGCGGTACAGACCAGACGCCCTCTTCGCTATGGGATGTCCGCAGGGGGGACATTCGCGGGGAGGGCGCTGGTCACCGTCTTCTTCACATACCGGCGGTGACGAACAGGGCCGGTCACGACAGCGTCGTGACCGGCCCCTCGGTCCTGGCGACCGACGACTACCAGTGCACGCCGGGCAGCATCCGGCTCATGCGGGCAGCCGGGCCCGGCATCACCATCAGCGGGGTGAGAACCGGAGCCAGCACGGTGAGTGCGTTGCGGCTCGGCTCGGCGGGCTCGGTCGACGCGGGCTCGGCGGCCGCCGGCGCCGGAACCGACTTGCCCTGCGCCGCCGTCGATTCACCGAACAGCCGGTAGCCGGTGTGCATGATCGTGCGCTTGAGCGACGGCAGGAACATCTCGACGGCCTGGGAGAAGGTGCCGACGGGAGTGTCGATGCGGTCGGGCCGCTCCAGGAGCGCGCGGACCACGATGTCGGCGGCACGCTCGGGGTCGGGCAGCGGCAGGGCGCGGTAGAGATCGGTGGGCGCGATCATCGGGGTGCGCACCAGCGGCATCCGGATGGAGGTGAAAGTGACACCGGCGCCGCGGTTTTCGACCGCGGCGATATCACTGAAGTTGTCCAGTGCCGACTTGCTGGCGGCATAGGCGGCGAACCGGGGCACCTTGGTCTGGACCGCGATCGAGGAGATATTGACGATGTGGCCGAAATGCCGCTCACGCATCGACGGCAGCAGCGCCAGGATCAGCCGCACGGCGCCGAAGTAGTTGACCGCCATGGTGCGCTCGAAATCGTGCATGCGGTCGACGGAGTTGGCGACCGACCGGCGAATCGACCGGCCCGCATTGTTGATCAGGTAATCGACGTGGCCGTGCTCGGTCAGCAGCTGTTCCACCAGGGCGTCCACCGCCGTCGCGTCGGTGATGTCGCACGGGTAGGCGAACGCGGTGCCACCCTCGGCGCGCACGGATTCCGCTGCGGCGGTGAGGTCTTCGACGCCACGAGCCACCATGAGCACGGTCGCGCCACGCCGGGCGACGGTATGGGCGGTGGCCAGGCCGATCCCCGAGGACGCACCGGTGATGAGCACGATCCGGCCCGAGAGCCGGTCGGCGTCGGCGGCGGGACGGCCACGGTGCGGGTCGAGGTTGGCGCGCCAGAAGTCCCACAGCCGCTGGGCGTAGGTGTCGAACGCGGGCACGGTCAGCCCAGGCAGCTGTGCCTGGGTGGAATCGGCGACGAACTCGGCGGTGAAACCGACATGCGGGGCGACAGCCGCCGGGATGCCCGCCTGCTCGAACAGGAAGTCGCGCACCGCGTGCGCGCCGGGGACATGGCCGAGGCCGTTGAGCGCGCGGGCGCTACCCGGCACCGTGCCGATGCCCGTGGGCCCGCCCGCCGCGGTCGCGAGGGCACGATAGATGTCGCCGAACGGCTGCGGCTCCGGGTTGACCAGGTGGAATGTGCGCCCGTCCAGCCCGTCCCGGCGCACCAGCCGCACCATCGCCTCGGCGACATAGTCGACCGGCACCACATTGGTCGCGCCCAGATCGGGCAGTGGCAACGGCAGCTCGGCAGGCAGCGCCGACAGTGCGGCGATCGCCTGGAAGAAGTAGTAGGGGCCGTCGATCTTGTCCATCTCGCCGGTGCGCGAATCGCCGACCACGATGGCCGGGCGATACACCCGCCAGCGCACGTCGGTCGCCTCGCGGACCAGCTTCTCGGCGGCGAACTTGGTGCGGTGATACGGCGAGGTCAGGTTCTGTCCGAGGTCGAAATCCTCCTCGAAGAACTTGCCACGATGATCACCCGCCACCGCCACCGAGGACACGTGGTGCAGCACGGCATCGAGCCTGCGTGCCAGCTCGATCACCGAGCGGGTGCCCGCGACATTGGCCGCGTGTGCGGTCTCCTCGTCGGCGGTCATGTCGTAGACGGCGCCCAGGTGCAGCACGTGGTCTGCGCGCGGCGGCTCGTCACCCAGGCCGAGACCGTCGGCGGTCAGATCGCCGACCAGTGCGAACACCCGATCACCGTCGGGATGCTGTGCGTTCAGCGCGGTGAACTTCGCCAGCGACTCGGCGCGCACGAGCACGTGCACGATCGCGGCGGGGTCGGCTGCGAGCAGCCCCCGCACCACTCGCCGACCCAGAAATCCGGTACCGCCTGTCACGATGTAGGAAACCATCGCCCCTCCTGAAAATTTTCGAAACACGGTGTCGTGCAACAGTGATCCGGCATGCGGCGGTGGATGCGGGCATCAGAGAAACCGGGCACATCGTCGTCCCGGTTGGTCCTAACCGTACTCGTCAGTAACCTAGCGGGGCAAGCTCGTGGCGCCCGGTCGCCCTGTGGGAATGGTCACCTGTCGTCGCAGGTCAAACGGTGTGTGTGACAGTTAATTTCAGTAACTGAGAGTTTCGGACAACTTGCCGCTATCGGTCCGCGAGCACGTCGGTGACGACGGCGGCCATCCTGGCGCGGAACACCTCGGGGGCGAAGGTGCCCGCGTGTTCGCGGATCTTCGCCGGATCGTAGGTCGCCGAACGGAATTCACCCATCGCCGCGGCCAGCGCCGTCACGACGTCGGCATCGGAACCGGCGGGCACGTACTCGCCGGTGACCCCGGGGCGGACCGTGTCGAGCGCGCCACCGGCGCCGACGGCCAGCACGGGCGCGCCGCACGCCATCGCCTCGACGGGGACGATGCCGAAATCCTCGATGCCGGGCATGAGCAGCGCCTGGCAGCGCCGGTACATGTCCTGCAGTTGCTCGGCGGAGGTGGCGCCGAGGAAGGTCGTCTCCGGGCCCGCGATCGCCTCGAGCTGCGCGCGGAAGCGTCCCTCCCCGAGGACGACCAGGCGAACACCCGCGCGCTGTGCCGCGCGAATCGCCAGGTCGGCGCGCTTGTAGGGCACCAGCCTGCCCGCGCAGAGGAAGAAGTCCTCGCGCGCCACGCTCGGATCAGGGGTGAACCGGGCGACCTGCACCGGCGGGTTGACCACCGAGGCGGGCAGGCCCCACCAGTCGGTGACGCGCTGGGCCACCGCGTGGGAGTTGGCCACCACGTGTGTCAGCCGTGGCGCGGCCCGCCGTTCACTGCGCCGGGCCAGGACCCCCAGCGCGCCGAGCGCGAGCTGACCCACACGGCCGCCCGCCTCCTGCAGGCGGAATTCGCGATCCCAGGCCCACCGGGCCGGGCTGTGCACATAGGCTACGACCGGTGCGTCGGTGGCCAGCGCGGCCTGGGTGGCGAAAGCGTGATGACTGACCACGACGACATCGAAGTCGCGCAACGGCGTGCGCCGCAGCGCGCGCGGCACCAGCGGCAGCAGCGGCGCGTGCCTGCCGCCGGTGATGGTGTGTGCCCGGCTGAGCCAGCTGTCGTGGACGGTGCGGACCGGCTCGCGAAGCCCGCCCGGCGCGACGATCG
This sequence comes from Nocardia sp. NPDC057663, assembly GCF_042799895.1. Taxonomy (NCBI): domain Bacteria; kingdom Bacillati; phylum Actinomycetota; class Actinomycetes; order Mycobacteriales; family Nocardiaceae; genus Nocardia; species Nocardia sp. NPDC057663. The sequence continues at coordinate 74,196 of NZ_JBHVHX010000004.1, read as the reverse complement.
GCGCGAAAACCTCGGCGTCGGGCCAGGTTTCGACGAACTCGCCGACCACCGCCTCGGATCCGCCGAATTCGGTGAAACGTTCGTGCACGATGGCGACACGGGTCATCGGTAGTTGCTCGCTTCGATCTGTCGGGGCGCCGCGGTGCGACGCAGAGCGGGGGCGACGGGGCGGCCGCGCAGCAGCCCGTCGACGGTGCCGCGCTCGATCGCGTGGCGATACACCGGGGCCGCTGCCGCGCACGCGGCGATCGTGGCGGCGATCGCGTCGGCGTCGTGGGCGGCCGAGGTGACGAACGACTGGCCGAGCACACCACGCTCGAGCAGTTCCTGGAGAAATAGTGTCCGAAACGCTTGCGACGGTGCGCCTTCGGCGTCCAGCGTGCGGAAGATCAGGCACGACGGCCTGCCGCGCACCTGGAGATACCCGGCGATGCCGAGAGCGTCGGCGACGGAATTCACCCCGTCTGCGAGTTCCCGGCCCGCCTGCTCCATCCGGGTGATCGGGTCCTCGGTGCGGTAGGCGTGCACGACGGCGCGGAACGCGGCCAGCGACGCGGTCTCGGGTCCGTGCGTGGTGGACAGCAGGAAGACCCGGTCGTGTTCGGTGCGCAGGCCGCCACGTTCCATGAATTCGCGTTTGCCCGCGAGCGCGGAAATCGGGAAACCGTTGCCCATCGCCTTGCCCCAGCACGACAGGTCCGGTGTCACCCCGTAGACCGCCTGCGCACCACCGGCCGCCCAGCGGAAGCCGGTGATCATCTCGTCGAACACCAGCAGCGTGCCATGCCGATCACACAGGGCGCGAACACCTTCCAGGTATCCGGGCAGTGGCTCGGCCATGGCTGTGGCGGCCTCGAGGAAGACAGCGGCAACGGTGTCGCCCGCGAGTGTCGCCGCGAGCGCGTCGAGATCGTTGTAGGCGAACTTCACGGTGTCGACGGTGGGGATCCCGCCCGCCATGTCGGTGGTGCCGATGAACCAGTCGTCGACGGAGAAGAACGGTTGGTCGCAGACGGCGATCGTGGTCCGGCCGGTCACGGCTCTGGCCAGGCGCACCGCCGCGCTGGTGGCGTCGGAGCCGTTCTTCGCGAATTTCACCATGTCGGCACCCGGCACGAGATCCAGGAAGTCCTGCGCGGCGAGTAGTTCGAGTTCGGTCGGTCGCGAGAAACTCAGGCCGTCGGCGGCGGCGAGGGTCGCTGCCCGCAGCACCGGTTCGTAGCCGTGGCCCAGGGTGACCGAGCGCAGCCCCATCCCGTACTCGACGAATTCGTTGCCGTCGACATCCCAGACGCGAGCGCCCTTGCCGCGCACCAGGATCGGTGCCATCTGCTCGGGGTACTGGTCGGCGCCACGGGCATAGGTGTGCGCGCCGCCGGGAACAAGGTCGTGCAGGCGAGCCTGGATCGCGGCACTGCGTTCGAAACTGCGCATCAGGTGAGCCCCCACAAACCGTGGTCGGTGTGCCGCCCGGTGGGGCCACGATGGTCGGTCAGGACACCTTCGTGCACGAAGCCGGCGGCGGCTACCACAGCGGAGGTGACGGTGTCGTCGAGCGGAATCTCGGCCGCTATCCGCCGCAGCCCGAGCTCGGTGAACCCGTACTCGGTGACCGCGCGCAGCGCCGCGGCCCAGAGTTCGGTATCGGCGAGATCGGGGTCGGCCCAGGTGAACAGGCTGGTGGCCTGACCCGGCAGCAGCGAGTCGTACAGTCGGAATTCGCCTGCGTAGCAATTGTTCACATGCAGCACCAGGTGCAGTCCCACCGGTGACCGGAGGCCGAATCGGGTGTACCACAGTGCGCGGTACCACCCGGCCCGACGGTGCCTGCGTTCCCATTCGGCAGACCCGACCGCCACCGTGATCCGGGTGCGGTGGGCTGTCGCGGCACGTCGCCAGGCCGATCGATCCGTGCGGACAAGGGTGCGCACCACGGCATTCGGGTGATCGGCGACCACCAGGGACACGGGTTCGGCGGGCACGTAGCGTCGCAGATGCTCGCGGGTTGTCCAAGCGACCAGCCTGGCGGCGGCGAGCGCGACTACTGCGGGCGACACACCGCCAGACCTGGAACCGGCTGGGACCAGGTCTGATGCGGCCGGGATGAGGGCGGGGAGGTCTCGCACTGCGAGGTCGGCCGGGGTGATCGCCGACAAGGTGTGATCCCGGGGCGCCCCACCGGCGTCGTAGGCCAGTGCCATGGTGGCTTGGTGGCGGTAGCCGAGGCCGCGCACACAACGAAGGGCGGGTCGGTTGTCCGGTGAGACCGGTGCCAGCACCCGGGTGACACCACGGGTGCTGAACATGTAGTCGAGCAGCAGCACGCCCACCTGTGCCATGACCCCGCGGCCTGCCCACCGCGCGTCGATCCAGCCACCTGATTCCGCGGTCGCCGAGGCCGCGTCGATGATGAAGTACTCCACCTGCCCTACGAACCAGCCGTCGACCTCGATGACCCCGGCGTACCGGTGCCCGGCCCGCATATCGGACCAGGCGACCAGACATTCCCGGGCCCAGTGCCGGGGCGTGTGCCGCTGCTCCCAGCTCAGTGGTGAAGTGCCCCAATACGGTTCGATGAATGCGCGGTCACGCAGCCGGATCTCGCGCCACTGCGCGAAGTCGGCCAGACGCGGCGGCCGCAGGCGAACGATGCTGTCGCCGTAGCGAACAGGGCCCAAGGTCAGGCGCGACATGTCGCCCGGTGCGGGGGATGTCATGCGCGACAACGCCATGTCTAGACGTCGCGCGATCCGGTGGTCTTCGGCACCGGGGCGGCACGGACCGGCCATTGCCGGGGCAGCACCGTGGTCTCGGGGTCGTACGCCGTCGGCGTCGAGGTCCTGGTGTCACGCTTCGGGGCCGGGGCCTGGGCCTGGGCCTGGGCCTGGGCCGGTGCCGGGGCCTGGGCCGGTGCCGGGGCGCGCTCGGCGGGACCGGGTGTCGGCTCGGGTGCCGCGGTGGGAACAGGGGCGGCTGTGGCGATCGCGGTCTCGGCTTTCCTGCCGCGCCACAACCCACCGGTTCGACCGCTGAGCCCACCGGTTCGGCCGCCGGCTCCACCGGTGCGGCGGCTGAGCGCACCGCGCGCCAGCACCACCGCCTCGGCGACGATGATCAGCGTGGCCAGCCCCGCGAACAGGCCTTCCTGGACCGGGTGCGGAGCGACCAGCTCCGAGGTCGGATTGGCGATCACGGTCAGGCGCGGCATGCCGAGAACCTGGCGGAACTCCATCTCGCGCGCCACATCCCGGGCATCGAAACTGAGTTCCGGGCGCAGCGGATCCTCGGCCAGCCGTTTGGTGAAGGTGTCCTCGACGGCCCGCCGATGCACCTCGAGATCGGCGGCCGAACGGGCGATGGCCTCGGTGCGCATCTGGGACGCGACACTGTCGAGCGACTGCTGCACCGCGAGCACCAGCTTTTCGGCCTGCTCGGGCGACCTGGCTTGGGCCTTGATGATGAGCAGCGACGGTGCGGGCCCGGTCATCGCCGACACCCTCGGCCGCAGGTCGTTCTCCGAGGGCGCCAGCCCGTTCTTCACCACATCCGAGAGCACCCGGCTCTCGGTGACCAGCACGATGTAGGGCTGGGTCAGCTCGTTGAACACCGCGCCGATGGATTGCTGGGAGATCTGCGCGGTGAGGCTCGCCTCGTAGGTTCGGGGGCTGCCGTCGCGGACCAGCCACACCACACCGCCGACGAGGGCTGCGACCACCAGGGCGATCGGCAGGGCGCGAACCAGTTGGCGCAGATGGTCGGCGATGTTCACCCCGGACATCGCCGGACGCCCCGGGGCCGCGTCGCCCGTGGCCGCCGGGTCGGTCTCGCTCACGCTTCCCCCACCTCTCGCCGATCTTGCTTCCACGATGTTAGCTGGGGTTCCGCTGCGCCGCTAACTCGGTGGCACGTGGCGGGCATCACGAGTACCCGGACCACGCGTTCGGTAAACGATCTGCACCGATGTCGATGTGAATCTCGGTTGCTAGGCGGGTACTGTGCACGAAACGGGCACGCGTCGCGCGGCGTCAGGCCCGATGAGTGTCGTGGAGGATGTGCGGTGGTGGGGGTACCGGTGTCGGTGTGCGTCCCGGCATTCAACGCGGCACGCACGATTGTCGAGACCATCGAGTCGATCCGCGCGCAGGATTTCGCGGACTTCGAGATCGTCGTGCTCGACAATGCCAGCACCGACGGCACCGGTGACCTGGTGCGGTCCATCGACGACGAGCGAATCCGGTTGTGCACCAACGACACCGTACTGCCGATGGTCGACAACTGGAATCGGGTGATGAGCCAGGCCCGCGGCGATCTGGTCAAACTCGTCTGTGCCGACGACCTGATCACCCCGGATTGCCTGTCGGCGCAGGTCGATTCGCTGCGCGATCCCGAGGTCGCCGTTGCCGGTGCCAAGTTCGACGTCATCGACGACGAGGGCGCGGTGCTCGCCCGGGCCCGGGGGCTGGGGAATCTGGTCGGGCGGTGTTCGTCGCGTACGGCGCTGGGCGCGTTCGTGCGCAAGCTGCCCGACGACCTGTGCCCGACCGCCGCGTTCCTGTTCCGGCGCCACGAATTCGAGGCGACCGGGGGATTTCGCACCGACTTCTTCTATGCGATGGACATCGATCTCGTCGCGCGATTGTGTGCGCGCGGCAGGTTCTACGGTCACAACCGGGTGCTGGCGATCAACCGGGCTTCGGTGTTCAACCATTCCTCCACGACGTCGACCCTCAGCAAATTCTCCGACGTGCTGCGGTTCAACCACCATGCGCGGCGCGAATACCGCGACCTGGTCGGTCCGGTCGACGTACTGGCCGGCGACGGCAAGGTGCTGCGCCAGGCGCTGGTGCGCCTCGGTGCGCGGACCAAGCGCCTGGCCGGGCGGGGCTGAGTTCCATGGGCTCGCTGCTGTACCTGGCCGCCCTCCCGGGGGTCTGGGTGTTCCTGCGCTGGATCCGGTTCCGGCCGCAGCGTGGCGTGCTGCTGGTCGCCGCTCTGGTCCCGTTCAACGGTCTGCTCGAGATCGCGCCGGGCTGGATGCAGGTCAACGGCTGGAAGGAGGCGCTGCTCGGACTCACCCTGCTGGTGGCCGTTTTCGTGCCGCACCGGCAGACCGATCCGCGTCCGGTGGTGCCGTGGTGGTCTTTCGGCGCCGCACTGTGCGTTTTCGGGGTGGTGTCGGCGTTCGTCACGGCCGGGACGCTCGGACTGTTCGCCATCAAGATCACGTTCTTCTACTTCATCGTGGTCCCGCTGATCCTGTATCTGCGCCCGTTCACCGCGCGCGACCGCGACCTGCTGGTGACGATCATGATGGTGGAGTCGGTGGCGATCGCGCTGTTCGGCCTGGCCCAGCAGGTGATCGGCGGCGCGGGCCTGGCGCAGATGGGCTACAAGTACAACGAGACGATCCGCTTCGCCGGCGGCCTGCTGCGTTCGTTCAGCACCTTCAACCAGCCGTTTCCGTATGCGTTCTACCTGGTGATGGTCTTGCTCGTCGGCGGGTCGGTCGCACTCGCGAATCCCAAACGACCGCGCAATCGGCTGTTCCTGATGACGACGCCGATTCTGGTCCTCGGTGCGGCGGCGAGTGTGGTGCGTGCCGCGCTGGCCGGGCTGCTGGTCGGTGCCCTGCTGCTGGCGGTGGTGCGCTACCGGCGCCAGTTGATGCCGGTGATCGTCGGCTCGGTGGCGGTGGTCGCGATCGGGGGGATCGCGGTGTCGTCGCAGGCCAGCAGTTCGCTGTTCTCCTCGTCGAGCCTGGCCGATCGGGGGACCGGCTGGAACACCGTCATGCGGACCGTCGGCAGTCACCCCTTCGGCGACGGACTCGGCTCGACCGGCGCCGCGGCGGCGCGGCTGCTCGTCGAGGAACTCGGTCCGATGGCCGGGGACTTGCCGTACGCCACCGGCGAGGTCCAAATCTATGGTCGCCCTTATCAACCCGACAACTACTACGTGAAGTTGCTCATCGAATTGGGGCCGATCGGGGTGTGGCTGTTCTCGGCCATCCTGGTGGTGATCTACCTGATGGCGCTGCGCTCGGCCCGCACGATGCGCGGGCCCGATTCGGCCCTGGCGCTGGGTGTCGCGGCGGCCGTGCTGGCCAGCGCGGTGGCGGCGGTGGCGTCGAGCTACTTCGAGATCTTCCCGAGTGATTTCTATTTCTGGTTGCTGGCAGCGGTCGTCGGCTGTGCCGTCACGCAGCAGCAGTCCCCGTCCCCGTCCGCCGAGCGCAGCTCTGTCCCCGAGCAGGTAACGTGAACAGTGAAAGTGCCAGCCCCACAGTGTGTTTCGGCGCACTTGCTTTGCGCCCGAACGGGGCGGGAGTGGCTACCTATCAGCGGGAGCTGCTGGGGCGGATGACCGGGCTGATGTCGGGGACCGCGATGTCGGCGCTGGTGCAGGCCGACGCCGCGCCCACGCTGCCGTCGGGCATCGCGGCGCTGTCGCGGCCGGTCGCGGCGGGCGCTCGCCGGGCCTGGCACGGTATCGCGCCGCTGCGCGGCGTGGATGTCTTCCACGGTCTCGATGTCGATATTCCCTTGTCCGGGCCGGGCGCAACGGTCAGTACGGTGCACGACCTGTCGGTCTTCGATGTGCCGTGGGCGTTCAGCCGGTATCGGGCACGCGGTGAGCAACTGCTGGTGCGGATGTCGTTGACCCGGGCCGACCTGCTCATCGCCGTCTCGGAATTCACCGCGCAGCGGATCGCGGATCGCTTCGGCCGCGATGCGGTGGTGGTGCCGCTGGCTCCCGCCGAATGGGCGCGGGTGCCCGACGAGGCAGCCGTGGCGCGGGTGCGCGCCCGGTATCAGCTGCCGCAGCGGTTCGTGCTGCAGGTCGGCACTGTCGAACCACGCAAACAAGTCGCGATGCTGGCCGAGGTGGCACGCGACCTCGACGTTCCGCTCGTGCTGGCCGGCGCCGGATCCGATGGTCCGCAGGCACCCAGCGGCGCGATCGGGCTCGGCTACGTCGACCTGGCGGATCTGCCCGCGTTGTACGCGGCCGCCACCGTGGTCGCCTACTGCTCGCAGTACGAAGGCTTCGGGCTGCCGCCGGTCGAGGCGATGGCCTGCGGTGGCGCGGTCGTCGCGAGCGCGGTCGGTGCGCTGCCCCAGGTCTGCGATGACGGTGCGGTACTGGTGGACACCGCGACCACCGAATCTTGGGTGCGTGCCATCCGCCCCCTGCTGCACGACGACGCCGCCAACCGGGAGTTGCGTGCGCGCGGGCTCGCCGCGATGTCCGAACTGAGCTGGCAGGCGACGGCCGAGGCGACGGTCGCCGCCTATCGTGCGGCCGGGCTGCTGTCGTGACGGACGAGGCCGTCTCCGCGCCACCCCGGCCCAGCGGTGGCCCCACCGAGAACCGGTCCCGCGCGCAGTCGGGTCGTGCCGCGGCCAACAACACCGCGGCGATGCTGGCCGCCCGGATCTTCGCCGCCGTGCTCGGCCTGCTCGGCACCACGCTCATCGCCCGCATGCTCCCGGCGGTCGAATGGGGTTATTTCTCTTTCGTTTTCGGGTTGCTCGGCATGCTCGCGATCATCACCGACCTCGGAGTCGGGCGTGCGGTCATCGGCAAACTCGTGCACGGTGACCCCGCCGAGGCCGCCGAGATCGCCACCTCGTTCATCGTGTTGCGCACGGTGCTCGGCCTGGTCGGTTACGGGCTGGCCATCGGGTATGTGCTCGTATCACGTTGTCCGGCACCGGTGGTCGCGGCCACCGCGCTCGCCGGACTGGTGGTGGTGATCGCCACCCCGAGCCATGCCTTGACCATCCTGTTCCAGTCCACGATGCGGCTCACCCTGGTCGCCGCGGCCGAGTCCCTGGCCCGCTGCGTGCAGCTGGCTTTGACCGTGGCGGCGGTGCTGTGGGCGCCGACCCTGCTCCTCGTGGTGGTGCCCGCCATCGCCTACGAGGTCGTCGCCGTGACGGTGAAGATCATCGCGGTGGCGCGCGGGCTCGGCGGGCCCATCCCGGCCCGGCGCATCGAGCTGAGCTGGTGGAGCCCAATGCTGCGGGAGGCGCTGCCGCTGAGTATCGGGCTGGCGCTGATCATCATGCTCCAGAAGGTCGGGCTGCTGCTGCTCGGTCATGTCGACAGCTTCGAGTCCGTGGGCCTTTTCGCCGTCGGCATGAAGTTCTCGGACCTGCTCGATACCGCGGCGGTGGCGGTGGTCGGACCGCTGACAACCCTGCTGATCGCCTTGTGGCCGGATGATCCGGTGCGGTTCCGGCGCTTCTTCCGCCAGGCCAACGCGGCCTTGATCGTGCTCGGGCTGACCGCGCTGGTGGCCTTCTGGCCGGTCGCGGGTCAGGTGGTCGGGCTGCTGTTCGGCACGAATTTCGTTGCCGCGGCCGATGCCAGCCGCATTCAGGTCGTCGGCGGGCTGCTCGGTGCCCTGGCACACCTGGGCTTGGTGGCATTGATGGCTACCGGCCGCAACAACCTGATCCCCTGGATCGCGGCGGCGGCGTTGGGTGTGAACCTCGCCTTGGCGTGGCCGTTGATCTCGCGGATGTCCTACGAGGGCGCCGTCATCGCGGGCCTGGCGGCACAGGTGGTGCTGCTGGCCGCCGTCTGGCTGGGCGTGCTGGCGACCGTGCGGATGCGCCGACTGCTGCCGGTGACGACGCTGCTCGCGGTTACCGGTGTGGCCGTCGCGGTGATCGCCGCCGCGACAGCGATTGCGCACCGGTGGGCCCCGCCGTGGATTCTCACCTCGGCCGTGGCCTGCCTGATATACCTTCTCATCGCCGGAAGCATCATGCGAAGGACCGAGGGATTGACGATACGAAGCTTGCGAGGGCCGAAGACTGATGACACTGTGGCGGATCGCTCGGGCGGGGCTGACCGCGGTGGTCGTCCTGGCGACAGTGCTCGGTTGCGCCCCGGAGCCGACCGCGAGCACTGACACCGTGATCCGATCAGGTCTGGGAATCTCCGGCGGCCACTCCTGGCTCCAGCTCAGCGCCGAGGAACTGGATCGGCAGATGGGTCTGGTCGCCGCGACCGGCGCCACCTGGGTCCGCATCGATATCGACTGGTCGGTGATCGAACCCGTTCGCGGAAAACAGGATTGGTCGGCGACCGACCGCGCGGTACGGGCGGCACGGGCGCACGATCTGTCGGTGCTGGCGATCCTCACCTACGCACCGGCCTGGGCAGGCCCCCACGGTGGTGTGGGCGGCAGCAAAGCCGCGCCGCAGCCGGTGTTGTTCGGCCGGTTCGTCGGTGACGCCGTCGAGCACTACAAGAACCAGATCGCGCACTGGGAGATCTGGAACGAACCCAACGTCACGGCCTTCTTCGCGCCGCGCCCCGATGTCGCCACCTACGCCCATCTGCTGCGCCAGGCCGCCCAAGCCGTGCGCGCGCGCCAGCCGCACGGTCAGATCCTCGTCGGCGGGTTGGCGCCCGCGGCCGACAACGGGCAGGACATCTCGCCGACCTCGTTCGTCGAGGACCTCTACGAACTCGGCGCCGACGCCGACTTCGACGCGATCGCCGTGCACCCGTACTCCTATCCCGAGCTGCCGGACTCGCAGAGCTGGTACAACGCATTCGGGAACCTGATGCGGATCCGGCGAATCATGGACTCCCACCACGACACCACCATGCAGCTGTGGCCCACCGAGTTCGGGGCGCCGACAGGAACCGGTGCGCGGGCTGTCAGCGAGGACGTGCAGGCCCGGATCATCGATCAGGGACTCGGTCTGGTCACCGCGATCCACGATGTCGGACCGGTTTTCGTCTACTCCCTGGTCGATGCCGGGCCAGACAGCAACGACCTCGAACAGAACTTCGGCATGCTGCGACGTGACTACACCGAAAAGCCGGCCGTGACCGTGCTGCGCACCCATGCGGAGGTGCTGCGTGCCGGGAGATGACGGGGTACGGGAGTTGGTGTTCGTCGCTCACACCGCGCAGGCGTCCGGCGCCGAGAAGGTCATGCTCGATGTCGTCGAGGCGGCCGTGGCGCGCGGCTACCGGGTGCGGGTGGCGTGCCCGACGGGCCCGCTCAGCGCCCGGCTGCCCGCCTCGGTCGGCCACCTCCCGATTCGGGAACTCGGGTTGACCGGTCAGCAGGGTGCGGCGCGCATCCGGGCCGCGCTGGTCATGCTGTGGCGGTGGATTCAGGCCGCGATCGTGCTGCGGAAGGTGGCGCGCGGCGGCCGGGTGGAGCTGGTGGTCAACTCGACCATGGCCCTGCCCGCGGTGGCACTGTCATTGCCGCGCCGCCGGTCGACGGTCTGGCTGGTGCACGACATTCTGGCCAGCCGAAGGCAATTCGTGGTCGCCAGGATGGGGCGTCGGGCCGTCGGCCGGGCCGTCGCGGTCTCCGAGCGTGCGGCCGCGCCGGTGCGGGCGCTGGGATTCGACGTGGATGTCGCGTGGCTGGGGGTGAAGTGGCCGGTCGAGGCCGCCCCGATCGTGGAGCGCAGGCCGCCGGTCATCGGTATTCTCGGCGTGATCACCGCCTGGAAAGGCCATCACGTACTGCTGGCCGCCGCCGCCGAACTGCCCGAGGTCAGTATCGAGATCGCGGGTACCGCCCTGCCGGGTGACGAACCGTATCTGGCCGAATTGCGAGAGCGGGCGGCCTGCCCCGATCTGGCGGGCCGGGTTCGCTTCCTCGGGCACGTCGACCCGCTGGTGACCGTGCGCGGATGGGATGTGCTGGTGTCGGCGAGTGTGCTACCCGAAGCGGGTCCGCTGGTGGTGCTCGAGGCGATGAGCCTGGGTGTTCCCGTCGTGGCCACCGACCACGGCGGCAATGTCACCGACGATGTCGCGCTGTGCGTGGACCCCGATGATCCGGTCGCGCTGGGCGAGGCGTTGCGCCGGCTCGGGCACGACCCGCTGCTGCGGGCGCGGCTCCGTGAAGCAGGCCGTGCGCATATCGCTACCCGTCACGACCGGTCCCGCACTCTGCCCCGCATGGTCGATGTGCTGCTCGGCGAGAATCAGCGGGAGAAGGTCTTGCCGTAGGTGACGTCGGCCCGGTCGGGTTGTCGACGAACCAGCGGCCCTCGAGCTCGGGGAGCCGGGTGCGCACTTCGGTGAGCAGATCGGGCAGGGTCAGCAGGACGGCACCGGGGTCGGCGGCGACGAGTTCGGCGGGGGAGACGATGGGCACATCGGTGCCCGGCATCCGGCAGCCCTGTTTGGCAGCGGAAGCGTCGGCGACACCGGCGAGCAGGCCGCGTCGCGCGCCCGCCATGGACAGCAGGGCGACGGCGCGGGACGCGGCGCCATAGGCGTACACCCGAGTACCTTGTGCGGCAGCGGTCTCCAGCCACTCGTGCAATGAGTGAACGTGCTGGTCGACGACCTGCTGCAGGGCCGGAGCCGACCCCGCGAGCACCCGAGCTTCGGCCGCCAGCACCCGTTCGACAGCCGGATCGGGGGCGTGCTCACCGTGGCGGGCGGCCAGGAGCACAGTGCCGCCGTAGAGCTCGAACTCCCACGCGGTCACCACACTCATCCCCGCCGCGCGCAGCAGGATTCGCAGCGTCGACAGGGAGTAGTACGCGAAATGCCCGTGCCGCAACGCATTCCACTGTCCCTGCCCGACGATGGCGGCCAGCGAGTGGTACTGCACCAGGAGAACACCGTCCGGGGCCGTCGCCGCGGCGCGCGCGGCGAACGCGGCCCGCTGATCGGGCTCGTGCATGATGCCGAAACAATCGAGAACCACCTCCGCCGCACCCTCGGTCTGCTCGGTGAAGCCGTGCTCGGTGAGCAAGGGGAGCCAGGTGCCGCCGTGCGGGCTGCCGAACTCGGTCACCGTCGAACCGTGTAGCAGACCGGCCGCGTGCACCAGCCGCACGGCCGCCGCCGCCTGATCGCGCAGCGCCTGCGGTTCGATGCCACGCGGTTCGGCGGTGACAGTGTCGTCGTCGGCCAGCTGAGCCAGCCCACACGCCACGCATTGATCCATCCGCAGCGGATGGCCGGTCTCCGCCGGATCGACAGGGCTGTCGTGCGGTGGGAAATGATCGGCCGCGGGGACCGTGCCCAGGTCGAGAACGGTGGTGAGCTCGGAATTTCCGCAGCCGCGGCACCGGCGAATCATGGCAGGATGTCCTCGTGCGTATCGAGCGGGCCGAACTGGCCGACGTGGTGGTGCTCGTTCCCGAGCCGTTCCGAGACGAGCGCGGGCTGTTCACCCGAACCTTCGACGCCCGCGAATTCGACGCCCACCTCGGGGTCGACGGTGCCGCCGCGGCCTTCGTGCAGGACTCGCAGTCGCGGTCGGTCCGCGGGGTGATCCGCGGGATGCACGGACGCGGCGGGCGCGGCGAGGCCAAACTGGTGCGCTGCGCACACGGCGCCGTCTACGACGTGCTCGTCGACATCCGGCCCGACTCGCCGACTTTCGGTGCTCGCCAAGGGTTCCGGCTCGACGACGAGCACTTCCACCACCTGTACGTGCCGCCCGGGTTCCTGCACGGATTCCAGGCGCTCACCGAGGTCGCCGACGTCTGCTACCGCATCGACCGCCCGCACGACCCGGCCGAGGACCTCGGGGTCGCCTACGACGACCCCGACCTGGCCATCGACTGGCCGCTGCCCGCCGGCATCGTCTCGGCGCGCGACGCGCAGGCGGGCAGCTGGGCGCAACTGCGCGCTACGCTGGCGCCGGCGCACTGATCCGGCGCAGCCGCGCGTCGAGTTCACCCGCGTCGCAGAGCCCCTGCAGATGTGGCAACCGGGTGAACCGGCGGAAGAACGCATCGGAGGTGAGCCCGCGCGCGGTGTACTCGGTGCACAGCTCCTCGGCGCCCGCAGGCACCGTCCAGCGCGCCTCGAAGCCGAGAACTGCACGCGCGGAAGAGAAATCGACGCGGTAGGAGCGGGGGTCGGCACCGCTCTCGCCGGTGATCAGCAGTCGCGAACCCGGCACCGCGTCCACCACTGCGGCGGCGATCTCGGCGACGGTCAGATTGTTGACCTCGGTGCCGATATTGAACGCGCGGCAGGCGATGTCGGCGGCGGGCGCGGTCAGGCAGGTGGCGAAGGCGATGGCGATGTCCTCGGCATGCACCAGCGGGCGCCACGGTGTGCCGTCGGAGAGCACCTTCACCTCACCGGTGAGCACCGCGTAGCCGACCAGATTGTTGAGCACGATATCGGCGCGCAGCCGCGGGGAGAAGCCGAAAGCTGTTGCGTTGCGCAGGAATACCGGCGTGAAATCGGCATCGGCCAGGGCGGCGACATCATCCTCGACACGGACCTTGCTCTGCGCGTACGGGGTGATCGGGCGCAACGGCGCGTCCTCGGTGACAAGTTCGGCACCCGCGGCGCCGTACACCGAGCAGGTCGAGGCGTAGAGGAAGCGGCGCACCCCGGCCTCCTTGGCGAGGCGGGCCAGCCGCACCGACGCGTGATGGTTGATGTCGTAGGTGATCTCGGGAGCCAGCGCGCCCAGCGGATCGTTCGACAGCGCGGCCAGGTGGATCACCGCGTCGAAACCGCGCAACTGCTCGACGGTGACCTCGCGCAGATCCACCGCCAATCCCGTGGGGTCACCGGGGAACTCGCCGAGCAGGCAATCAGCGAAGTAGCCGATGTCCAAGCCGGTGACGTCGTGGCCCGCCGCCCGCAGCACCGGCACCATCACGGTGCCGAGATAGCCCTGGTGCCCGGTGACCAGTACCCGCATGTTCACGTCTGTTCCCATCTGATGATCGCCTTGTCGAGCACGAACGCCTCGGCATAGGGCGCGTGGCACTGCACGCCACGCATCCGGGCCAGACCGAGGAAGGCCTGCTCGTCGAACCAGTCGCGGCCCGTCTGCGACGGATAGTGCTCGTGCAGCAGCCGCGACTTGCGCTGCGCGAGTTCCGGAGTGAGCGGGTGGTACAGCGTGGGTGCCGGGGTGTCGGTCTCCCACTTGAGGATTTCGTACCCCAGGATCAGGTGGTCGCGGAACTCGGTCGGCACGAGTTCGGCCAGCAGCCGGTGGTCCTGGTGGGCGTCACCGCGATGCGGGGCGAACACCACCTCGGGTTCGCTGCCGCGCCGGAACCCGGCCAGTGCGTCCTTGATCCGGTCCCAGTGCGCGGGCGCGCGACCGTCGGGGATGTCGAGCACCTCGAGGTCGGGTTTTGTCCCCGAGCAGAACGCGGTCAGCGCTGCGCGCTCCTCGTTCTCGCGCGCGGTGCCCGCTCCCGACAACACCAGAGCCCGCACCTCGACCTCGGGATCGGCGTCGGTCAGAGCGAGCAAGGTGGCACCCATCCCGATCGCGATGTCGTCGCAGTGCGCGCCGAGCACCGCGATCCGCTTCGGCGGGCGGGTGAACAGTCCGATCACGCCGATTCCCACACCATCCACGGACGCGCACCGTCGCGGTAGGCGTCGTCGAGTTCGGCGCGCTCCTTGAACGTGTCGGCCGGCTTCCAGAAACCCAGATGCCGGTAACCGAAAAGCCTGCCCTGCCCGGCCAGCGCATCGCACGCATCGGCGATCAGATCACCGCCGGGCGGCAGCAGATCGAAGATCTCCTGGCTCAGCACGAAGTAGCCGCCGTTCTCCCACAACGGCATTCGCGCCACCGGCATGATGTTCTTCACCTCACCGGTCTCGGAGATATCCACACAGTGGAACGAGGACTGCGGTGGCACCACCATCATCGACGCGGCCGCACCCGAGGCGTGGAAACGCTCGATCATCGTGTCCAGCGGTGCGTCGGTGAGCACATCGGCGTAGTTGGCCAGGAAGTACTCGTCACCGTCGAGATGTTCACGCACCCGCCGGAGCCGCTCGCCGATCGCCGACTCCACCCCGGTGTCGACGAAGGTGATCGACCAGTCGCTGATATCGGTGCCCAGCAGCTGGACCTGACCGTCGCGGATGACGAAATCGTTGGACGCCGTCTCCTGATAGGTGAGGAAGAAGTTCTTGATGTGCTCGGCGCCGTAACCCAGGCACAGCACGAACTCCTTGTGACCGTAGTGGGCGTAGTAGCGCATCACGTGCCACAGCAGCGGGCGCGGGCCGACCAGCTGCATCGGCTTGGGCACGACGTCCTCGGACCCGCCACGCATGCGCATGCCGTAACCGCCGCAGAACAACACGACCTTCATCGGTTCACCTTCGTTTCCATGGCACCGGCCGCCACCGGGTCGCTGAGAATGTCGCCGCGGTGCAGCACCGGCAGCGGATAGACCAGTTCGCCACCCCAGTCGCCGACATGGCGCAGCTGTGCGGTGATCTCGGTTTCGAGATTCCAGGGCAGCACCAGCACCACATCCGGGCGGTCGGCATCGATGCGTTCCGGCGGATGGATCGGGATGCGGGTACCGGGGGTGTAGCGGCCGTGCTTGTAGGGGTTGCGGTCCACGGTGTACTCGAGCAGGTCTGGCCGGATACCGCAGTAGTTGAGCAGAGTGTTGCCCTTACCTGGGGCGCCGTACCCGACGACCCGCTTGCCCGCCGCCCGGCAATCGAGCAGGAAGCGCAGCAGTTCCAGACGCACCGATTCCGCGCGCGGACCCAGCGTGGCGTAACCCTCGGGAACATGCAGGCCCGCCGCCTGTTCCAGCTCGAGCACCTCCGAGACCCGTGCTGCGGGCTCCGCGACCGCGTCGGGGCGCGCCCACAGCCGGATCGAACCGCCGTGGGTGTCGAGCAGCTCCACGTCGACGACGGTCAGTCCGCCCACCGCCAGCGCGCGCTGTGCGGAATGCACGGTGTAGTACTGGAAGTGCTCGTGATACACGGTGTCGAACTGGCCGAGCTGGACCAGATTCAGCGCGTGGTGCACCTCGATGCTCAACCAGCCGTCATCGCTGAGCAACCCCCGCAGCGCACGGGTGAATCCGCGCAGATCGGGGATGTGGGCGTAGACATTGTTGGCGACCACCAGGTCGGCGGGCCCGTGTTCGGCACGCACCCGCGCGGCCGACTCCTCGTCGAGGAACGTCGTTTCGGTGGGCACACAGGCCGCCCGCGCCGCCCTGCCGACATTGACCGACGGTTCGATGCCAAGGCAGCGGATGCCGCGCGCCATCACGTGACGCAGCAGGTACCCGTCGTTGCTGGCCACCTCGACGACGAACGAATCGCCGCCGAGCCCAAGATGCTCGGCGGCGGTGTCGACGAACCGCTCGGCGTGGCGCACCCAGCTCTCGGAGTACGACGAGAAGTACGCGTACTCGGTGAAAGTGTCCTCGGGGGTGATCAGCGCCGGGATCTGCAACAGCAGGCAGTCCTCGCACAGTCGCAGATGCAGGGGAAACGTCGATTCCGGCAGATCGAGCCGGTCGCGGTCGAGGAAACTCTCACACGGCGGGGTGGCACCCAGGTCGAGCACACTCGTGAGCCGATCGGAATCACAGAGTCGACATTGCACGCAGAGCTCCACCTTTTACACGATCGCGAAAACTGTCACGGCCGATGCCGGACATGCCGAAAGTCGGTCCGGCGGTCCGAGACGTTACAGCCAGACGCCGCGCGGGCGGGACTTGAAACCGATGGAACCGATATTGATTCGTGATATGTTTCGAAGCCGGCCAGGATTTCGGCAGGTCGGCTATCTGCTGGCGTCGGCGACCATTGCTCGTCGCTGTATGATCTCACCCACTCGGGAAAGCGATTGTCCTGCATTCATATCGAATAGCCATGAGTCTGCGCTTGCCTGCAGGGCGGCCGCTGGTGTTATCTGGCTAACTCGCGGAACCCGTTGTGCCGCTGATATTTCGGTGCGACCACCAGCAAATGGTCTGTAACAATCAGCGGGCGGGCATCGAATCGTGGGGAAGTAGGACGGTCATTGCGGCCGCGTTCGGATCAACGGGGTTCGGGAAACGGTGCGTCTCCCGAAGTGAGGTGTGGGTTCATGAGCTTCGAGCTCACCGGCGGCGGCGAAGTCGAGGTCGCCACCGCGGTACAGGCGCTGGGCCGTACTCGGCGTGAGAGCTGGCAGGCGGCGTTCGCGCAGCGGCTGGTCGTCACCGACGTCGTCGCGGTGCTCGGCGCCGTCGTTGCCGCGCAGGCCATCCGCTTCGGTGGCCCGGCCGCGCCGCCGCTGGCCTGGCCGCTGCCCTACGACGTCGGCTACTCGGTGGTGACCTTGGCGCTGGCGGCGGGCTGGCTGGCCCTGCTGCACGGTTATGGCACCCGCGCCCCCCAGGTGATCGGCACCGGCAGCGAGGAATTCCGCAGGCTGGTCTCGGCGACCCTGCGCTTGTTCGGCGTCCTCGCGATCCTCGCGCTGCTCTTCCGGGTCGAGGTCGCGCGAGGGTATCTCGCTATCGCGCTGCCCGCGGGCCTGCTCGCTCTCATCGCAGGCCGACTGGCCTGGCGGGGGCGGCTGCGGCACTGGCGGGCCGAGGGCCGGTGTCACACCGCGGTGCTCGTCGTCGGTTCGCCCGAGGCCGCCCACGCGATGGCCACTGCGTTCACCGATGATCCCGGCTCCGGCTATCGCGTGGTGGGGGTGTGTGTCCCCGCGGGCTCGGGCGACGGGCGATTCGAGAAGCACGGCGGGCCGTCGGTGCTCGGCGACGACCGCTCGGTGCTCGACGCGGTGCGGCGCAGCGCGGCGGAGTCGGTCGCCGTGGCGGCCACCGACCATCTCGGCCCGGCCGAATTGCGTCGCATGGCGTGGGAATTGGATCCGCTCGGGGTCGATCTGATCGTGGCGCCCGGTGTCGTCGACATCGCAGGTGTGCGGCTGACGCACCGTCTCGTCGCGGGGATGCCGATGCTGCACATCGACCGGCCGCGATACGGCCGGGCGAAGTCCAGTCGCAAGGCGCTGTTCGACTTCTGTTTCGCCGCGGCGGTGCTGGTGCTCACCGCGCCGATCCTGGTAGCCATCGCGGTCGCGGTGAAGGTGACCAGTGCGGGGCCGGTGTTCTATCTGTCCGAGCGCATCGGCCGCGACGGTGTGCCGTTCCGGATGATCAAGTTCCGCAGCATGCGCCTCGATGCCGACGCCGTGGTCGACGATCTGATCGAGCAGCACGGTGGCAACCCGGTGTTCTTCAAGGTCAAGGATGATCCGCGGGTGACGCCGGTCGGGCGGTTCCTGCGCAAGTACAGCCTCGACGAGCTGCCGCAGTTCTTCAACGTGCTGCGCGGCGAGATGAGTGTGGTGGGGCCGCGGCCCCAGGTGCAGCGTGAAGTCGACAGTTACGACGGCGAGATGCGCAGGCGCTTGCTGGTGAAGCCAGGGCTCACCGGGTTGTGGCAGGTCAGCGGGCGGTCTGATCTGTCGCTGGAGGATTCGGTGCGCCTGGATCTGTCCTATGTCGAGAATTGGTCCATGGTGCTCGATGTCGCGCTGATCGCGCGGACCATCGGTGTCGTCACACGCGGGGACGGCGCCTACTAGCCGAGGGGCCGACGCGGAACCCCGCGCCGGCCCGGTTCCCTCAGCGCAGGTCGCGGCGTCGGAAGGCCGCCAGACCGAGGGCGGTGCCTGCGATCGTGACGGCCAGAAGCCAGGCGATCGGGGCGAAGGTGAACGACGCGCCGGGCAGCTTGGGCGGGTGGACGAACGGCACCAGATCCATGACCCACTGCGGGAACGTGCCGAGCGAACCGAGCAGCACGATCACGATCATCGCGCTCAACACCGCCCAGGCCAGCGACGCGTACTTCGGCACCACACCGAACAGCAGCAGGGCGATCGCGGTGACCACCCAGACCGCGGGCAGCTGCACCGCGACCGCGCCGAGCGACTGACCGAGCTTGCCGACGACATCGCCATCGGTAGCGCCCCACACGATCCCGATACCGACGCCGGACACCAGCAGCGTCACCGCGGGCCCCGCGACCGCGAACAGCAGGTGGCTCGACGCGTACCGCACCCGGCCCACCGCCGCCGCCAGCACGGCCTCGGCGCGACCCGAGTTCTCCTCCTCGTGCAGGCGCAGCACCGACGACACCGAGTACGCGGCCGCGGCCGCCGCCAGCATGGTGATCGCGTAGGCGATGAACGACTTCTCCAGGTCGTCCGAGCCGCCCAGCGCGGTGACCACGTCCTGCAGGGTGCCGCTGTCGTCGAGCATGCCGCCGATGCTGTTCACCGCGCCACCGATCAGCAGGCCGTACAGGCCGAAGCCGACCGTCCAGCCGAGCATCGAGCCGCGTTGCAACCGCCAGGCCAGTCCGACCGGGCCCGAGAGCGCGGCGCCTGCCACGGCGGGGCCGGGACGTTCGGCGAGCAGGCCGGCACCGAGGTCGCGGGTGCGCAGCAGCTGGTAGGCGAGCAGGGTCGCGCCGATGGCGACGGCGGCGAGTGGGACGAGCACCCACCAGCGTTCCGCGGCGTAGGGACGGATCTGCAGGCACCAGCCCAGCGGCGAGAACCACGACAACACACCGTTTCCGGCGTCGCCCACCGCGCGCACCGCGAAGGCCGCGCCCAGTGCACCGAGCGCGACACCACGCGCGATCCGGGCCCCGTTGCTCAGCTGGGCGGCGACCGCGGCGACCGCGGCCCACACGAAGCCGGAGGCAGCCAGCGCCGCGCCCCACGCCACCGAGCCTGCCGCGGGCAGGTCGGCCGCCATCAGCGAAGCGGTGCAGGCGATTCCGGCCACCGCCGAGGCGCCGAAGGCCAGCAGCAGCGCGCCGGTGAGACCGGCGAAACGGCCGATGCTGGTGGCGCCGACCAGTTCCGCGCGCCCCGTCTCCTCCTCGACCCTGGTATGCCGGACCACCGTGAGCACGGCGGCGATCGCGATCATCGCGTACATCGCCCCGGCCTTCCAGGTGCCGATGGACCCGAGCGAGGTGTTGAACACCGGACCGTACATGGCGAGCAGCGCGGGACTGGCCGCCGTCGTCGTGGCGAAGCTGTCGAGCTGCTGCTGGGTGGCATAGAGGTCCTTGACCGAGACGACCTGCAGCGCGGGCATCAGCCCGATCAGCAGCGACCACGCCGGCGCGATGATCCGGTCGCGCCGCAGGTACAGCCGCAGCATCTGCCCGGTGCCCGCGAATTCGCTTGTGGTGCGGGTGGTTCCGACGAACCTCGGGGTGGCGGTGATGGCGGTCATGCCCGCACCTTCTCTCCGGTGACGGCCGCGCCGGTCTCGACGTGGTAGTGCCGCAGGAACAGGTCCTCGAGCGTGGGCGGTGCGCTGGTCAGGCTGCGCACGCCCGCGTCACCGAGGACGCGGATCAACCCGCCGAGGTGCTCGGCGTCGACCTGGCAGCGCAGCGTGGAACCGTCGACTTCGACATCGTCGACGCCCGGCAACGTGCTGACATCGCCCGGGTCGCCGATCAGTTCGGCCGTGATCGCGGTGCGGCTCAGGTGCCGCAGCTGGTCCAGCGACCCGGATTCGACCGTGCGGCCCGCGCGGATGATCGTCACCCGGTCGCACAGGTGCTCGACCTCGGACAGGATGTGGCTCGACAACAGCACGGTCGCCCCGCGGGCCGCGGCCTCGCGGACGCAGTCCTGGAAGATCTGCTCCATCAACGGGTCCAGACCCGAGGTCGGCTCGTCGAGGATGAGCAGATCGGCGTCGGCCGAGAACGCCGACACCAGGGCGACTTTCTGCCGGTTGCCCTTGGAATAGGTGCGGGCCTTCTTGGTCGGATCCAGCTCGAAGCGCTCGATCAGTTCGGCCCGCCTGGCCTGGTCGAGCCCGCCGCGCATCCGGGCGAGCAGGTCGATCGTCTCGCCGCCCGACAGCGACGGCCACAACGTGACATCGCCTGGGACATAAGCGATCCGTTGATGCAGGGCGACCGCATCGGTCCACGGGTCGCGGCCGAACAGTGCCGCCTCGCCGCCGGAAGCGCGCAGAACGCCGAGCAGCACCCGGATCGTCGTGGACTTGCCTGCGCCGTTGGGGCCGAGGAACCCGTGGATCTCGCCGGGGCCGACCCGCAGGTCGAGCCCGTCGAGCGCGGTGAAGCGGCCGAAAGTTTTACGCAGGTCATGGACTTCGATGACCCGATCGGTGGTGGGGGAGGGCATCGTCTACTCCTCGATGAGGCTGTCGAGCAGAGTCGAATCGGTCAGCATGCCTTGGGTGTAGAGCTCGAGCGCCGGGAAGGTGGTCAGGTCCGACAGGTCCCGGATCGCCTTGCGGTAGTCGAGTTTTCCGTCACGCTGCATTCGCATCTGCAGATAGAGGTTGGTGGCTCCGACATGGCAGAGCACGATGTATCTGGCCCGGGCCGCGGGATCGCGGCTCGGCTTGAGCTGGCCCGACTCGACGGCGGCCTGCATGTATTCCTCCGCGTCGGCGACCATGTGCTCCAGCAGGGATTCCGCCAGTGCGCCGCCGGCTTGGAAGCTGCGCAACATGTAGGCCACCAGCGGGGCGTACATCTCGATCTCGGCCAGTGCGGTGAGCATCCCGGCGGCGCCTGTGGAGCGGATGACCCGCAGTTTCTCGTCGCGAATGATCTCGAGCACGCGATCGTCGCAGGCGGCGCGCAGGCCGTCCTTGGAGCCGAAGTGGTGATTCACCAGGCCGGGTGAGACTCCGGCTGCCGCGGCGATCGCCCGGACACCGACACCGAAACCCTGCTCGCCGAACAGGTCGATCGCGGTATCGCGGATGCGGGCCGTGGTGGTCAGATCGGGGGAGGGTCCTTGCGGTACGGGCTGTTGGCTGAACACATGTTCAATATACTAAACAACTGTTCAATCGTCGAGCAAGAGTTTGCGGCGGCGAGTTTCGAGCCGCCGCCCCACGCGCTACCCGGGCTAGGGTCGAAGGCATGGCTACCGGCACATCGACGACGGCAGAACACCTCCGCGCAGCGCTGGACGGACCGTGGCGCGCGGTGAGAGACCAGGCGCGAGTCCAGCTCGCCGACGCCCGCTTCACCGGCGACCCGGAACTCGACATCCACGCGGCCAGGGCGCGGGTACTCGACCAGATGCGGGTCGTCGCGACGATGGGATACCCGGAGCGCGGTTTCCGGCCCGAGAACGGCGGCACCGGCGACCCGGGCGGCGCGGTCACCGGCCTGGAGATGCTGGCCTACGCCGACCTGTCGCTGTGGGTGAAATCCGGTGTGCAGTGGGGACTCTTCGGCGGCGCCGTGGAGAACCTGGGCACCGAACGGCACCGCGACTACATCAAGCGACTGATCTCCCTCGACCTGCTCGGCTGCTTCGCGATGACCGAGTCGGGGCACGGCAGCGACGTCGCGAATATCGAGACCACCGCCACCTACGATCCGGCCACCCAGGAATTCGTGGTGCACACCCCGACACCGTCGGCCCGCAAGGACTACATCGGCGGCGCGGCCGTGCACGCGCGGATGGCGGCGGTGTTCGCCCAGCTGATCACCGGCGGGGAGAACAAGGGCGTGCACTGCCTGCTCGTCCCGATCCGCGACGAGCGCGGCGCCGACCTGCCCGGGGTGACCACCTACGACGACGGGATCAAAGGCGGACTGCCCGGGGTGGACAACGGCCGCATCGTCTTCGACCAGGTCCGGGTGCCCAGGGAGAACCTGCTCAACCGCTACGCCGACGTCGACCCGGACGGCACCTACGCCTCCGAGATCGACAACCCCAGCCGCCGCTTCTTCACCACGCTCGGCACGCTGGTGCGCGGCCGGGTGAGCGTCGGCGGCGCCGCCGCGGCGGGCGCGCGGGTCGGGCTGAGTATCGCCGTGCGCTACGCGCTGGCACGGCGTCAATTCGCCGACCCCGACACCGGCGAGGAGACCCTGCTGATGGACTACCGCAGTCATCAGCGCAGGTTGCTGCCGCTGGTGGCCAAGTCGTTCGCGCTGGCCTTCGCGCAGAACGACCTGGTGCGGCGGATGGACCTCATCCAGTCCGGCAAGGACACCGAGCCCGGCGCGCAGCGCGCACTGGAGAAGCGGGCCGCCGGCCTGAAGGTCGCCCAGACCCGGCACGCCACCCGCGCGATCCAGGAATGCCGCGAAGCCTGCGGCGGCGCAGGCTATCTCACCGAGAACCGCCTCGTCACGCTCAAAGCCGACACCGACGTGTTCACCACCTTCGAAGGTGACAATGTCGTCTTGACCCAGCTCGTCGCGAAGGAACTGCTCACCGCCTACTCCGACGAGGTCCGCGACCTCGACGCCCTCGGCTGGGTGAAGTTCGCCGCCACCATGGCGGGCGACGTGGTGCGCAAACGGTCCGGTGTCCGCCAGCTGATCCAGACCCTGCGCGACCGCAGCGACGACAGCGTCGACGACGGCGATCTGTCCAAGCGCTCGGTGCAGCTGCAACTGTTCGCCGATCGCGAGGACTACCTGCTGCGCACCGCCGCGCACCGGCTGCGCGCCAGGGCCGCCGACACCGGGCCGTTCGAGGCGTTCAACAACGCCCAGGACCACATCCTGGCCGCCGGCGCCGCGCACATCGACCGGCTGGTGCTCGAGGAATTCGTCGACGGGATCGCCACAATCGACGACCCCGACGCCAAGGCTCTCGCCGAAACCGTCTGCGATCTCTACGTGTACGCCTCGCTGGAAGAGAACCTGGCCTGGTACATCATGCACCGGTTCATGTCGGTGGAACGGGCCAAGGCGGTGCGGCGCGGGGTGAACGAACTCGTCGACCGGCTGCGTCCGGACGCGCTGACCCTGGTCGAGGCGATGGGCGTGCCCGCGCCGATGCTGCGCGCCGAAATGCTGCACGACGCCAGCGTTTCCGCACGCGACTAGCCGCGCGTCCCGGCTCGCAGCAGGTCTGCCAGCCAGCACAATCCGATCGCCATCGCCGCGGCGGCCGCCGCCCCACCGAGCACATCGGTGGGGTGGTGGTAGCCGAGTTCGACCATGCCGGGGGTGATCGAGACCACCGCGAGCATCGTGAGCGTCGCGACCGCGACCCGCGCCCTCAGGTTCGTCACCAGGCACGCGAAAGTCGTTGCGACAGCGACGAGATGGACGGTATGGCCGCTCGGATAGGCGAGATAGTCGTGCAACTGCCTGTCCCACAACGGTTTCAGCAGCCAGGTGTTGATCGCCACCGCGACCTCGGGCACCACCAGCATGGTGACCGCCCGCCACCACTGCCGCCGCAGGGCGAACCAGCCGAACGCCGCGAGCAAGAGGATCAGGACGACGGGCCCGCTGCTCGGCGCGACGAGCACCTCGGCGAGGCCGGGGGAGACCGTGCCGGCGATCGGGTCGGCCACCGCGGCGTCGAGGTCGGTCGGCCCGTCGTCCGCGGGAAACGTCAGCGGGATCGCGGCCGTGACAGCGGCACCCGCACCGATCGCCGTCGCGCGGACGGCGGTACGCGCGGGAACCTCCTCGATCACGGATGCGACGACAGCGGTGGCGCCGCTCAGGCCGGACCGTAGGTGAGCACCGCGGTCACCACGAACCACAGCACCCAGACGATCGCGATGATCATCCCGATCGCGAGGGTGATCCGCAGGAACGCGCGGCCGAAGTCGAGATCCCCGTCGACCCGCGGATACAGCTTCCACGGGCTGTACCAGGGCGCCACCAGACCGCGGTTCTGCAGTTCGCGCTCGAGCTGCGCCTGTTCCTCGGCGTACTGCTCGGCTTGGGCCTGGGTGGGGCCGCCGTGCCACAGAGTCACATCGATCGGGCCGAGGAAGCCCTCGTTGAGCAGATCCTGGGGTGAGGGCAGATACGGCAGGATGCCGAGGCCGCGGAACGCGATGGCGACGTCATTGGCCGTCCAGAGGTTGTGTTCCTTCGCGGCCAGCATCTCGAAGTACCGTTCGACCCGGTGCGGATCGTCGGTGACGATCACGTCGAAGCTGGGATCGCTCCAGCCCTGGTGCACGTCGATCTGCGCGCCCGGCATCGGCACGATGACGCCGAGTCCGTGCACCGCGCGCTGGCCGAGCCCGCGCGCCGCGAGATAGTTCTGCAGCGCGAAGGTGTGCTCACGGGAGCGTTCCAGCGGCGTCGACTTCTCGCCGCCCGCGAACTGCGCGAGCTCACCGGAGACCATCCACGGGCCGTTGAGCGGGATCTCCAGCACGCCGTCCTGGCGCGCGGTGAAGGTCTCCGCCTCGATCACCACGCAACTGGTCGGCGTCCACACCACCGCGTCGAACTGGTGCAGCCGGTCGTCGGAGAACAGGCTGCAGTTGATCGTGGCGACGCCGTGCGGGCTGGACGGATCCTTCCAGGTGCGCAGCCAATCGATCAGTGCCAGCTCGGCATCGGTGCCTGCCGCATTCTGCACGCGCACGAGCATGGGGACCACCCTTCTGGGTCGTTGGCGCCGCGGGCCGAGAACCGTTGGCGTACATCGTAGCTCGACGACCGGCGGTTGCCGGGGAGGATACGGCCGGTGTTCAGCTCGGCTCGGCCTCGATCTTGCCCGCCGCGACGGCGGCGACCAGCTCGGCGTGATCGGCCTCGGTCCGGTCGGCGTAGCGCACCGCGTAGCGGGCGATCGCCTCGTCGAAGTCGTCGTCGTCGGCGTCGAGATAGCCGGCCAGGGTGCGCGGGTCGAGCGAGCGGGAGTGCGCCCTGGCCAGCAACGCCCCGGCGAGCCTGCCGTAGTCGTCGAGATCGTCGGCCGAGAGCCTGGCCGGGTCGATGCTGCCCTTGAGATTGCGGAACTGGCGCACGATGAACGGGATCGGCCGGTCCAGCTCGATCGTCGTCCAGCCGAGCAGGATGTCGGTCTCGGACTGCACGCTGCGCGCGCCCGCCACGATGCGCTCACCCTCGTGCCGGGGCTCGGCAGGCGGCAGAAACGGCGCCAGCGCGGACGGGTTCGCCTGCTTGACCTGCAGCACCAGTGCCTCGCCGTCGTTGCCGTGCAGCAGCGCCACATAACTGTGCAGGCCGACGCTGCCGGTGCCGACGATCCGGAACGCCACATCGGAGACCGCGAACCGGGCCAGCAGATTGCGCCGGGACTCGCGGATGGTGCCCGCGTAGCGCTCCAGCCCGTCGATCACGGCCTCGGCGACCTGCTCGTCGACCGCGGTGAGGATCGGCGGATCGCTGACGAACCGGTGCTTGCTGATATCGGTCTCGTGATCGTCGAGATGCGCGGTCCACTTCGCGGCGACCTTGGCGCTGGTGTTCTTGCGCGCCTTCTTGGCGGCCTTCTTGAAGTCGTCGAGCAGATCGTCGGCCTTGGCCTCGGTCAGGATCGATTCGTCGTGCATCGCGGTCCAGGACTGCAGGAACGGCATGTCGGCGAGTTCGGCGACGGTGCGGCGGTAGGAGCGGGCGGCATCGCCGGCGGCGCGCACGCAGTCGTCCTCGTCGGCGCCGCCCTCGCGCCCGGCCAGCACGAGGCTGGCGGCGAGCCGTTCCAGGTCCCATTCCCACGGTCCGAGGACGGTCTCGTCGAAATCGTTGATGTCCATGACGATCTCGCCGCGCTGGGTGCCGTAGAGGCCGAAATTCGCGGCATGGGCGTCACCGCAGATCTGGGCGGGGAGCCCGCTGTCCGGGCCGGCGGCGAGGTCGGCGGCCATCAGTCCGGCGGCGCCGCGGAAGAAGGTGAACGGCGAGGTGGTCATTCTGCCGATCCGCAGCGGGATCAGCCGGTCGATCCGTCCCCGGTTGCTCGCCTCGACGAACTCGAGCACGCTCGGCCGGTTCGGGCTCTCGGCCGCCCGGTCGCGGGCAGCCGCCGGAACCCGCTCCCTGGCGGCGCGGCCGCGTTCGCGTGCGTCCTCGGCGGAGATGTAGGTACGCAGATCTAAACCACTGTCGGACACAAGTGCCCAGGTTAGCGGTTCGATGCCGGACAGGCACCGCGACCGCCGGGCAACAGAATGCGGCCGGACGTTTCGGCGTGGCCGGATGGCGCAAGCAGGGGTCGGTGCGGTATGCAGGGGCGTGGCAACCGAATCGGGAACGCCGGGCACCAACGACACCGCAACCGGTGGCGTGTTCAGCGACCGCATCCTGACCGTGCCCAATGTGCTGAGCCTGATCCGGCTGATCGGCATCCCGGTGTTTCTCTGGTTACTGCTGGTCCGCCATGCCGACGGCTGGGCATTCACCTTGCTGATAGCCCAAGGCGTCACCGACTTCCTCGACGGCAAACTGGCCAGGCTGCTCGACCAGTCCTCGCGCCTGGGCGCCCTGCTGGATCCGCTCGTCGACCGGTTATACCTCGTGACGACACTCGTGGCGTTCGTCGCACGCGGGCTGATCCCGTGGTGGATCGCGGTGATCCTGATCGGTCGTGATCTGGTGCTCACCGTGACCTTGTCGGTATACAAGCGCCGTGAACTGGCCGCTCCCGAGGTGATCTACCTCGGCAAAGCGGCCACGTTCGCGCTGATGTCGGCCCTGCCGTGGCTGCTCACGGGGGAGATGGACTGGGCAGGGGCAGGTTTCGGCTGGGCCTTCGGCTGGGCACTGCTGATCTGGGGTACCGCGCTGTACCTGTGGACCGGGGTGCTCTACGCGGGGCTGGCGATCGCTGTCGCGCGTTCGATACCGCCTGTGCCGCACCGCGGGAGCTAGTCGATACTGTTGCGTGCAACGTTGACGATGAAAGGACGTCCTGTGACCCGGACCCCTGAGGATCTGCGCTACACCGAAGAGCACGAATGGGTGCGGCGGACCGGCCCCACGGCGGTTCGTGTCGGCATCACCGACTACGCCCAGTCACAGCTGGGTGACGTCGTGTTCGTCCAGCTGCCCGATGTCGACAAGGATGTGACCACGGGCGAGAGCATCGCCGAGGTCGAGTCGACCAAGAGCGTGTCCGACATCTACGCACCGCTGAGCGGGAAAGTCGTTGCGGTGAACGAGGATCTGGCGCAGGAGCCGGAGACGCTGAACTCCGATCCGTACGACGCGGGCTGGCTGTTCGAGCTCGCCTTCGACGATGAGGCGGCGCTGGATTCCGCTCTCGGTGAACTGCTGGATGCGGCGGGTTATCAAGGAGTTATCGGGGGCTGAAGCAGCCTTCACAGTTCTCCCTGCACGGGTGCGCCCCGGCAGGGTACGGTCAAAGCCAAGCGGATACGTCGGGGAAATCGACGCCGGGATCTTTTTCCTGGCGACGTGATCGCGCCGGTCGTGTCGCCGAATACAGCACCTGCTTGCATGGATAATCAGGTTCGAGGAGGAGAGAAACGGTGAGCGAGAACAGGGACCCGGGTTACGGGGAGACCGCGGCCGAGACGACGTCGGTCTTCCGCGCGGACTTCCTCAACGAGGTCGACGCGTCGCGCTCCGGAGAGGCGACCGGCGAGCAGCCGGTTCAGGGCGTCGAGGGCCTGCCGGTCGGTGCGGCCCTCCTGGTGGTCAAGCGCGGCCCGAACGCGGGCTCGCGTTTTCTGCTGGATCAGCCGACCACCTCGGCCGGGCGCCATCCCGACAGTGACATCTTCCTCGATGACGTCACTGTCAGCCGTCGGCACGCGGAGTTCCGTCAGGACGACGACTCGTTCCAGGTCGTCGATGTGGGCAGCCTCAACGGCACCTACGTCAACCGGGAGCCGGTGGACTCCTCGGAGCTGCAGAACGGCGACGAGGTCCAGATCGGCAAGTTCCGGCTGGTCTTCCTGACCGGTCCGCGCGCTCAGGCGAACGAGTCGGCGTCGGGCGCGGGGTCGCGATGACCCCTACGGTGCTGGTGCTCGTGAAGGGCGCAGTGCTGTGACAGGGGCGGCGCAGTGGGCGCGCGGAGGGATGTCGATCGGCTCCGTGCTAGACCTGCTGCGACCAGATTTTCCTGATATCACCATCTCCAAGATCCGGTTCCTCGAATCCGAGGGCCTGATCCGGCCGGAGCGGACACCGTCGGGATACCGGCGGTTCTCGGTGGCCGACTACGAACGGCTGCGTTTCGTGCTGACCGCGCAACGCGATCAGTACCTGCCGCTCAAGGTGATCAAGGAGCAGCTCGAAGCGATCGACAGTGGTGCGGCGACCCTGGGCGTGCGTGAAGCGCGTGCCAGGGCGCACTCCCACCACAGCGCCGCGGAGGCCGGGCAGTCGCTGTCCGGCTCCGCGCGCGCGGACATCGACGACGCCAGCCCGGCACCGCCGCGCAGACTGGGCGTCGTCCCCGGCGAGATCACGCCGGATGAACTGCGCTTCGACATCGGAGTGCGCCTCACCCGCGCCGATCTGCTCGCCAAGGCGGGCATCGACGACCGATTTCTCGACGACCTGCTACGTGCCGGACTGATCGTCCCCGGTGCGGGCGGCTTCTTCGAATCCGACGCGGTGACGCTGGCGCACGCGGCCAAATCGATGGCCGAATTCGGCCTGGAGGCCCGGCATCTGCGCGCGTTCAAGCTGGCCGCCGACCGGGAGGCCGCCCTCGTCGCCCAGATCGCCGCGCCCATCGCCAAGAGCCGCGATGCCGACGCGCGCGCCCGCGCCGAGGAGACCGTCCGCGAACTGGCGGCACTGTCGCTGAACCTGCACGCGGCACTGGTGACAGCGGCCGTGCGCGCCGCACTCGGCAGCTGACACACCCGACCACCGGATCGGGTATCACCCCGGCAACACGCCGATTTCGGCTCGGACGTCCTCGTTGCACCGCCCGGAATTCGCCTAGACTCGTAGTACGGCGAGCTGAGCAGCTGTCGTGCCGGCCGGCGGCGAGTATGGGAGGCAGGACAACGCATGAGCGAGCGCAGCGAGCGAGCGATCAAGACAGCCGAGCACTCGGTCATGGCGGAGCCGAGCGTTAGCGAGGTGGAGGCATGAGCGAGATGCGCGTCATCGGCATCCGTGTCGAGCAGCCACAGAACCAGCCCGTGCTGCTGCTGCGGGAGGCGGAGGGCGAGCGATACCTGCCGATCTGGATCGGACAGGCCGAGGCCACCGCGATCGTGCTCGAGCAGGAGGGGGTCACCCCGATCCGTCCGCTCACTCACGATTTGATCAAGATTCTGATCACCGAACTCGGGCACACCCTCAAGGAAGTGCGGATCGTCGATCTGCAGGAGGGCACCTTCTACGCCGATCTCGTCTTCGACGGCGATCTGCGGGTCTCGGCCCGGCCGTCGGATTCGGTGGCCATCGCGCTGCGGGTCGGCTGCCCGATTTTCGCCGAGGAACCGGTACTCGCCGAGGCCGGGCTGGTGATGCCGGACGAGCGCGAGGACGAGGTCGAGAAGTTCAAGGAGTTCCTCGAGTCGGTCTCGCCCGACGACTTCAAGGCCACGGACAGCTGATTCACTTCCCGATCTTCTAGACCTGAAGTAGAGGTCGAGGGAATCGCCGCGCGCGGTGCTTGGTGCGACAACGGTGCAGGTCCGACAATGGCAGGAGTAACCTCGAAAGTCGGGCAACATCCGTCGTGACTCCGGTACTTCGAGAACGTCGGCAGAGCAAGGAGTGGTCAGTGGAAGAGCAATCGCAGGATGTGGTGCAGCCTGGCTTGTTCCCGGACGACTCGGTTCCGGACGATCTGGTCGGCTACCGGGTGCCGAGCGCGTGTCAGGTCGCCGGCATCACCTACCGTCAACTCGACTACTGGGCCCGCACCGGGCTGGTTGTGCCGTCGATCCGCGGCGCCGCGGGTTCGGGCAGTCAGCGGCTGTACTCGTTCAAGGACATCCTGGTCCTCAAGATCGTGAAGCGACTGCTGGACGCGGGCGTCTCTTTACAGAACATCCGGATCGCGGTCGATCATCTGCGCAGCCGCGGCGTGCCGGATCTGGCCGGGATCACGCTGTTCTCCGACGGGACCACGGTGTACGAGTGCACCTCACCCGAGGAGGTAGTCGATTTACTGCAGGGCGGGCAGGGCGTCTTCGGAATCGCGGTCAGCGGCGCCATGCGGGAACTGACCGGGGCGATCGCCGACTTCCCGGCCGAGCGGGCCACCGAGATCACCGACCGCCCCGAGGACGAACTGTCCTTCCGGCGCAAGGTACGGGAGAACCGCAAAACCGGATAGTAGTGACGAGCGCTTGCCCGCCACCCCGATCCCGGCTTGCGTGACGAGCGCTACATCGTGTGCGTGACGGCGGCGGTTCGCCGTGCCATTAGACTGGGTGAGCGTCGCCGCCGTGCGGGAGAGTCTTGGGTTCGTAGAGTCCAGGCGCCGAAGGAGCAGCACCTCCCCGTCAATCTCTCAGGCAACAGGGACCGCACGGTGATTCGACGCCTCTGGAAAGCGGTGGCTTCAGGCTGCCCGCCCACGGGGAAAGGGACACGGCTGTTCGCCGCCGGGTCACCGAATCTCTCAGGCGCCACGACAGAGGGGGAGGGCTGGTACCCGTCGACCACATGGTCGACCCGCCCGACCTTGGAGCTGCCGTGACCCGTTCGTTCGCCGACCGCCACATCGGACCCGATTCCGACGAACTCGCCCGGATCCTCGAGATCGTCGGCGTCGACTCGATCGACGCGCTCGCGACCACGGCACTGCCCGCGACGATTCTCGACGAGTCCGGCCTCGGCGCGCTGCCCGCGCCCGGCACCGAGCACGAGGTGCTCGCGGAGCTGGCCGCGCTGGCACACTCCAACACCGTCGCCACCTCGATGATCGGCCTCGGCTACTACGACACGCTCACCCCGCCGGTGCTGGTGCGCAATCTGCTGGAGAACCCGGCCTGGTACACCGCCTACACCCCGTACCAGCCCGAGATCAGCCAGGGCAGGCTCGAAGCGCTGCTCAACTTCCAGACCATGGTCTCCGACCTGACCGGCATGGACGTCGCCAACGCCTCCATGCTCGACGAGGCCACCGCGGCCGCCGAGGCGATGACGCTGCTGCGCCGCGCGGGCAAGTCCAAGTCGCACCGGCTCGTCGTCGACGCCGATCTGTTCCCGCAGACCAAGACCATCATCGGCACCAGGGCCGAGCCGCTCGGTATCGAGATCGTCGAGGCCGACCTGTCGGCCGGTGAACTGCCCGAGGGCGAGTTCTTCGGCGTGATCGCGCAGACCCCCGGTGCTTCCGGCCGGATCGTCGACTACACCGCGCTGTTCGCGGCCGCCCACGAGCGTGGCGCGCTGGTCGCCGCCGGTGCCGACCTCTTGGCGCTGACGCTGATCACGCCGCCCGGTGAACAGGGCGCCGACGTGTGCTTCGGCACCACGCAGCGCTTCGGTGTGCCGATGGGCTTCGGCGGCCCGCACGCCGGCTACCTCGCCGTGCGCACCGCGTTCGCCCGGCAGCTGCCCGGCCGCCTGGTCGGCGTGTCCGTCGACGCCGACGGCGCCCCGGCCTACCGTCTCGCCCTGCAGACGCGTGAGCAGCACATCCGCCGCGAGAAGGCGACCTCCAACATCTGTACCGCGCAGGTGCTGCTGGCCATCGTCGCCGCCATGTACGCCAGCTACCACGGTGCCAACGGGCTGCGCGCCATCGCGCGCCGGGTACACGTGCACGCCGCGGCCATCGCGTCCGGAATCGGCGCGGCCCTGGTGCACGAGAGCTTCTTCGACACCGTGCTGGCGTATGTGCCCGGCGGCGCGGAAGCCGTTGTCGCCAAGGCGAAGTCGCAGGGCATCAACCTGCGCCTGGTCGACGCCGATCATGTCGCGATCTCCTGCGACGAGGCGACCACCGACGCGCACGTCGCCGCGGTCGTCGAATCCTTCGGCACCGCACGGACTCCCGACGCCACGAGCGCCCAGCCCGCCGCGATCGAGACCCGCACCTCGGACTACCTGACCCACCCGGCGTTCACCCGCCACCACACCGAGACCGCCATGCTGCGCTACCTGCGCTCGCTGTCGGACAAGGACATCGCGTTGGACCGCAGCATGATTCCGCTCGGTTCGTGCACCATGAAGCTCAACGCGACCGCCGAGATGGAGGCCATCACCTGGCCCGGTTTCGCCCGGCTGCACCCGTTCGCGCCCACCGAGGACGTGCCCGGCATCCTGAAGCTCATCGGCGACCTCGAGCAGTGGCTGGCCGAGATCACCGGCTACGACGCGGTGAGCCTGCAGCCCAACGCCGGCAGCCAAGGTGAGTACGCCGGCCTGCTCGCGATCCGGCGCTACCATCTCGATCGCGGCGACGACCACCGTGACACCTGCCTGATCCCGTCGAGCGCGCACGGTACCAACGCGGCCTCGGCGGCCATGGTCGGCATGCGCGTCGAGGTCGTGAAGTGCCGGGAGAACGGCGATGTCGATCTCGACGACCTGCGCGCCAAGATCGCCGACCATGCCGAGCGGCTGGCCTGCATCATGATCACCTACCCGTCCACCCACGGTGTCTACGAGCACGAGGTGGCCGAGCTGTGCGCGCTCGTGCACGACGCGGGCGGCCAGGTGTATGTCGACGGCGCGAACCTCAACGCCCTGGTCGGCCTCGCCCGTCCCGGCCGGTTCGGTGGCGACGTCAGTCACCTGAACCTGCACAAGACCTTCTGCATCCCGCACGGTGGCGGCGGTCCCGGCGTCGGCCCGGTGGCGGTGCGCTCGCACCTCGCCCAGTACCTGCCCGGTGACCCGCGCGAAACCGGTTCGCACGCGGTGTCGGCGGCCGACTACGGTTCGGCGTCGATCCTGCCGATCACCTGGGCCTACATCCGGATGATGGGTGCCGAGGGCCTGCGCGAGGCGACGCTCACCGCGATCGCGTCGGCCAACTACATCGCCCGTCGCCTCGATGCCTACTTCCCGGTGCTCTACACCGGCGAGAACGGCATGGTCGCCCACGAGTGCATCCTCGACCTGCGCGAGATCACCAAACAGACCGGCGTCACCGTCGACGATGTGGCCAAGCGCCTGGCCGACTACGGCTTCCACGCGCCCACCATGAGCTTCCCGGTGGCGGGCACCCTGATGGTGGAGCCCACCGAGAGCGAGAACCTCGAGGAGCTCGACGAGTTCATCGCCGCGATGATCGCCATCCGCGGTGAGATCGACCAGGTCGGCGCGGGTGTGTGGCCGGTGACCGACAACCCGCTGCGCGGCTCGCCGCACACCGCGGCGAGCCTCGTCGGCGAGTGGGACCACCCCTACAGCCGTGAGGTCGCGGTGTATCCGCGGGGCATCGGCCACACCCGCCCCAAGGTGTGGCCGCCGGTGCGCCGCATCGACGGCGCGTTCGGTGACCGCAATCTGGTCTGCTCCTGCCCGCCGCTGGACGCCTACGAGGACTGATCGTCAATCGGTAACGGGCCCCGCCGCATTCGTCGGCGGGGCCTGTCGTCGTCTACGGGGTGCAAGGCTCTGCGGGCCAGGATGATCGGGCGAGCGCGGCCGCGGCATCGGCGGCGCGGCGGGCGTGTTCGGCGGTGACCGGCTCGTGAGCGATGAACAGCCGGTGGAACAGGGGAGCCACCGCGAACCGGACGATCTCCGTTCCGTCGACGCCGGGGGTGAGTTCCCCTCGCGCGATTGCCCGTTCGACGATCACCGCCGCCTCGGTATGCCGTGCCGTGTAGTAGGTGCGCAGTGCCGCGGCCGCGTCCGGGTGCTGCATGCCGGCGGTCACGAAAGCCGCTGCGACCGGACCGGATTCGGGGTCGGTGAAGCCGGTCCGCAGCAATTCGGTGAGCCCGCGCAGGTCGCCGATGAGGGTGCCGGTGTCCGGGATCGGCCAGGACTGTCCCGCCGCGCGGTCGAGTGCGTCGGCGACGAGACCCTCCGGACCGCGCCAGCGCCGGTAGACGGTGGTCTTGTGCACCCCGGCCCGCTGGGCGACGGATTCCATGCTCAGGCCCTGGAAGCCGTGCTCGGCGAGCTCGGCCGTCGTCGCGTCGAGGACGGCCTCGCGCACCCGGGTACTGCGTCCGCCGGGTCGTCGTTGCGGTTCCAAAAACAACTCCTGTTGCGTTAGTTGAACAAGGTTTGTAGAGTTAAAGCTACACAAGTAGCTATTGGAGCGCTGTTTGACCACTCAACTGACCCTGCGCGGAGTGTCGAAGTCCTACGCGGAGCGGCCGGTGCTCGACACCGTGACGGCAACGATCCGGCCCGGTGAGCGGGTCGGCATCGTCGGCGAGAACGGGTCGGGAAAGTCGACGTTGCTGCGGGTGTTGGCCGGACTGGACCGGGCGGACGCCGGATCGGTCACCGTCAGCGCCGACGGCGGACTCGGCCACCTCGCGCAGACCCTCGCCGGCGACACCGTCGGCGCCGCGATCGAGCTGGCGCTGGCGGAGCTGCGGGATCTGGAACACGGCATGCACGCGGCCGCCGAAGCGCAGGACATGGACCGCTACGGCGAACTGCTCACCCGGTTCGAAGCGCGCGACGGCTATGCCGCCGACGCCAGGGTCGACGCGTCGCTGCACGGACTCGGCCTGGCCGGGATCGATCGGGATCGGCCACTGGACAGCCTGTCCGGCGGGGAACGAGCCAGGCTCGGACTGGCCTGCCTGCTCGCCGCCTCGCCGGAGGTCCTGCTGCTCGACGAACCGACCAATCACCTCGACGAGAACGCGCTGACCTGGCTGGAGAACCGGCTGCGGACCCACCACGGCACGGTCGTGCTGGTCTCCCACGATCGGATCTTCCTCGACCGGGTGGCGACGGCGATCATCGAGGTGGCCGACGGCGGCCTGACCCGCTTCGGCGGCTACACCGGCTACCTGGAGGAGAAGGCTGCCGCCCGTGTGCGCTGGGAACAGGCATATGCGCAGTGGCGCAGCGAGATCGGGCGACTCGAGGAATTCGCGACGACCACCGCCCAGCAGGTGGCGCACGGTCGCGCGATCACCGACAACAACAAGATGGCCTATGACCGCAATGCGGGCCGGGTGCAGAGCTCGGTCGCCTCGCGGGTCCGGCAGACCGCCGAACGCCTGCGCCGCCTGCGCGCGGACCCGGTTCCGTGTCCGCCCGAACCCCTGTGCTTCCGTGGGCGATTCGCCGCACCGGGCTCGAAGTCCGAGTTCGCCATCGGACCCGTGACCCTGGGACCGCGGGGCAGGCTGCTCATCCACGGCCCGAACGGGGCGGGAAAGTCGACGCTGCTCGACGCGATCCACGCGTCGGCACCCGGCCGGGTCGGCTACCTGCGCCAGGAGGACCGATTCGATCCGGACCGAAGTGTCACCGAGACATACGGTTTCGGCCGGGCCGCGCTCGTCGCGACCGGACTGTTCGTGCCCGAGCTGCTGGACCGCCCGGTCGGCACCTTGTCGGAGGGGCAGCGGCGCCGATTGTCACTGGCCCGGGTGCTCGCCGGTGACCATGATCTGCTGCTGCTCGACGAACCGACCAACCACCTGTCACTGACCCTGGTCGACGAGGTGGAACAGGCACTGCACGACTACCGGGGCGCGGTGGTCGTGGTGTCGCACGATCGTGCGCTACGCCGTCGATTCCGGGGACTACAGAAGGGAATTCAGGACTTTGGCTGACATCGTGCAGGTGATCGAGGTGCCGGGCGCGCCGTACGGAGTGACTGCCGGGCCGGACGGCGCACTGTGGTTCACGCTGGTGGCACAGGGTGCGATCGGCCGCTGTGCCGACGGCGTGGTGCGGACATTCGCCCTGGAGCCCGCCGACGGTCAGCCCACCGTCATCGTGGCAGGTCCAGATGATGCGTTGTGGTTCACCGAGTTTCAGGGCGGCAGGCTCGGCCGCATCACCACCTGGGGCGATGTGACAAGCACCGCGCTGGACGGTCCCTACGGTGCGTGCCTCGGACCCGACGGCGCACTGTGGTTCACCGAGCTGCAGGCCGGTCGCGTGGGGCGGCTCGCCGCCGACGGCACGATCGACCGTGTCCACGTGGAAGGAATGCCATCGATGCTCACCGCGGGATCTGATGGCGCAGTGTGGTTTACGGTGAACCAGGGCAATGTGATCGGCCGGGTGGATCGCGACCTGGCACTGACGCTGTACCCGGTGCCGACACCTGCCGCCGCGCCGGTCGGCATCACCGCGGGCCCGGACGGTGCGGTGTGGTTCACCGAAATCGGCGCGGGCGCCATCGGGCGCATCGACTCCGACGGCACGATCACCGAATTCGCCCTGCCCGACCCCGCCGCCCGCCCGCACGCGATCGTCACCGGACCCGACGGCGCGCTGTGGTTCACCGAATGGGCAGCAGGCAGGCTCGGCCGGATCACCACCGACGGCGAGATCGACCATCTCGCGCTACCCGGCGCCGAACCACACGGCCTCACCGTCGACGCCGCAGGCCACCTGTGGGTCGCGATGGAATCCGGTGCGCTGGTGGAAGTCTCACCCTGACGGACTCTGCCGGGCAGTCGTTCGAGCAGTGCGCGCCGCCCCGGCGCGGTCGGCGCCGCAGCCGGATCGATGGGGCCCGACGGCACCTCGAGCAGCTGCAGCGGATAACCGTCGCCGGTCACCACACCGGTGTCGCGAATGCGCCGGTTCGCACCACGGTAGTCAGATCGGCGGCGGCCGCGTGGGCGAATAATGTTGCCCGCGCGGCCGTTCCGGATCAGGGAGTGGTCAGTGCCTTGACCACCGCGGTGCCGAAGCTGAGGTCGTTGCTTGTCGACACGCGGGTGTAGGTGCCGCCGGTCTGCTGCGCGAGGGTCTGCAGGGTCTGGGTGCCCTGGCCGCCGACCACGACGACGTCGATCCGGACCGGCTTGTCGGACTTCGTGGCGGCGGTGATCTCGGCGACCAGCGCGGAACCGGTGAGCGAGGAGTCGTCGTCGGGGCCGTCGGTGATCACCAGAATCGAGTTGGTGCGGCCTGGGGAGTAGGCGGCCACCGCGGCGCGGTAGGCGGCGAGCAGGCTGGGGTAGGCCTGATCGGTGGTGCTCTGGCTCGCCTTGGTGCTGGTCACCGCCGAGCCGACAGTATTGCGCTGGGCGTCGGTCAGCAGGTCGGTGGGGACCTGCACCTGGTACGGAGTGGTGCCGTCGAGGTTCTTGCCGAAGGTCCACAGGCCGAGGCCGAAGTCCGGCGGCATCACCGTCAGTGTCGAGGCGAGCGCCGCGCCCGCGTTCGCCAGCCGCGTGGTCGACCCCTCCGCGGTACCCATCGACGACGAGACATCGAGCAGCACTGTGGCATTCACACCGAGGACCGGGTTGGCCAGGGTGCCCTGCACCTTCTGCAGAGCCGCCTTGTCCGGGTTGGCGGGCGCCGAACCGATGGCAGGGCCGAACCCCTCGGTCGCGAGGGCGCCCGCCTGCTCGGGGGCGCGCAGGAAGTCGATGAAGCGGGACGCGATGAGGTTCTGGGTCTTGTCGACCCACGGGCCCGACAGCAGGGCGGCGGGATAGTCCGCGAGCGGCGCGGTGCCGACCGGCCGGA
This sequence comes from Nocardia sp. NPDC057663, assembly GCF_042799895.1. NCBI lineage: Bacteria > Bacillati > Actinomycetota > Actinomycetes > Mycobacteriales > Nocardiaceae > Nocardia > Nocardia sp. NPDC057663. The sequence continues at coordinate 36,123 of NZ_JBHVHX010000004.1, read as the reverse complement.
ACGCGGTGAGCCCGCCGGTGCCGAGCTGCTGTGCGGTGGCGGCGACGGCGTGCACCTCGTCGGCGGTGGGGTCGGCGGTGATCGCCCCCATCGCCGACACCAGGTCCGCGGGCACCTGGGCGTCCGCGGCGAGCCCGGAGATCGCGGCGACGACCTGGCCGGAGCCCGCGGCCTGCGCGGTCAGCGGCTCGGTGCCCGACACGGCGGCCCCGATCGAGGCGGCCGCGGCGGTGGTGGCATCGCTGACGGGCAGTGCCATCCGCAGCCCACCCCAGCCGGACAGGCCGAGCTCGTCGAGCGAGCCCTGCTGCAGGCGCGGCAGATCCGACCAGGCGATCTGGTGCTGTTCGAGCGCCTGACGCAGCGCGTCGGGCACGGCGAGCACGATCGGGCTGGTGGCGATGGAGGCGGGCGTGCCCTCGATCAGGCCGGGCACCCGCACCAGTTCGATCGAGCGGCTGGAATCGGCGATCCAGAGCCCCGGCTTCGGGCCGAGTGCCGGATCCCACTTTCCGGTATCGGCCAGGCCCACGACCAGGGCGGCCGACGGGCGGGCCGACACCTCCACCCGCGCGCAGTGGTCACGTACCCGCGGCTTGCTCGCGTTGTAGCGGTCGGCGGCGGCGCGGACCGGGCCCGCGATCGCCGGATCGACGGTGACGTCCAGTGACGCCGGTCCCTCGACGCATTCGGCGGCGGCCGCGACGTCGGTGCTGGCGGCGCGATCGCTGAGCTGGAACCAGGCGAACACGGCCACGATCACCAGCACGAGTACCGATGCCGCGATCACCGGACCCTTGCTGATGCTTCGAGATCTGGTCCCGCTGCGATGAGTACCCACGGGGCAAGTTTAAGGACACGCCACCGGGCCGCCGCACGGTGCATACCGCTGCGCATCGACGCTGGTCACGATGTGGGGCCGGGTGTCACGGCGGACACCCGGCCCCGGCCGGTCACTCGCGGATCACCCGTCCGCGGTCGTATTCACGGCCACCCCAGACCCCCGACTGGCCGGTCTGGGCCGCGTACTCGGTGCACCCCGCGAGCAACGGGCAACCGGCGCAGATCCCGCGGGCGTAGTCGAAGTCCTGCGACGGGTACGGGAACCATGCCTCGTGGTTCGGGTCACCCCGGCAGGCGGCGCGGTGCCATTGCCCCGAATCGGACAGAGTCAGCAGTTCGGTCAGTGCGAGGTCGGTGGTGGTCACGGCGCGTACTCCTTCCAGATCCGGCGCTGGGTGCGGGCCAGCGGGTCGGGAGCCTTGGGCTCCCACAGCAGCCGCATCCCCGCTTCCTCGGGGGTGCGGTCGGCCTTGCTCGTATTGCAGGGTCCGCAGCAGGCGATCAGGTTGCCCCACGTGTTCGGTCCACCCCTGCTGCGCGGGCGGATGTGGTCGACGGTCTGCGCCCAGTCGTCGCAGTAGCCGCAGCGGTGCTTGTCGCGGCGCAGGACACCGGCCAGGGTGGCGCGGCTGTCCTCGCCCACCGCGGCGACGTGGCCCAGGTAGACGTAGCGCAGCAGCCGGATCGTCTCCGGCAGCCCGATGACCAGGTGCTGGGACCGGATCGGGAACCGCGGCGCCCGCTCGATGACGGTCTCCGCGGCGCCGCTGATCAGCAGTGTCACGGCCCGGTCGGCGGTGATCTCGTCGAGAGCCTCGTAGCTGGCGTTGAGCACGAGCACCCTGGTGCGTATCCAGGTGTCGGAAGTGGGCGCCATCGGGTCGACGGCATGACGGATCGTCATGGGAATCACCATGTTTCGAGAGAAGTGAACGACAGTCGGAGCTGAGTGAGTTGCCGCGTCAGTGCGCGAACCGGAGACGGACCATGGCATCGTGGCCGGCGCTTCGCGCGATGCGGGCCGAATCGGCGCGGCGATAGGTCTTTTCGGACTGTCGCAGTGGCGCAAGGGTTTTCACGGCCGTCTCCTCCTCTCGAAGTGTCTCGTCGGTCTCGCTCTGTCGCGAATGACCAGCGTGGAATTCATGGTGGCATATGCCGCGCCGGATGTCGGCTGATTTATTTCCGGTCACGCTCCGGCATCGACCGGAACGGAGAAGGGGCTGGTCGCGATACATTTTCGTGGTGAGGTGCCCGTCGGGCGCACCGATCGCGAGGAGTGGTGCTCATGCGGACAGCGCTGATTCCGGCCACCGTGGCGTGCGCGGCCGTCCTGCTACTCGCCGGCTGCGGCAATGATTCCGTGGGGACCAACGCGCCCGCCGACCGGTCGAGTCCGACCCTGCCCGCGCCGGGACCGGCTTCCTCGGTCACGCCGAGCGCGGCAGGCCCCGCCACCCTCGTGCCACCAGCCGCCATGCCTGCTCCGGCACCGGGCCCTGCCGTGACATCGGCCCCGGCGGCCACCGCAGGACCGCCGAGCCCGCCGGGTGTCCCACTCCCGGACACGGCCCCCGCCTGCGCCGACGGCCAGGTCCTGGTCGGCGGCGGCCCCGTGACCGCCGCCGCGGGACATCAGGGCATGACTCTGCGCTTCTGGCTTGTCGGCGCCAGCGGACCGTGCTCGCTGACCGGTTATCCCGGGGTGGACGCGGTCGGCGAGACCACCAGCAACGCAACCCGCACACCCCGCGGCTACCTGGGCGGACTCCCACCCAACCAGGACACGCCCGCCACGGTGATCCTCACCCCGGACCACGGGGCCGAGGCCGTCGTCGAAGGCACCTCCACCGACGCGGCGGGCAACGCGTGCCCGGCTTACACCGGACTGCGGGTCACCCCGCCCGACACCACCGATACCGTCCCGGTCGGCGAGTCGCTGTCGGTGTGCGACCTCGCGGTCCATCCGGTCACCCCGATGAGCTGATCAGAGGTTGCCGACCTCGCGTTCGAGCCGGCGGGCGACGAGATCGCGTGCCTCCTCGCGGAGAGTGGGCCGGAAACCGGTGGGGTACACCGGGTCCGCGGGCGCGTACTGCTTCAGGACTTCCTTGGCGAGGGTGATCTTGTGGACCTCGGTGGGCCCGTCGGCGATGGCCATGACCTCGGCGTAGGTGGTCATGTCGAGGAACGGGAGATCGGTGCTGACACCCAGCGCGCCGTGCAGATGCAGTGCGCGGCGGGCGATGTCGTTCATGACCGTCGGCATGGCCACCTTGATGGCGGCGATGTCCTTGCGGACCGCGCGGTAGTCCTGGGCCTGGTCGATGCGCCAGGCCGTGCGCAGGACGAGCAGGCGGAACTGCTCCATCTGGATCCAGCTGTCCGCGATCCGTTCCTGGGTCATCTGGAAGCCGCCGAGCACCCCCTTGCGGGCTGGGCGCGAGACCGCTCGCTCGCACATCATGTCGAACGCTTTGCGTACCAAGGCGACCGTGCGCATCGCGTGGTGCACGCGGCCGCCGCCGAGCCGGGTCTGCGCGACGACGAAACCGGCGCCCTCGGCGCCGAGCAGATGATCGGCGGGCACCCGGACGTCGGTGAACCGCAGGTGCCCTTCGTGTTCGCTGAATCCGGGCACGGTGAAATTGCGCACCAGTTCGAGGCCGGGGGCATCTGCCGGGACGATGAACATCGACAGCCGCAGATGCGGTTCGGCGGACGGGTCGGTCACCACCATCACGATGTGGAAGGTGGCGAACTCGGCGCAGGAGTTGAACCACTTCTCGCCGTTGATGACCCACTCGTCACCGTCGCGGACCGCGGTGGTCCGGAACGCGGTCGGGTCCGAGCCGCCGGTGGGCTCGGTCATCACGTAGCAGGAGCCGATCTCCCCGTCGAGCAGTGGCTGCAGGTACTTCTCCTTCTGCTCCGCGGTGCCGAAGTGCGCCAGGATCTCGGCGTTGCCGGAATCCGGTGCCTGACAACCGAAGACGAGCGGCGCCCACATCGACGTGCCGAGCACCTCGTTGAGTAGAGCGAGTTTCAGCTGACCATAACCGGGTCCGCCCAATTCGGGGCCGAGGTGGCAGGCCCATAGTCCCTGGTCCTTCACCTGCTGCTGCAGCGGCCGCATCAGCGCCCTGATCTCGGGATTGGTCCGGTCGTACGGGTTGGGGTAGAGCAGATCCAGTGGCTCGACCTCGGTGCGGACGAACTCCGCGACCCAGTCGAGCTTGCGCTGGTACTCCGGATCGGTCTCGAAATCCCAAGCCATGGTCAGCCTTTCGTGTTGTCGCCGGTGCCGGTGAGCCCGGACAGGACGGTGTCGGTGAGGATCTCGGCGATCTCGGTGGGGGAGTGCGCACCACGCTCGCGGTACCAGAAGCCGAGCGAGTTCAGCATGCCGAGCAGGCCGTTGGTGACGACATGATCGGCGGTGCGCAGCTGCCCCGTGGCGTAGCCCGCATCGATGACGTCCTGCCAGTGGTGCTGGAGCCGGTCTCGCAACTGCTGCAGTTCGGTGGCGCGTCGTCCGGTGAGCGCGTTCGCGTCGCGCAGGTGCACGGCCACCGCGCGCCGGTGCGTGACGATCAGCTCCACATGACTGCGGATGAGCAGGCGCAGGGTCTCGACCGGATCGGCGTTCGCCGCGACGATGCGTTCGGCGTCGTCGAGCAGCAGCCTGGTGTAGTCGCCGAGGATCTCCCACAGCAGCTCTTCCTTGGAGCCGATGTGGTAGTACAGCGCGCCGCGCTGGACGTCGGCCTTGGCGCCGATCTCGGCGACGCCGGTGGCGTGGAAGCCACGTTCGGCGAACAGATCCAGGGCGGCGGCGCGGATGCGATCACCGGTGCCCGCCGCGCCGGGGTCAGCGGCGGGTGGGCGCCCACGGCGCCGGACGGGAGCGACGGGTTCGCCGGGCTGCGCGACGCTCACCGTGCCTCCACTCCGCCGGGCGACCAGGGCTGACCGCCGAGAAATGTTCCGGTCAGTACATTAATTCGCCGGGTGCCTACAATCAAGAGGTGGCCCGCCACGCCCACGCGCCGACCCCGGCGTCTCGGCGTGGCGGAATGGACGGCGCTCCTGCGGCGTTCGAACCCACACGAGGTGTCACCACTACCCACGGGTAACATGACATCGACTTTTCCCACCCGGCTTTCTCAAAAGTGAGGCAGTAGATGACAGAGCGGATTCAGGTCGGCGGGCTCCAGGTGGCCAGCGTTCTCCACGATTTCATCGAGAACGAGGCGCTCCCCGGTACCGGCGTAGATTCCGCCGCGTTCTGGGCCGGCGCCGAGCAGGTCGTCAACGACCTCGCCCCGCGCAACCGCGCCCTGCTGGCCGAACGCGACGAGATCCAGGGCAAGCTCGACGCCTGGCACCAGGAGAGCCCGGGCGCCGGCTACGACAAGGGCGCCTACAAGGAGTTCCTGACCGAGATCGGTTACCTGCGTCCCGAGCCCGCCCCGTTCCAGATCGGCACCGGCAACGTCGACGCCGAGATCGCCACCACCGCGGGCCCGCAGCTCGTGGTGCCGGTGATGAACGCGCGCTTCGCGATCAACGCCGCCAACGCGCGCTGGGGCTCGCTCTACGACGCGCTCTACGGCACCGACGCCATCTCCGAGGCCAACGGCGCCGAGAAGGGCACCGGCTACAACCGCGTGCGCGGCGACAAGGTCATCGAGTGGGGCCGTAACTTCCTCGACGACGCCGTCACCCTGATCACCGGCTCGCACATCGGTTCGTCGTACTACAAGATCGTCGACGGCGAGCTCGAGATCGGCCTGGAAGACGGCACCGACATCGGCCTGGCCGACCCGTCGCAGCTCGTCGGCTACCTGGGCGACCCCGAGGCCCCGACCTCGGTGCTGCTCAAGCACAACGGCCTGCACATCGAGATCCAGATCGACGCGAACTCGCCGATCGGCTCGACCGACACCGCCGGTGTCAAGGACATCGTGCTCGAGTCCGCGCTCACCACGATCATGGACTTCGAGGACTCGGTCGCCGCGGTCGACGCCGAGGACAAGGTCGTCTGTTACCGCAACTGGCTCGGCCTGATGAAGGGTGACCTGGCCGAAGAGGTCACCAAGGGCGGCAAGACCTTCACCCGCACCATGAACCCCGACCGCGTGTTCACCGCGCTCGACGGTTCCGAGCTGGTGCTGCACGGCCGTTCGCTGCTGTTCGTGCGCAACGTGGGCCACCTGATGACCTCCGACGCGATCATCGACGCGCAGGGCAACGAGGTCCCCGAGGGCATCATGGACGGCCTGATCACCTCGCTGATCGCCGTGCACTCGCTCAACGGCGACACCCAGCGCGCCAACACCCGCACCGGCTCGGTCTACATCGTGAAGCCGAAGATGCACGGCCCCGACGAGGCCGCGTTCACCAACGAGCTGTTCGGCCGGATCGAGGACGTCCTCGGCCTGACCCGCAACACCCTCAAGGTCGGCATCATGGATGAGGAGCGCCGCACCACGGTCAACCTCGCCGCGTCGATCGAGGCCGCCAAGGATCGCGTGGTGTTCATCAACACCGGCTTCCTCGACCGCACCGGCGACGAGATCCACACCTCCATGGAGGCCGGGCCGATGGTCCGCAAGGCCGAGATGAAGACCCAGACCTGGATCACCTCCTACGAGGACTGGAACGTCGACACCGGCCTGGCCAAGGGCCTGCCCGGCAAGGCCCAGATCGGCAAGGGCATGTGGGCCATGCCCGACCTGATGGCAGGCATGCTCGAGCAGAAGATCGTGCACCCGAAGTCGGGCGCCAACACCGCGTGGGTGCCCTCGCCGACCGCCGCCACCCTGCACGCCACCCACTACCACCTGGTGGACGTGTTCAAGCGGCAGTCCGAGATCGCCAAGGGCGGCCCGCGTGCCACCGTCGACCAGATCCTCGAGATCCCGCTGGCCCAGTCCATCGACTGGTCCGACGAGGAGAAGCGGCAGGAGCTGGACAACAACTCCCAGGGCATCCTGGGCTACGTGGTCCGCTGGATCGATCACGGTGTCGGCTGCTCCAAGGTGCCCGACATCAACGACATCGGCCTGATGGAAGATCGTGCCACGCTGCGTATCTCGAGCCAGCTGGTTGCGAACTGGCTGCGCCACGGCGTCGTCACCGAGGCCGACGTGATCGCCAGCCTCGAGCGCATGGCCCCCGTCGTCGACCGCCAGAACGCCGGCGACAAGGCCTATCGCCCGATGGCGCCGAACTTCGACGCCTCGATCGCCTTCCAGGCGGCCAAGGAGCTGGTGCTCGAGGGCACCAAGCAGCCCAACGGCTACACCGAGCCGATCCTGCACCGCCGTCGTCGTGAGTACAAGGCCGCGCAGAAGTAGTGCTGTCGAGTGTGTGAAAAGTAGCTTCTAGCAGTACTTTTCGCTTGCGGCCCCGCATCGGAGAATTCCGGCGCGGGGCCGCTGTCTTCACCGGGGATCACCCTGGATACCGGCTCATCACCCTCAAAACGGTCACAAAAACGGTCACAAAACGAATGTGCCCATCATCGTCCTAAGAAGTGGTCTACCTGCGGATTCACGGCTCTTCCTTGGGGATGACCTGCTCGAGAACTGACGACAGATAGCCGTACGGCGGACGTCCGCCTTGGTGTCGGCCTTCGTTGAGGACTCGGGCGTTCATGCTGGCGCGCGTGCGTTGTCTGGACGTGCTGGCGTTCGGGCTCGCTGAGTCCGCCGAGCATGTTCATCATCATGGTGTGGTGACGTTGTCAGGGTCGTAGCCGCCGCGAGTTCGGGGACCCAGATCGAGACGTTGTAGACGTGGATGCGGGGCGCGACGAGGCTGAACTGGTTGCCGAACCAGCAGCGGGTACCCTCACCGACGACGATGCCGGCCAAGCCGCGGTGAGGGTCACGAAGATCGTCGAGGAGTTTGGCGGCTTCGGTCCGTCGGTGCACATGGAGTGATCAGGATTGGCCGACGTCGAAGTAGCTCTTCCCGATTCGTCCGCTGACGAACTTCTCGGCGTTGCCGAGCTGCTACTGGTAGGGGGTTTCGGGGTCCTGGGGTCGATCCTGTACTCGGTGCCTTCTGGCGGTCGTGCCTTAAAGCCTGGATCGGAAGGAATCAGCCACGGTCGCACTGCGGCCCAAATGTCCAGTGCTCGACGCGACTAGGAGTGTTTGCGACCTACCGACCCGAGCATGTCGGCAGGTAACCGGTCCCGGAGCAACGGCAGGCAGCGCTCGAAGTCGGACAGAAGTCCACCGCCATCGCTAGGCCACAACGCTGGATCTGTTACCGCGACACCGAAGTACACATCGGCTGTCGGTTCCCACGTTGGATCCACAACCGTGCCGTCCGGAAGGACACACCAGGCGTGCTGGATCGGGATCCCAGCGGCAGCACGACTACAAGCGAAGCCCTCGGCGTACAACAGTCCGTGGTCCCCGTACGCGTAGGCCGTGGTGACGGCGTTCTGGTAGCAAAACCGGTCAGGCAATTTCGAGACATCGCTAGGCCGGGCTGTCGGGGTGAAGAAGCGTCCGTGGTCGAGAAGCAGATGGTAAGCCGACCGATAAGACCACTCGGGGTCGCCGTAGCGGTTGCGGTCGACGATGTCAGCGTTCATCCGGATATAGTCGACGACCACATGCTCCAGCGCGTCGACCAAAGCCGATCCGTTGCTGGCCATGTTGGTTGCGGCGTCGTTCGACTCCCCCCTGGCTCATGGCCAGATTGTTGCAGGGTCACCGAAGTCAGGAGAAGCGGCTTCAGTCCATGGCCGCATCTGAGCAGTCGCGCACAGGTCGATCCCTGCCATGTAGAGGCACGGGCGTTCTTTGCGATCACCGATCAGATGCTGTGGGGACAAGCGCGTGGGCCGTCTGGATCGTGCCACGGGCCGACGATGCGGCCGGAGGTACTCTCAGTACGTGATACTCAGGACCGTCGGTTGAAGCGCCGCTGCGCCACGCCGTCTCCGGCGGAGGGTACCCCCGGGCAACGGCGCCGGCTGCTGTTGAGGGGGTGCCCAGCCGATGACCGGTCACGCCGACTCGACCGGGCGGGTATCGACTCCTGGTCGTCGCGGGCTTGCTGGAGCATCCGGCGGTGCGTGCGAACATCGATATCGACTTCCTCGGTACAGGGAGCGGGCCGTGGTGGTACACGACCGTGGACTGGTCAGGCTTGAGTGTCGAACCCGAGGCTCTACAGCTCGGTGGCACTGCGGGTCTCCTACTGCGCGTGGCGACAAGAGTCGCCGCCGGCGATCTGGTTGACCTGCGCGACGTCGCATGCAATCTCGATGACTGTCAGGCTCAGGCGGTCGAGGCCGCCCTTGCCCTTGCCAGCGGTATCGGCGACAAGATCGAGATTGTCGACAGCCCGTCCCGTGGGGACCGACTGTTCGTCATCGCCCGCACAGCGGAATCGCCGTTCACCGGGTGATCGTGCTCCCACGAGGTCTGAAGGGCAAGGGGTTGGTCGGCGGCGCTGATTCGCTCGTTCTTCTGTGCGCAGGCTGGATTGGTTGTGGGAGTCAGTCGGCCCCTCGCCCGGCACGCGAAGTATGTCGCCCGAGAGTGATTTCCGAAGTCCACAGGCTTGTCGACCTCCCACACCAGCATGTCGTAGCTCACGCCAGCGATCATGTCGTCAGGCACCGACATCCGCATCGCCTCGCGTAGTCAGACGTGAAGGTGGCAGCGACAGCCTCATGCGGCAGGATCTCCGCTGCGAGGCTCGGATGGCTAGTGGCAGGTGCGCTGCTGTCGCAGAAGGCGCCACGCTCGCACGAACGAAAAGGCAAGGGAGACAGGGTTGGCAGGCAGTGGATACCTGCATCGGCGCCAGGACGACTACGACGGTGTGCGTGCGCGGGCTGATGCGTTCTTCGAGGTGGATCGCAGGTTCCCCGAGGACGTCTTCAAACAGGGCTGTTCGAGAACGATGTTCATGGAGTTCGAGACCGGGCTGTCACGGTATGCGTGGCCGGCGCTCAGTGCTCTCGCGCGGATGCACGGCGATGACATCATCGACGTGGTGACCATCGACCCCGGCCCCGGATCGCTGAACTTTCCAGCCCATTGGGATCTGTATCCGTCGTTTTCGCTGAGCGTGGACGCGACATCCGACGACTATGCAGCAGCGACCAATGAGCTCTGTCCCGAGGGTAGGGCGTCGATGATCCACCAGCTTTCCGATGTCGTGGTGATCACGGGAGTCGCGGCGTTGGGGGTGCTGGGCAGAACGCGGGCCCGAGCTCATGGCCATCGCCGCACCTGACACTCCTAAACACGAACAATGGCGTCGCAGCCACGAGTACGACCTGTGCAATGCGTACGGAGCGTTGAGTTCTACCGCGCTGGCCTGCCCGAACATGCGTGTCCCGATGCGTTTCGTCGAGCCCTTCATCGAGAACTACATGTGGACTACGAAGCTTCGGCCGCTCGACCTGCTCGTGCACGACCAAACGTGAACTTGTAGTGAGGCGCAGGGACGCCTCACACAGCGGCCCTCGGACACCCGCCCTCAGGGGTAGTCACCCTTTCACAGGCTGGAGGCGGTCATCGGGAGCCGATGTCCGGGGGCGTGCCGACGGCGTGCCAAGTTGTGGACGTGCCATCGTCAGGCTGATCGGTCGGCCGACGCGAGTTCTGCTGAGGGCGGACAGAATAGAGTCGCGCATTGCTGCTTGCTGGCAGGTTGGTGACGACTTCGGCGCTCGACACTCTACGGGAACCTGCGACAGGCAGGATTGGACGAGACCGCGCTTGTTCAGGTGGCGCCGCGCATGGCATCGGCGATGAATCGCCGAATGGGATCCGTGGTGAGGTTTGGGTCCTGGTCCGGATCCGCCGCAGGAGGAAGATCTGCATCCGCTGACCGCCTTGGGGATCGCAGTGTCGCGGGCGGTCGCGGCCGGGTGCTGGTCGATTGGCAGGCCGCGGTCACCGTGTTGGTGATCGGTGCTCGAACTGTTCGTGGTCTTCCGCGACACCAAGTTGAACCGGCACACAGGGTCCGCCGCCCTGGTCGAGGGCGGCGGACCCTTTGCCGTCGTCGTACCGGACACGACGTCCAACCCGCGAGGCGAGTGGCCGGTGCGGGCGAGCAGGCAGAACGTCCCCAGGATCCCTAAGCAGGGAACCCGGGGCGTGCGGCGTGCTGTCCGGCCCCGATTGTCTAGATAGGTCGCCGACGACCGTGACCGCGTGGTCGGCGACATCCGCCTCTACGACGCCCTCACCGGCGCCGGATTCTGCGGCCCGGTCTGGACCGAGTCGGTGCGGACACTGGTCAAACACGGCTCGTCGGTGCTGAACACTTGGTCACGCAGCGGCCGGATCTTCTCGGTCCTGTGGGACAAGGGGATCGTGCTGGACCCGGCGGCCTCGGCGGCCGAACGTCGGCGGCTGGCACTGGATGAGCTGCACCGGCGCAGATCGTGCGCCTGGCCGTGGCCGAAGCGGCGGTCAAGGTACAGAAGGAGCTGCAGGCCGGTGTCGGCTGGATGCCGGGCCCGGGACAGCTTGGCTTGAAGTCCTACTTCGTCGGGTCCTGTACCTACAGCTTCGCCAACGAGTTCCGCAAATACCGGCGCCAGCAGAAGGGGATCGTGCTGGCCGACCGGTGGGTCTGGTCGGATGCCGGTTTGTCCTCGATGGATCGCCACGATCCGGTGGGGATCTACCCGGACCCGGAGACGGCGGTGATCGAGCACGAGGTGATCCGCGAGCACATGGAGATACCAATGTACTCACCAAACCGTCACCACTGGTCACAGCGCAGAGGATATCGGGTGGTCGGTGGCCACTTGCCATCTAGTGGGCATAAATTCGCCCGACGTGCACCGATGGGACCCGATGGGGTGGCGGCTGGCATGGGCATCACCGGGTATGCCGGGGGTCCCACATCATCGGTGGGACCGCCAGACCTGGTGCCCCCAGGGTCGGCCGGGGGTATCCATATCATCGAGGCCGACCGTCGCCGGTTGCATTGGCGGCGCGTTCTAGCTCAGCCGCCGAGCAGATCAGCTGGTCGACCTCTCGGACGAGCACGTCGACCAGCCCACTCGTGCTCGACGGATAGCGTTCGGACTCAGCGACAGCCTTGCGGTCCAGGCCGTCGACATCAGAAGCCCAGCGAATAAGGTCTTGAGGGTCGGCGGCCGGGTGGGACGGTATCGCGCGCATCCCTCCATCGGCGCGAACGAGCATTGGCTTGAAATGGCCGTCGCCGGTGTGGTCGTAGCTGAAACCCCACGCACGGACCTCCCCTATCGGGACCACTTAGACGTGGTGCCTGTCGTACCACTTAGGTGCGGGGACGGACTCGGTGTACCGGGCGACTACGGGTGGCTGGATACCTTTCTGTGCCGCTAGGTGCGCGTATAGCCGGGCCCAACGATGCCTGGGCAGTCGGAGCGAGCCACGGTGGGGACGAGGGCCCCATTGCTGCGATTACGGCGCGCCAACTAGTTTGAGTGAACGTTAGCCGGATCGTGGGCAGTTTTGCAGTCGGAGCAACCGGCCATCGGCAGTTGAGCACGTTCATCGGCTGGTGAGGCGGCCCTCGGGACTGCACAGGGCGCAGCGATGCGGGCCCACTCCTTGCCGATTACCGAGGCCGCACCGGTCAGGCCTCAATGAAGTGCAGCGCCCGAACGTGCTGCGAGAAGTGGCGGGTCAGCGGGGTGCCGTTGAATACAAGCGCGTCTCAATGAAGAGTGGTGCCCGAAGGCGCTGCAGGAGCAGTTGGCACTACGCCCGGCACAGGGTTGCGTGTGCCGCAATGAAGTGCAGCGCCCGAAGCGCTGCGGGAAACCCCCGCGGGCTGAATACTGGCGTGTGCGCAGGAGCGCGCGGCGATCAGCTCTCTGGGCGTCTCGCGTCGCCGCCGAACTGGATATGCTTCTATCGCCTGAATGAAGTGCAGCGCCTGAAGGCAATGCGAGGTCCCGATCACGCTGCACCGGACGGACCTGTGTTCGTGCCTCAATGAAGTGCAGCGCCTGAAGGCGATGCGAGAGGGTCCCGAAATAGTACCCACTGACCAGCACGAACGTGAACCCGTGCGAGCGCTGCGTCCGACACGCTCATGAACTACGTGTCAGACCGTCTAGTAGGGGAACGGTATGACGTTGACCAGCGGATTCGTGCTGCGAGGGCTCGCCGGATTTTGTGGTGTGGGTTAGCTCTCGCGGAGGCTCAGGGTCAGATAACTACGGAGCCAGATTCCGTACTCGCACGCGCATGGTGCTGCGGGGGTGGCCGGGGGATGTGCAGGAAGTTGCGGCCTCAATGATGTGCAGCGCCCGAAGGTGCTGCGGGGCGCCGCGCTGGCGGCAGGTCAGAAGAACATCGTGGGCGGTGCCTCAATGAAGTGCAGCGCCCGCAGGCGCTGCGAGTTTCAGCCGAACCCGCCGTCAGGCAGCCAGCCGCCGGCATCGCCTCAGTGAAGTGCAGCGCCTGAAAGCGCTGCGGGCCCACGGGCCAGTCGTCGTCATCTGCGACCACTGGTGGCCTCAATGATGTGCAGCGCCTGCGGGTCCAGGGATGGATACGCACCGACCGCGTGACCATGCTGCCTCAATGAAGTACAGCGTCCGAAGGCGCTGCGGGGAATATTTTGCGGGAGAAAAAGATTCGGCATTGCGGCCTCGATGAAGTGTAGCGTCCGAAGGCGCTGCGGGTTGCATGACTACCTGCGACGGACCGAAGTTCGTTTCTCCTCAATGAAGTGCAGCGCCCGAAGGCGCTGCGGGTCTTGTCAGTGTTGCGCCGGGCGAGGGTGGCCTCGCGGCCTCAATGAAGTGCAGCGCCCGAAGGCGCTGCGGAGGGCCCGCGCTGGTGTGTCCGTCGAGGCCGCCGTTGTGGCCTCAATGAAGTGCAGCGCCTGAAGGCGCTGCGGGGATGATCCGCTGTTTCCACACCTCGGCCTTTTCGCCGGGGCCTCAATGAAGTGCAGCGCCCGAAGGCGCTGCGGGGCGGGCGCCCACTGGCTGGCACTGCAACTGCTCGGCGGGCCTCAATGAAGTGCAGCGCCTGAAGGCGATGCGAGACCTGTTCGATCCGGTGTCCAATGTCGCGGCGTGGATCAAGCCTCAATGAAGTGCAGCGTCTGAAAACGATGCGAGCGTATAACGCGCTGACCACACCGGACCCCGAGACGCTGCCTCAATGAAGTGCAGCGCCCGAAGGCGTTGCGGGGGTGAGGATCGCGGCCACACCTCGCACGTACGCGTCGCCTCAATGAAGTGCAGCGCCCGAAGGCGCCGCGGGATGCTGCCCCACGCCTCAGCCTCATAAGTGAAGGTCGTGCCTCAATGAAGTGCGGCGCCCGAAGCTGCCGCGCGGGAGGGTCCCCAAACCATACCCGCTGACCAGCACGAACGTGAACCCCTGCGAGCGCTCCGTCCGACACGCTCATGAACTACGTGTTGGACCGTCTACCAGGAGAACGGTATAACCTTGACCACTGGATTCGTGTCGCGAAGGCTTGCCGGATGTTGCGGTGTGGGCTTGCTCTCGCGGAGGCTCGGGGGGCAGATAACTTCGAGTCAGATCCCGTGCTCTCACGCGCACAGCCGACTACTCAGTAGCGGTCCGATCGAAGTGCAGCGCCCCAAGGCCTGACTGAGCACTTCGGTTGGGTATCGGCCTGGCCTCAATGAAGTGCAGCGCCTGAAAGCGCTGCGGGGCATGACGACCGAGGGCATGGACCGGCCGAGGCGCCTCAATGAAGTGCAGCGCCTGAAGACGCTGCGGGCCAGTCCAACGCGAAGTTCCTGGCGCACAAGGCGATTGTCGCTTCCGCCTGAAGACTGGTTCTGGCACAGTCTTCGTGATTGACCCAGCTCGGGATCTGCTGGGGCGCTTGATGGTTGACGGGATGCCGGGTGCTCTGATCTTGGAGTGCTGAGGATCTTGTTTCCGCACCTCGACGGGCTAGAGATCTGTGCGGTCCGTGCTGCCGGTTCCACGGTCCGGATCGACGCGGCCACTGCCGAGGAACTGGCGAGGTGTCCTGGCTGCTCGACGCCGTTGCGGCGTGTTCACAGCCGGTATCAGCGGCGGTTGTCCGACACCTCGATCACGGGCCGGGAGGTCGTGATCGTACTGCGGGTCCGCCGGTTGTTCTGCGACAACTCCGACTGCGGGAAGAGGACTTTCGCCGAGCAGGTTCCGCAGCTCGCCGCCCGCTACGGGCGGCGGACGCTGCTGTTGCAGCGGATGTTATGCGCGGTCGCGCTGGCACTGGGAGGTCGACCTGGCGCCAGACTGACTGGACACCTTGCCGCGAAGGTGAGTCGGATGACCCTGCTCCGGCAGATTCGAGCGCTACCCGACCCGGAACAGGTCACGCCCAGCGTGCTGGGTGTCGACGACTTCGCGCTGCGCCGCGGACACAACTACGGAACGATCCTGATCGACATGACCACCCGGCGGCCGGTCGACGTGCTCACTGACCGCACCGCCGACACCCTCGCGGCTTGGCTCCGCCAGCATCCAGGTATCGAGATCGTCTGCCGCGATCGCGCCGGCGCCTACGCCGAAGCTGCCGCGAAAGGCGCACCGCAGGCGATCCAGGTCGCGGATCGATGGCACATCTGGCACAACCTCGGCGAAGCCGTCGAACGCACCGTTGCCCGGTACCGAGCCTGCTTGAACGTCGCGGTCGACCTTGATCACGAGCCGCAACTTCCTGACATCGCAGACGTCGCGGCCGGTCTGCGCCACGGGCCGATCGAACCGCCGCTGCGGCAGGACCGCACTGCGGTCCGCACCCGCCAGCGCTACACCAACGTCCATGCGCTGCTTGCCGAAGGCGAGACCATCCGGGGCATCGGCATCCGGCTCGGGCTGGCGCGCGGCACTGTCCGCCGGTTCGCCCGCGCCGAGTCCCCGGAGGAACTGCTGGTCAACAACCAAACCGGCTACCGCGCAGGTCTGCTCGACGAATTCAAGCCCTACCTGCACCAACGGTGGAACGAGGGCTGCACCAACGCCGCCAAGCTGTTCGAAGAGATCCACTCACGCGGCTACCAGGGCAAAACGAACATGGTCCGCGCCTACCTCCAGCCATTCCGGACGACCGCGCACATCCCGGCACCGCCACCGAAACCACCGACAGTCCGGAAGGTCACCGCATGGATCATGACCGATCCCGCCAACATCGACCCCGACGACCAACGACGGCTCGACGCGATCCTGGCCTACAGTCCCGAAATGGAATCGCTGACCGGCCACGTCCGAGGGTTCGCCACGATCATGACCGAGCGCCGCGGCCGGGAACTTGAACAATGGATGAGCAGCGTCGACGCCGACGATCAGCCGGCACTGCACTCCTTCGTTCGCGGCTTGCGCCGCGATCAGGATGCGGTCACAGCTGGCCTCACCATGAGCTGGAGCAGCGGAGCGGTCGAGGGGCACGTCAATCGGATCAAGATGCTGAAGCGGCAGATGTTCGGCCGCGCCAAGCCGGACTTGCTGAGGAAGCGAATCCTGTTGAGTGGCTGACTGACACGGCGATCGGGCTCACGAAATTTGGGCCAGAACCCCGATTCAGACGGAGTTGACAGCGATGCCTCAATGAAGTGCGGCGCCCGAAGGCACTGCGGGATCGGTGACACCGCGCGGGGCCAGCGTGATGTCGGAGTCGCCGCAATGAAGTGCAACACAGCGCCCGAAGGCGCTGCGGGCACCGCGAAGACCGGGACCCGCCGTTCGAACTGCTTGCCCTGGCCCTTATGAAGTACACCGGCCGAAGGCGCTGCGGGCCCGTAGACCGCTTCGTATTCCGACTGCGCGCCGAAGTTCGGGCCTCAATGAAGTGCAGCGTCCGAAGGCTGCGGGGTTACGCCAGCGGCGGGCCGGGCGCACGTTGGGGACGCCTCAATGAAGTGCAGCGCCCGAAGGCGCTGCGGGCGGATGGAAACCATCTGGCGTAATCCAGCGACTCCGACGCCTCAATGAAGTGCAGCGCCCGGAGGGCGCTGCGGGCGCACCGCCGCTTGGCTCGCCGTGCAGGACGCCCGCAAGCCTCAATGAAGTGCAGCGCCTTCAGGCGCTGCGGGTTCCGTCGCCTGCCAATGTGATCGGAGTCGGCACCCTTCCTCAACGAAGTGCAGCGCCCGAAGGCGCTGCGGGTTGATCGCAAGGTTGGCAAGATGGCGAACTTCCTGCAGGTGCCTAAATGAAGTGCAGCGCCCGAAGGCGCTGCGGGCCTTGAGAACGGCCCGAAAGGCTGGGATATCTCGATCGGGCCTCAATGAAGTGCAGCACCCGAAGGCGCTGCGGGGGCAGCTGGCTCACCTCGACGTCGACGACGTTCCAGCCTCAATGTAGTGCAGCCCGAAGGCACTGCGGGGTGTTGCCCGCGCCGCGTTCATTGGCGTCGCCGCCGCCTCAATGAAGTGCAGCGCCCGAAGGCGCTGCGGGGCCGAGGGTCCAGGGGCTGGGCCAGGGGCTAATCCAGGGGGCCTCAATGAAGTGCAGCGCTCGGAGGCGCTGCGGCTAGCTGTACGGCTGCTGAGATAGCCTCCTTGACGCCGCCTCAATGAGGTGCAGCGCCCGCTGCGGGTTAAAGATGCGCGCGTCGCGGGTTTCGTCGGGGTCGCCTCAATGAAGTGCAGCGCCCCGAAGTCGCTGCGGGCTATGGGCGCGGCCACAACCTGGGCTGGGCGCACCTGCCTTAATCAAGTGCAGCGCCCGAGGGCGCTGCGGGTCGTTCTGAAACCAAGATTACGAAGGTGTGCCGCGGGACGGCATCCGCGATGACCCAGCACGCCTCAGTCGGCAGGCCTCAATGAACGGCGCCCAAAGGCGCTGCGGGCTCGTGCGTGAACCACAGCCAGGCGAACGCGAAGAAGGCGCCTCAATGAAGTGCAGCGCCCGAAGGCGCTGCGGGCGGCCGCGGCCGCGTCGTCCTAGCGGGCCTGGCCGTAGATGCCTCAATGAAGTGCAGCGCCCGAATGCCCTGTGGGTGGAGTCGCGATCACGGCCATGGATTGCCGACCCATGGGAGCCTCAATGAAGTGCAGCGCCTGAAGCCGCTGCGGGTCGCCGACGGTCATACCCAGCGCGAGGGCTAGTCGGAAACCTCAATGAAGTGCAGCGCCTGAAGGCGTTGCGGGCCATAGCCCCTCGTTGCGGGGTCGCGTCCACATGCCGCCTCAATGAAGTGCAGCGTCCGTAGGCGCTGCGAGTACCAGCCGAACCCGCCGTGAGGCAGCCAGCCGCCGCGGTCGCCTCAATGAAGTGGAGCGCCCGAAGGCGCTGCGGGAAACCCCCGCTTGGCCCTGCGAGTGCCCACGATTGAGCCAGCCTCAATGGAGTGCGGCTCCTAATGGCCGACATGGCGACGCCCGAAGGCGCTGTGGGCCGACAAAGGGTTGGATACTCATGTGGCGGCCGCCTGAATGGGAATCGGTTCCCCGTTTAGGGCGCGCCGCTCGGGTGCGTTGTCGCTGCCGAATCTGCCGACCGGGAATCGCACGATCCCCCGAACACCTCGTGCCCGCAACCAGTCTGATGCCGCCGAGCGTTTGACATCATCGGTGTCTAGGTCGCTGATACCGGCGACGGCAGCGTCCCTCAGTTGCGCGGACGCGAGAATGGTTCGTAGGCGAGGCACCCGCCAGCGGCCTTCCCAGACTGGGACATAGAACCATTCGCGGCGTGGTTTGCTCACGGTTAGGTGGCCGCTGGTCACCGCGTTGCCCGTCAATCGCGGTGCGATCGGGAATTGGCTTATGCCCCATAGCGCGCACCACACCAGGGCATTGTCGATCGCTCCGGGGGTCGTCATCCCGGTCGCGGAGACGCTGTCGGGGTTCCCGCCGAGTTCATCGATTGTTGATTCGCCGATGAGCCCTGCGGCCAACAAGCCCGGTTTCCGGGTCGGGAGTTTCTTGCTCAGTGGGCGCAGTCGGTTGCCCACGAACTCCGACCCGCGGTTGCGGGGTTGCATTTCGAACCGGCTTGCACCCGCATCCTGGAGCACGACGCCCTTGAAATCGCGGTGCCAGTAGCTCGGCTCGCCCAGCGCCGCTACGTAGCGCAGATCGTCCCAAGCGCGAGATGTGGTAAGCGAATCGAGGATCTTCTCACGATCGTTTTGGTGCGCGCGCCACGCCTCGGTTGACTTGAAGGGGGTCAATCGGGGACTCATTGTGGCGCGTTTTTCCGGCCCGCTTCTCTTGTCAACCCACATCCTGCGTTCCGTCAAACACTCGCGGACGGTATTTTCAACGATTTCTGGCGAGAGGCCAGCGGCTTCGACGCACGGCTTGCCCGAATCCCACCGCAGCGTCACCCCGTCCATCTGCGTGTGCAGGATGTCGCCCAGGCCATAGAAAGCCATGTGGTGAACGAGTATTCGCTGGTCTGCCCCGCTCATACGGAATTGGACCGGTTTTTCCTCAAGGTTGGCCATCAGTGTCCTTCCGCTGACACGCAGCCATCCGCAGCGCGCAGAACCGCTTCCAGATACGCACACACCCACACGCCGTAGCGACGTTCGGTGCGTTCGATCAGGTCGTCCCAACCGCCCTCATCGAAAAGCATGCTGGCGATCTCGGTTGTGCGCTCATCCGCGTCCCCACCGACGAGTTCGGTTGCGCTATGGGGAAAGGAGGTGCGCCCGTGCCCGTGCGTCGTGCCGATCAGTCGCGCTGTTAGCGCGCGCGATGAGGCGATCGTGTCCCAGGCCTCGACGACGGACTGCTGTTCATGTCGCCACCCCGGCGGGAGCCCGCTCCGGTCGCGTGCTCGGCGCACGCCTTGCGGAGTCGAGTTCGCGCCGCTCTTAGCCAATATGACACCTGGTTTCGCACCCAAACGGGTTTGGAAACGCCGATCTTGCTTGCCGTCGTCGTGATGCAGCGCGGCTTCGCCGACCGCGCTGACCACGTCGGCGGCCAATCCAAGGGCAGTCGCGAGGGCGACGGCGCGGCGAGCGACATCTTCTTGATGAGCGCTCAGTGTGACCGGGTGTGCGTTTGCCGTCCATTCCTGACGCATGTCCTCGTCATCAACCGCGCGGCGCCCGTCGACCACGAGCACTCGGGTCGCGATATCGCTTGCGTCGCGTTGGATGATCACGTCAGTCATGCGCGGATAATCACGAAGCAGTTTCGCCGCTGGCAGAGCCATCGGGCTCCGGTCGAGGTTGCTTTCCAACCATTCCGCGACCAGCAGCTTGCCCGCACTGTCGCTCTCGTCGCGGCCAAGCTCGGCCAGGGTGTCCAGCTGATCCCTGAGTTCCGCGTGCTCAGGCAGAAGTTCGGGGCTCGGAGTCAGCTCGATTCGGTGGATGACCTCGCCGGCGCGCAGTTCACGTTCCAATACCGCGGGCGCTTCGAGGACGTCGTCGCCGGGGTGAGCTTGCATATCGACGGTCACGACGGGCGGCCACTTGCGATTTCCTGGTGCGGTGAACAGCGGGGCGTCGGTGTCGACGACAATAAAGTCGCCGGGCCGGATGACAGGTGTTGTCTCTTCCCCCTTGCCTCGCCATTCGAGAGTCTCGACGTCCTTCCCCCGCACACGGACGGATCGCTGGGCGATCTCGGGGTGCGTTTTGTGTAGCCGCGATAAGGCGGTGCGGGCCGTCTTGATCGGAACGGGGAACGTTTCATGCCGACGGGGGCCGACCGCCCGGAGGAAATCGAGTGCGTCGGCGGGGTCTTCGGGCAGCGCCCGCACGGCGATGCCGACCCCGAAATCGGGGTCGAGATCATCGCTCAACCACAGTTCCAGCGAGGGATCGGCCGCGAGCTGGTCACTCGACCGCGCCCAATGCCAGGCTTGCCCAAGTTCGGGCCGCTGCAGCAGCATTCGCCGCGACGCGGCCCTCGGCGGCCGGTTGGCTGCCTCGCGCAACGCCCACGGCGCGAGACCTTCGGTCGTGAGCGCGCGGGCAGTGAGCCAATTCCATGCGTTGAGGAGGTCTTCACCGGCGTATGGGCCTGATCTTGTCTTCGCGTCGGGCGGTGTCTCGGGCCCGATCACGATGACCGGGCCGGATTCGCGCAGACCTCGTCGATTCACCCGACCAGCTCGCTGTGCCGTCGCTGAGCCGGTCGCTAGTTCGGTGACGATTCCACTGAAATCCAGGTCAGCGCCCACCTCGAGTGACTGCGTCGAGACGATGACATCCACCTCAGAACAGCCTGCCGGACTGAAGATGCCTGGAAAGTCGTTCGCGAGTCGCTCAAGGTCGATGGTGCGGAGCTGGCCGCAGATCAACACCACACACAGTTCGCGGCCGTCGACCTTGTGCTTGCGCAGACGGTCAGCAACGTCCACGGCCGTCGTCACGGTGTTGACGAAGACTCCGACGGTGCCGTCGCCGAGCAACCCCACCGTCTCGCTGACGATGGTCGTCGCGGTCTCGGCCGGTTTTCGCGGCCATCCCGAAACCGCCACCAGCTGGACTGGTTTCGGTCGAGTCAGCTTGGCCTTGAGTATCGGCGATTCGTCAATGTCGGTGTCGTCGACTTCGACTCGGCGACCCGAGGTGCTGTCTGGGGTCGCGGTGGTCTCGACCACTCGCAGCGGGCGCGGGCCTTCCCACGTCTGCTCCGCCACAGCGGCGAGTTCGCTGACGCGCCGTGCGGTGTGGAGCAGTTGTCGGCTCAGATGCGCCTCGTCGATCACCGCCACGGAATCGATCGCGAGCAGTCCCGCCGCGCGGGCCCACGAGCGCGGCGAGGAACCATACCCACGGAACAACAGTCGACTGCCCCACATTTCCGGCGTCGCGCACAGCACAGCGGGCGCGTTCGGGTAATCCACCCAACGCTGTGAACTCGGGAGACCGCCACGAATCCGGGCCACCAGCAGCGGCGACTCACCCGCACGTGCGTTTCCGTCCCGACCGCGGAGCTGCCAGAGCAACTCCGCGACAGCCGACAGCACCGGAGTCTGCGGCGCGGCAAGACGCGCCGCGACCTCGCGGGCGTGCCCATACTGGTCATCGACGAGCGCGCGACGGTCGACAATCATCGACAGCCGTCGCGGGGGCAACGGCGTCCCCTGCGCGATAGCCACCGCCAGCGCGAAGACATGGATATCGATCACCGACGTTTTGCCAGCACCTGTGGGTGCGGCCAGCGTGTCGGGCCAGTCCCCGGCCACGACGTCGGCAAGAAGACGAGACTGCCAGGCGAACGGTTGACAGCCTGAATGCAGTTCGCCGAAGAACGCGCCGAAATCATCGACGCTGAGCGCATTATTCACCGAAGCCTCCGAGAAATATCTCACCCTCCGCGTAGTCCTCGGGCACGAGCAGCCCGCCGCCCAAGTGCCGACTCTGCCCTAAAGCGATCAGAGTCGTCGGCGGGCACAGATCGCCGAGCGATAGCACCGCACGGTAGGGGCGCACAACAGCGTTCCGATTCATTTTATGGACGTAGTTGTGCACTCTGCTGTCGGCAAGGGACTCGGCCGAAAGCACCACCGCACCAGCGGCATTAGCGGCGTCAACGAGCATGCTCGCCCGCGCCGCACCGGTGCCGGAGACCGCTCCGACCTGACGGGTGCCTTGCCAGATATAGCCCAGCGACAGCAACACCGCATGCGTGAAAGTCCAACCGCGATATCCGCGCGTGTCGGGGACAGCGGCCGGATCGGTCCGCCACAGCCGAATAGTGCCCGACTCCGGTTCCAGCCAAATCTGGTCTCCACCAACGACATCCACAGGCCCGCACACCTCGATCGGGAATCCGCCCTTACCTGCCAGACGCAGAATTCGCAGCCGACTCACCGCCCGTCGCACCGCGACAATGTCCGCCGGGCGCGCGCCCGAGGGAATCATCACCGCGAGCGAGGAACGTCCGCCATTGTTGAACGCGGTCGGAGCCTGACCATCGATGATCTGGAGCGCGACCCGGTTCGACGGACGTGACGCGTCGTCGGCGTAGTCGCCGGTGAGGATCGGCGGCGAGTCACGGTCAAGGATCTTGATCAACGCGCGATGCGCCGCGACCGCGACCCTCACACGGTCCTTGTCCGCGACGCGTCGAGAAAGCGGAACAACCAGCACTTCAGGCCACGGCACATCCGCAGCACGCCGCCGAATCGCCCGATAGCGACCAGCCCGGACATTGCCGGTGGGGAGGGGCCGACTGGTCGAGCGCTCGTCGGTGCCAGCTTTGTCGCTGCCGACCTTGCCGGTGCGCTCGACCAGGTGAGCGGCAGCGAGTTCGTCCAGGCGGCCGGGTGTCGGGATATCGACATCATGACCGGGATCAAGCGCGAACAGATCGGCGTCCGGGTCGAGTTCATGCGTCGCGGCGGGCGCCTTATGGGTGACATCCAACAACACTGGTGAGTCCGCCGTGCCGAGGTGCGACACGTCGGAGCAGAGTTCACGCAACGCGCTGGCGACGTGATGGGGCGGAGCCTGCGACCAGGACCAGACGAACTCGCCGTCGACCGCGACGACACTGTCTTGCTTGCCGATCTTGCGGATCGCTTTGCGCCCCGCGACTTTCCCGATTGTGCCGTCGTTCCGATAGGCGACGGCGGTGCCCGTCGTGATGTGAATGGGCGGAATCGACACACTGGTCGGCGGATTATTCTCCAGCCACCGCAGGGCTTGGGCGTCGGTTTCGCAAGGCCCCCAGCCCGACTCGCCCACCGTAGCGCGAGGACCGAATCCCGCGGCCGCCAACAACGCTGAATACAGGCGGGCCACCGACGGCATGCGATCGACCGTCCCGTCGGGTCGACTGCCCCGGTATGTCCGCAAGGGGTAGCTCGCGATAATGGAGAACGTCATGCGGCTGGCCCGTCGCTCTCGCCCGCCCCCTGCACGATCGCCGGATCGCCGTCGACCCGCAGTACGACACCATTCCACACAACATCAGCGGTATTCTCCGCGTGTGCCAGCGCATCCGCGAGCAACCGGTCAGCGGCACCGACCGTCAGCGGCTCGTACTCCACGGCCGACCCGCCACGGCCATGGATGACCACTTCTTGTTCCCCTGCCTCCACAAGATCGCAGTTCGCGCGCAAATTCAGTTCGGCGTCGGAGCGGGCGAGCCCGTTCAACGCCAGCGCCGCCAGCAGCGCCCGACAAGCTGCGTCGCCTTCGGCACCCGACCCAAACCTGATCTGGCGAAGAGCGGCGAAGCTGAGCACGTGACTGCGGATGATGCGGCGGCACGCAACGCCTGCGAGCGCCCCGAGGTTCGGGGCGATCGCGCCCAGCCCGGCTGCGGACGCCTTCTTTGCCTTCTCGTCGGATGTTGCACCGCCCAGCCCTTCGCGCTGGCGCTCCATGAGCGCCTTCAACGCTGCGGCACTCAGCTCAATCTTCGCGCCCAGCGGATCGATTCGGCCTCCTCCCTTCATGACCTCTTCCCCGACCCTGTTCGGCGGGGCGCAGAATCCGATGATCTCGCCGGTCACGATGCTGCGCCACTTGCCTTGCTGCGCCTTGCGATGCGAGTCCCACGAGCCGAAGACGATGCTGATCGGGCTCGCGTCGAACAGCGCCCGAGCTTCAATGGGAGACGAATCGCGCAGCGCGCGATAGAAGTCCAGCTGGGTGGTGGGCGTTCCATCGACGTACCCCGCCCGGAAGTGGGCATCGAACCCGCGGTGCGGCATTTCGACGTCAGACAGTTCGATCAGTTTGCCCGCGCGGTCGTAGCTCACCACCAAACGCGGCATCCGCGCGAGCGTCTCGTCGCCGTCGTGGATCGCTTTGACCAGCTCGGCTTCAAACCGATTGAGCTGGCTCTGTTTTGAATCGATCAGGACCACGTCGGCCAACTTGCCATCGTCGTAGCGCTTTTCGTACGCGTAGGTCCCGTAGTCGCTCTTCGACGCGAACTTCGCGGGGGCCACAGCAGCATGTTGCCCGGCCGCAGGCCGCAAATCGGTGTTTGAGGTGAGACAGCCTGCGCCCCCGGCTGATACGGCCTCGATCAGATCGGCAAGCTCGATCGTTTTCCTTGTCACATCCCCTGCTTTCGATAGTTGTCACCCCGCGCTGACCTCGGCTCGGCGGCCTTCATAGAGGTGACTCCGTCAGCGCCTGGAACACAAAGGCGCCCGATCTCTCGCCGAGCCTCACGGGCGTGCTGCACACTGTGCACCACGGCACCGACAAGTTCGGCCGAGCAAGCCAAGGGCCTCGGCGAATGCAGGACTTGGGGGCGTGCGGGTCAACCCTGGTTGCCAACACTGGCGCTCGCCAGCGCGTGTGTTTCTGCTGGGTGGGTTCGCCAAAGCCGCACTGGACCGCGCGACCTTCGCCGCCCAGGCTGCCAGGCCTACTCGGATTGTCCTCGCGGTCCGAGCGCATCTTGCCGGGAACGATGGTCGCGTTGGGGGATCTCGGTAGGCGTCCAGGCCTCGTTGCCGGGCTTGCGTTCGGCCCGCGACGGTGTGGGCGCCGCCGGGGTCGACAGGCGCGTACCCGACGGTTGCGTCGCCACGGTGCCGACAGCGATCGTCCCGGAAACCTCCAGAACGGCAACAGCAACCGCGACCTGTTGGCGTACCGGTGTGCGAGCAAGAACCTTGAAGGCTCGACCAGCGAGGAAATCCCCTACATCGACGAAGTCCATTGGGCCCGCGGACAACCCGTCACAGATCCCGTCCGGGTCAGTGTCGGGGCGACTATCCGAGCCAGGGGAATGCGCCGAGCGCGGCGCCGATCAACACTGCTGCCAGCCACCTCAACACCAGCGAGGGTTCGCCGGGGTTGCGGAGACGATGCACAATCCAGATGGCCGTGCCGACCGCGAGGGTCACTGCGGAGCAGAGGATCCGTGGCCCTGGAGCATCGCCGAAGATGGTGCGGCGAAGGACTTGGACCATGCCGCCGAGTGCGTCCGTCGGCGTGGCGGATGCTCCCTGGGCGAGACAGTGTTTGCTCGTGCGAGCAGCGCGACGCCGTGCACCGCAGCCAACAGCGCCAGTGGCGGGATGACGGCGACCGCGGCAACGACGGCCGGCAGGACGGTCGTGTGCAGGACGGCTTGGGTCGCGTTGCCGACCACACTGACTGCTGCGGCGATGCACAGCTCGCTCCAGAAGAAGACGTGCGCACGGTCCGCGCCCACGTCGTCTCGAGTGGTCGCCTCGGGCCGCGCAGCTTGCGATCGTTCAGTCGGCATGCCTTTGGCCTCGCTTCGGTGTGGTTGTGAACAGGAGATCGCGGCCATCGGATCACCGCAGGGGATGGTCGGTCGTGGACGAATGTCCGAGGATGCGAGGTCGTCGTCAACTATCAACTGTGTCTGGGCGTCTCCGACGGGCAAGGCGGCGACGAGGACGCCCGAATGTCTCTGGTGCTGCATCGGATCGCCGGAAGGGTGGTAGTCGACCCGGTGTTACCGCGGTTGCGTCGACTCCGCTATGGTCTCGGAATCGATGACCTGGCGCTGGAATCGGCGATGCTCGGCCTGTGGCTCGATGCAATCGTCTACCGGTTGTCAACTGATAGACGGTTGTTGTGCAATTTCACGGCTGTCTGGACACGGACCCGGCCGAGGCCGTCGGCGCCGCTGGGATCGAGTTCGGTCTGCCACCATCACTTCTCACCGCCGTCGATGCCCTCGGTGTACACATGCACCCAGTGGAGTCGGCGCTGGCCTGGACGTAGTCGCCGTGATCGTCTGTGCACCCACAGCAGCGGAACCGGCAGGCGCGGGTTGGTGGCGTTTCGAGGCATGCGACGTTTCGATCATCGGAGATTGTGGGCACAGCGATGCCCACGTCGTGTGGACGTGGGCATCGCTATACTTGCGGAATCCGTATGTGGACCAGTTGGTTGGTGCACTCTGGCGGTCAAGGCGCTGCGGATGATGTGGCGCTCAGTCGACTGTGGTCGGAACGAGGTGGTGGCTGGTGAGTCGCCCCTACCTGGTATGCCTTGGTAACGGAGGTGCGCTTGGGGTGGGGGAGAGGGGGAGGCCACGTCGAGCCGAGTGCCGAAAACCGCTACCCGAGGAACAGTCAAAAACGGCCACCCGCCGGGCAGCATCTGGTGAGATGGGACCATGCTGCTACATGGCGTGGGAATACAGGGTTTTCGAAGCTTTCACGGCGACATGCAGTTCATTTCGCCCATGTCGAAGATTACGCTTATTGCCGGACAGAACAACAGTGGTAAGTCCAATGTGTTGAAGTTCGTCCACCAGCTGAACGAGTTGCGGCGTGAGCAGCCCAAGGGGTTGGATGTCCCCGTGGTGAGCCGGTCGATTCCATTCGAATTTGCACTCGCGCTGGGTCCGGAGAGCCGCGAGCAGATAATCGAAGGTGTCGGTGCGCTCGCGGCTGTCGGTCGCGGATCCCTGCAGGTACTCAGGGCGGTATTGGATTGCCGCGAGATGAGAATGGATGGCTCCGACCGGATTTGGTTGAGATGGAATGCTGTAGATCAGTACACGATGAGTCCTCGCAAGCAGGCTCATGCCATTTTGGAAAGCCCCGAAGTTGACCCTGCGCAAGTCTACAACTTCGTCTTGAACGCATTCTCCGGTGCCAGTAGCGGCCGGGGGGAGAATGAATTGAAGCTACTTGAGCACATTGCCTCAAACTATGTCATGATCCCACCTGTCAGAGTGGTCGAGGCCTCTCGACGTATCACTGATCTGGACCAATCCGAAGATCCTCGTGCGCCGTTCACCGGTGACGGGTTGATCAAGAGGTTGCTTGCGCTCCAGGCTCCAACGCGCGAACGGGACTCTGACCGGGAGCGATTCGAGGCTGTAAATAAATTCCTTCAGGTGGTTTTGGAGGAAGAAGACGCCCGTATCGAACTTTCTCACGATGCGCAGGAGATCAATGTGCGCCGTCGGGGATTGTTGTTGCCTCTAGAGTCCCTTGGGACCGGCGTCTCTCAGGTAGTGATTCTGGCTGCCGCTGCGACACTGGAGCAAAATACTTTGATTTGCATGGAAGAGCCTGAGGTTCATCTTCACCCTTTGCTGCAACGAAAACTCCTCCGATACCTCCACGACAATACAGATAACCAGTATCTGATTGCGACGCACTCGGCGCATATGCTTGATGACCGCTATGCTCAGGTCTTCCATTCTACCTACACATATGCAAACGGAACTGAAATTTCTAATGCAGGAAATGCGCACGAACTCTCTTCTATATGCGCCGACCTTGGATATCGTCCAAGCGACCTGCTGCAATCGAATGCGACGATCTGGGTTGAGGGTCCGTCCGATCGGATCTATGTCCGCCACTGGATGGGCCTGGCAGACCCTCAACTGAAAGAAGGTGTCGACTACACGATCATGTTCTACGGTGGGCGGCTATTGAGCCATCTTTCTGCTGATGATCCGGACGTTGGGGAGTTTATCAGCCTGCGTCGACTCAACCGTCATCTTGCAATCATGATCGACAGTGACAAGAACGCCGCCCGCTCGAAGATAAATCCGACCAAGCAGCGTGTTGTCAGCGAACTGTCCGAAAATGGGAAACCTGGCTTGGCGTGGGTGACGAGCGGGCGAACCGTCGAGAACTATGTACCGAAAGACCTCCTCGCGGAGGTGGTTCATCACGTGCATCCGAGGGCTGAGATGGTCGGGAACGTCGACCGCTGGAGCGACGTGCTTAAACCTGCCGAGGGCAAGGAGTTCAAACCCGACAAGGTAAAGGTGGCCCGAGAGGTGGCACACCGATGGTCGAGCGGGCTGGACATCCTCGATCTTCGCGAGAAGATCCTCTTGCTAGTAAATATGATTCGCGTGGCAAATGGTAGCCCGCCCTTAGTGAAGGAAGACCTAACTACTGCGATCCCTGAATGGAGCTGACATCCGGGAAAGGAATATGAAGTTGACGTCTGTTGTCGTAAAGGCGTGAGTGGGTCCAGGCCGGCGGCGCTGGGCCTCACGACTTGGCGTGAATCTCAACGTCTTGCACTGACCCATAAGCCGCAGGCTACCGACTGCATTGGCAACGATTGGTCTCAAGGTCGCCGCAGCGGTATGCGTGCTGCTCGTGGATCGGCGGCCTGAGGTCGAGTCTGGTGGCGACGAGGTCATCTTCGGCGGGGAAGTTCTTCCTCCGCGTCACTGATGCCGGGACATGGGGAGACTGGGGACGCCGCAACTTGGGATAGTCGACTCCCTGCAGAACCAGTGGGATGGTACGGATAACGGCGAGGGTATCCTGCCCGGCCGCCTGTCGCCTGCACTTGCGGGATGGTCCGTGACGTGAAACTGGCCCGGTTTCGTCCCGTCAGCTGAGAGCTGTACAGGTCCGATGAGTCCAGTTCTTCTTGTGACCGATCGGCGGTCGCGGATTTGCCCTGAACCGCTTGTGCCGCAGTGGGTTTGCCCGGTGTGGACGGCTGGCGCAGTGAATCGTGGTGCTGTCTAGTCTGTGGCCACGGTTGAGTCGGACAGTTGTGGATAGCGAGTGTGTCCCCCTCCGGACACCAGCGCTATCCCCAACAGGGGATGTCGTAATGATCATTCGATGCTCCGAGTGCGCATAGCGCACTTGGAGCTCGATTGCGTTAGAGAGGTCCCTTTTGTACTCCGGGGTGCCTCCAGCCAGGATTAGGCGGACATCGCCGTGTGATTCGATGATCTTGCGGAGCTCGGTCTCGCTGAACTGTTCTCGTGTGGGCAGTCTGTTCAGCTCGACCTGTGCGGCGGCTTTGTCGGCTTGGGCGGCGTTCATCGCGTCGAGTACTGCCTGCGGGTCGATTCCCGCTTCGATCGCAGCGAGATGGCGTTCGATCCGCGTGGATGCGTGCTCGATGCGTCGGCGTAGGGAGACCTGGCGTGAGTCGCTGTCGATGTCGTCCTGTGCCGCGAGGAGTGCGTCGATCGTGCGGTCGAGGCTCTCGGGATGAAACAGGGTGGATAGCCACTCGTCGACGGGTGCGGTGATGTCGGCTTCGCGGAGGGTTTACCGTTGGAGGGTGGATTTCCCGGACGGGACTACCGGGCGGGAGCGTGCGAGCTCGGCACCGGTAGTAGACCGCCTTGCGCAGCATTTCGCCCTGCATCTTGCGGCTGCAGATGTCGCAGTAAACCCGCCCTCTGAACTGGTAGATGTTGCCGGAGCTGATCGGCCTGGTGCGTTGTGCGGGTGAGCGTTTGAACTTGACGATGTTGCCGGCGGCGACGTCGTCAGGGTCGAGCAGCTGTTCGGTTTTGGTCCAGCGCCCGAAGACGGCGTAGCCGGTGTAGCGGGGGTTCTGCAGGATGGCCCCGACCGTGGTGGCCTGCCAACCGTCACCGGAACGATGCCTATTCTGTTCCGGACGGGCAGGGGATGTTCTCCTGGTTGAGTTTTCGGTCGCGATGACTCGATCGCTTCGGCCCTCGAGGTAGAGGCGAAAGATCCGTTGCACCACAGGGGCGGTGGCGGCATCGATGGACAGGATGCGGAGTTTCAGGTTGTCTGCGGCGGTTCGGATTGGGGTGTGGCGGACCGTCGACGACGAGGTATCCGTAGGGCGGGCGCCCGCCTTGGTGGCGGCCTTCGTTGAGGACTTGCGCGTTCATGCTGGCGCGGGTGCGTTGCTGAACATGCTGGCGTTCGGACTCGCTGAGCCCGCCGAGCATGTTCATCATCATGGTGTGGGTGACGTTGTGGGGGTCGTACCGGTTGCCGAGTTCGGGGACCCAGATGGAGACGTTGTAGGCGTGGATGCGGGGTGCGGCGAGGCTGAATTGGTTGCCGAACCAGCAGCGGGTTCCTTCGCCGACGACGATGCCGGTCCAGCCGCGGTCAGGGTTGCGCAGGTCGTCGAGGAGTTTGGCGGCTTCGGTGCGGCGATGCCAAGGCACCGAGCGTGATTGCCCGATGTCGAAGTAGCTGGTGACGATTCGTCCGTTGACGAACTTCTCGGCGTTGCCGAGTTGCCATTGGTAGGAGGTTTCGGGGTCTTGGTTGTCCTCCGTGCTGCAGCGGCCGTAAAAGGCAAGTTCTTCCTCGCCGACGGGATCGAGGTCGGTGGTTTCGAGTCTGTACAGGTCGTCGAGGACCGCCCACGCGTTGTCGGTTGTCACGAGACCTCCTTGTCGTCAGAGTCCTTGGAATCGAGTCCGCGCCCGGGAGGGAGCAGAAGGCGAAGAAGCGCATGGCCTGCTGACCGGGGGAGCGGGTGCAGCTCAGCGGGGCACTCCGTCTCGACACGGTGTCGGTCCTTCTCCGCTGGCCCCTCGGCGTCACGCTTACGCGACATCGAGCCATGCCTGGTCGCGGCAGCTTTCATGGCTGCTCGATCTAGACGGGGTGGCCGGCGCCGGTAGAGGGGGCGACGGTGCTACTCGACCGAATCCTGCTGTGCAGGTCTGGGACCGGCGAATCAGCTGCTGGGATTTCGAATCCGGGGAAGGGGGAAATCGGGAAGAGGCCATGGGGTACCTAGGTGAGGGGTCCCGATCAATGGCTCTTCCGGTATCGAGTCCAGCCGCGAACGATCTTCAGGCTGGTCACGAAGTGATTTCAGGTTCGATCTCGTCGGCGGGAATCCTGCTGCTGCGCAGGCGGACATGCACACACGACCTGAGGCTGGAAGGTGCAAGAAGCGCGATCAGTTCGAGGACCGCCCACGCGAATCTGCGGTTGTGGGCCGTGCGCTCCGGGCTCGGGTTGTGAGGGTGTGGCCCTCGGGGCAGGTGCGGGCTGCGAGCCTGGCACGGCCGAGCCTGAAGGCCAACGTGCACCCAGAGACGCTCACCGCGGCCTGAGCCACGCACGGTCACCTAACCACTCCGTACCATGGTCGCATGCGCTCTGGCCAGCTCTGCATCATCTGCGGCTCTCACGCGGGCACTACTGAACACATTGTTCCGCAGGCACTTTGGAAGCGATTCGGTCTCGACCCGAACAGCGCCGATCTGGCGCGGTACCGGACTGAACTATGCGAGGCACATCAACGCGCCACTTCAACGCTGCATAGCCGTCGAAACCTTCTCCAGCTGGTCGACACCGGCGAGCCGGTCACCCGAAAGTCTCTGACCGATCTTGCCGACTGGGCGGTGTGGGTCACTCTGCTGCTGGGTCTTTGCACAGGAATCTGCGCGCTTCCTGTCGATGAAAGTCGTGACCTGCTGCTTCGCCGGTTCAGCGGACGAACCGCAGGAGGCTTGCCAGCCGGCATTCGTGTGTACGCCGCGAGGATCGACGCCTATGTCAGCGGCACCGACTTCGTCTCACGCCAGATAGCCATCGAGAAGGGCGATCACGTCGTCCTCGACCACTCGAACGTCCCGAGCGGATTCACCGTCAGGAGCGGGCCGGTCACCGCTACCGAGGCGATCGGGCTCGGCACCTTCGCCCTCCTGGTTGTGCCCAGGACGTACGATTCCGGGCCGCGGCACAAGGAGCGACTCGACGGCGTTGCGGCGAGCGTTGGTTTGGACCTGATTCACCCTCTTCCCCAGCCGATTCCAACACTTGTGCCGAAGAAGATCGACATGCGCGCCGTGTCGGGAATCTTCGTCCCGCCGGGGTGGGGCGACGATGCCTCTCTACTGCCGATAGCAATTCAGTCGCTGATGCACGCCCGCGCCTCCGACTAGTACCGCGCCACATCACGCAGCCCCTTGCGCCGGTACCTTGGATCGTTGTGAACAAGGTCCAGCTCGAGATCCGAGTGAACGAGATCGTCAACCACGTCATCGCTGGCGGCAAGGTCGAAGACGACCATGTCGAAGCGAAGCGCGAGTGGCCGAAGCTGGACAAGGCGGGCCAGCTAGCGGGGATGGCCAACGCCGCCGGCGGCTACCCCATCCTATGGATCATCGGGCTCTGCGAAGGCTCCCACAAGATCGTTGCCGTGGACGACACTGACCCCGCGAGCTGGTGGCAGCAGATGCAGGGCGATTTCGCGTACGGCGTGGCGCCGTCCCTGAACATCCTTCGGGTCGTCACTGACTATGGGTCCGTGATGGCCCTGCAGTTCGAAACGGACCAGGCCCCCTACCTCGTGAAACTGCCCAAGGTGCCGAAAGACCCGAACAATCCACTCAGCGGATACCGGTGGGCAACCGCAGCAATACCCTGGCGGGAGGGCACCAGCAATCGAACCGCGACCCGCGCCGAGCTGCTGTCGGTGCTGCGGGAATCGGCGGCAGCGCCCGACCTGGCGGTCGTAACTTCTGTGGCTACGTTGTACGACGAGATCGACGTGACGGTTCCGCAGCCACCACTAGATCTGTCATTCTTCGCTGTCCTTCTCATCGACACCGAGCCAGGGGCGCACACGTTCTTCCCTGTGTACCGCCAGCAGATCACCCTCACGGCTTCCACCGGTGTTGAGATTGATTGCTCGGAGGCCCAGTTCGTTACGTCCGCTCCTCTGAGGCCCGCCGACCCGCACCAACCAGCCGCTGCACACCTGCCCAGGCAGAAAGAGTTCAACCCGTATGGTGCGACCGACCAGCCCAGTGGATTGGTGGTGATGGCGCCGGACATAGTACGGATGCACATCGATCTGGAGATTGACCGAGACGACGCAAAGGAGATGCAGCGGGCCGATTGGGTCGACCTAACAATCCACCTGCCCATCGGAGCATCGGAACGGGTTGCGAAGACACAACATCGGCTGCTTCGGGTCGAAAGTTCTTCTGAGAAGCCTCTGAAGACTTCCAATCGACGACGGGTGATTGCTTGGGCGACGAACGGCGCGATCGAGCGGCGGAGGCGGCCGAGGTGGTCACCAGCACCGAGGTCTGTCCGCTAGCGGAACTCCGTCGCGCCGCGTTCGCGCTCGTTCCGTCATGCGGCCAGCTTGTTCGGTTTGAGGGAGAAGTAGATGACGATGGCGTCCGTCAAGCCGTACGCCGCTTTTGCTTCGTCCCATGCTCGGTGAAGCGCCTGCTCGCGAGTGCTTACCTCAGTCACGATGCCGTCGCGGGTCATCGTGGTCAGGCCGCCGCGTCCGTTCGAGGCTTGCACGGTGATGACGAAATGGTACTCGCGCGGCTTCCGACGGAGCATCAGATTGGGCGCGGTGGCCGCCGGGACGAGGAGGCCGTAGTCTTTCGGAGCCGGCGAAACCGAGCCACGACAGGTAATGATCCTGGTGGGGTCGGGACCTCAGGAGCCGTTTGACAGCGATCGCGACGATCCGGAACGCTCACCGACTGAAGTATGGCTCGATGATGTACTCGGCAGTACTCCAGACCTCGGCTTCCCGCTGAATGTCGTAGGACTCTGTCGACGACGGTCGGACGACAGCGCGATCGACATAGGCGCCGGTCGGAGCCTTGGTTGCGCCTAGCACGACATCGGCAAGGTGCCGGCCCGCGGTCCTGCGGCTGGTCGCCGACGGTGTCAGGGTCAGTACCGGCAGGAGTGTCGTACCGCGAACCGGGAAACAGCATCAGCGTCGCGGGCGAGGTCGGTGCCGGGGACGAACCGCGGGTTATACGAGATAATCCCGATTCCGGTGCGCAGTCTTCGGGCGTACTCGTGCACGAGGTAGATCGCGGCGAGCTTGCTGGTCATCGTCCTGTGCCGCACAAGAGTGCACGGTTGCGCTGAACCGGACATTTGGGATGATTGCATGCCCGCGCGAGCGGGGATGAGCCCTGCAACGCCGCACCGACCAGGGCTGGGTCGTGGTGCTCCGCGCGTGCCCGGACCGTGCAAGTCCGGGGCGTTCGGCGTTGTTTTGCGGGCGAGCCGGTTCGGACCGATGGGGTGGCGTCAACCACAGGTCCACCGAGCAGGTCAAGATGGCGGTGGGGGCCTAGCCTCTGATAAGCGGGCCGAATCGGCGGTCTTACTGCGCTGATCGCCGCGCGCGAATACGTTGTCGGTCATGGCGTTGCCCGAGGTCGAGTTCACCGAATACACGACAAGCGATCTGCCCACATTGCAGCGGTGGTGGGAAGACGAGGCTGTGTCGAAGTACGTCCACGACCTGGAGCACCAGTTGTGGCCCGGCGCGCCCGGCTCGAAGGTGAGCTCAGGCAGGTACCTCGCACGGCCGCTGGTTCGCTACATGGTGCATGATGCGGCCAAGGTGGCGGTCGGATTCGTCTCTGTGCAGGTGACCGGCAGTTGGACCGAACGGGAGGATGATCCGGTGATGCCGCCGTTCCATGGTGGCGTAAACATCGTCATCGACCCTTTGCGGCAGGAGGAAGGCCTCGGGTCGGCAGCGCTCAAGGCTGTGTTCGGTCGTCCAGAACTCGCGGACTTGATGACGCTGGGCGGGTCTGTCGATACGAGGAACAAAGAGAGCCTTGGGATGCTGCGCAAGCTGGGCTATGTGCAGTCCGGTCCCGCGGAGAGGGGCATGATCCCTTTCACGATTCCCGGCCCGGCGGCGCAGAGTTCGTCCGCGATCTCCGTGCCTGACTAACGACGGAGGCGCGCTCTAGATCTTCAGCAGCGCGCTTGATCTTCTTTGCCAAGCGCTCGATCTCGGGATCTGTTGTCGCGTTGAGGATCTTCCTAGCTCACCGCTGAATGTCGTCAGCGTCACTGGCCTTGCTCTGGCTGCTCCACACGCCGTTACGCATTTCCATAGTGCGAGCATCCCACCGGGGACCGACAACCACTCACGGCGTTCCTGACGGACTCGCCGCTTCGCAGGCGGCTACGACCTCACCGTGCACCACGGCCAGGCTCACCCCGATGCCGCGGGAGATCTCGCGCAAAGACTGGCCTTCGCCGTGGCGTGCCAGGATCGCGCGGCGCTTGTCGTCGTCGACCACCCGAGGCCGGCCACCCTTGCGGCCACGCCGAGCCGCGGACTCCAGTCCGTTGCGGGTCTTGCGGGAGATGTCGCGGCGCCGGTCTTCGGCCAGGGCGAGCGCCAGGTCCAGGATGAGGCTGCGCTCGATGTGTTCTCCGGCGGCGATGCCGTGCAGTACCTTGACCGAGATCCCCTGCTGGAACAGATCGTTGAGCACGATCAGCCCCTCGAGGAGGTTTCGGCCGAGCCGGTCGGCCTCCTGCACGGTGAGTAGATCACCAGGACGCAGATAGCTCAGGGCATCTTGGAGGCCGGGCCGGTCGGCGACTTTGATCGTGCCGCTGATCTTCTCCTCGAAGACCTTCACGCAGATCGGGTCGAGATCGTCGTGCTGGCGTGCGGTCTCCTGCTTGCTCGTGCTGACCCGGACCAGACCGACCAACGCCATGAAAACCCCTCCGTACGTTCAGGAAACGTGTTCGATAACCGGGGTTGAAGCTACCAGTAAACGAACGGGTTTCCGAACATTTCCGCCTGCTGATGCGCCGCCAATGCCACTGTCGCGCCGGGTGTTCGGTAAACGTTGCTGCGCTCAAGCAGTCAGTGCGTCACCACAGTTCAGATGCTCAGCGTAGACCT